>JABMPC010000085.1 GCA_013203905.1 Chlorobium sp. | reverse complement strand
TTGTCGATCTCTTCGCCTTTGGCGGTGAGCATGATAATGGGAATATCCTTGTAAATCTGATGCTGGCGAATCTTGCGGCAGACCTCAAAGCCGTCAATGCCGGGAAGCATCACATCAAGCAGAACAAGATCAAAACTGCGTCGTGAAAGCTGGTCGAAAGCATCTTCTCCATTTTCTGAAAACAGGCACTTATAACCGGCCTTCTCAAGATTGTACCCTACAAGCTTTGCAAGGTTCCGGTCATCCTCAACAACAAGAAGTAATGGATCTGACATATGCGCTGGGGGGGATATTTTATTACAGTTTTATCATAAAAGGTAATGTAATGCAATATCGCACGGAATCCTCTGAAGGGGGAATTCGTCACAGAACTGCAACAAACTGGCGCACTCAGCCAGCTTTCCAGCAGGCTGCCTCATGCCCCGCTTCATAGGCCACAAGTTCCGGTTCGATGCTGCGGCACCGCGAGTCTGCAAGCGGGCAGCGATCGCTGAACCGGCATCCCACAGGCTCTCTCAGCGCACTGGGAACACTACCCTCAATAACATGGAGCCGCTCTTTTGGGACACCCATTCTCGGGATGGACTCCAAGAGACCACGGGTATAGGGATGGAGAGGGTTGCTGAAAATCTGGCGGACCTCCCCTTTTTCCACAACTCTTGAGGCATACATCACCAGCACCTCTTCACACAGCTCGGCAACAACACCAAAATCATGCGTTATCAGGAGCACGCTCATACCGGTATCGGCCTGAAGCGTCCCTATCAGGTCAAGAATCTGTGCCTGAACAGTCACATCAAGCGCAGTGGTCGGTTCATCAGCAATCAACAGGGCCGGGTTGCAGGAAAGTGCCATGGCAATCATGACCCTTTGGCGCATGCCCCCTGAAAGCTCATGCGGCCAGGCTGAAAAACGCTCACTGGGATTGGCAATGCCGACAAGGTGAAGCAGTTCCACAGAGCGCTCTCTGGCTTCAACAGCAGCCATCTCAGGGTGATGAACCCGAATCTGCTCCATAATCTGGCTGCCACAGGTAAACACCGGGTTCAGCGAGCTCATAGGCTCCTGAAAAATCATTGCAATATCATTGCCCCGCAACCGCCGCATCTCATCATCTTGTAATGAGAGAAGATTCCGCCCCTTCCAGAAAATCTCACCCCCGGCAAAATAGCCCGGCGGCATCGGAAGCAGACGCATAATACTCAGAGCAGTCACCGATTTGCCACTACCCGACTCCCCAACAACTCCGACCGTCCGGTTCCGGCCAAGCGAAAAACTCACCCCATCAACAGCTCTGGCAACGCCACCATCAGTAGCAAAGTAGGTTTTGAGATTTTTCAGTTCAAGAATTTTTTCCATATAGTAAGGGACTTATTCCACTGGTGCAGGTTTCGCGCCACACTGCCGGCAGTCTCTGACTGGCCGCGGATGCATGCATGAAAATATAGTTTACCGCCCTCTTATGAAAACAATATCGGATACGGACCTTCACAGTGCCCCGCTGAAAAGAAAGAATGCGGGATTCCTTATTGAAACCCTCCGTCAGTCAGAGCCCTTCAGGAAACTTCTTTCAGCACTCAAGTCCCCTGCCTCTCCCCGACAGAAAGCAATAGATATTGCCGGCATCCACGGTTCGCTTGCGCCGCTCCTCTCAGCTGCCATTCATGCAGCCACCGATGAAGTTGTTGTAATACTGGCAGCACAGAGCAGCTTTGAGCTCTATCTTCACGACCTGCCCTCACTTGTTTCAGGCAACGCAACCTTCAATACATCCGATGAACTCCCGGCTGCCATTGAGGCCCTCCGGAAAAAAAGCCGCCCCCTCATCCTGTCGCTGCAGAGCGAACTCCTGGCGCCACTCTGCAGCCCACCCGAATCGGAAAACCGCATGTTCCCCATTGCTGTTGACATGGAGTGCGGATATGAGCGTATCAGGCAGTTCCTTACAGCGAACAGTTTCGAGCAGAGAGACTTTGTTGAGAATGAAGGCGAGTTTTCACTGCGCGGCGCAATCATGGATATATTTTCCTTCGGAGCATCCGAGCCGCTGAGGGTTGAGTTTTTTGGCGACACAATCACCTCTCTGCGCCAGTTCGACATCAACAGCCAGCTCTCAGGCAAAACCCTTTCATCCGCCACCATCACTGCCGCATTCACACCCGGCGAAACAGACGCAGCCGAAACAGCAACAATTCTTGACTATCTGCCCCCCTCGGCCATCATTCTCAT
>JABMPC010000084.1 GCA_013203905.1 Chlorobium sp. | reverse complement strand
GTTCCGGCTGCAATCTGCCGGTTCAGTGCGCCGTAGGCGCCCAGCAGAAGCTGCTGGCCGGTCTGGCCGCGCGCGTAAAAGGTTCTCGACACCTGTGCGCCTCCGAAGGATCGGTTTGCCAGGAGGCCACCGTATTCACGCGCAAACGGAACACCCTGAGCCACGGCCAGATCTATAATCTGGTTGCTGACTTCAGACAGACGGTAGACATTGGCTTCACGGGCGCGATAGTCCCCACCCTTGACGGTGTCGTGAAAAAGCCGGTGAACGCTGTCGCCGTCATTGGGGTAGTTCTTCGCCGCATTGATTCCCCCCTGGGCAGCAATGCTGTGTGCCCTGCGGGGGGTGTCCTGATAGCAGAACGCCTTGACATTATAGCCCAGCTCTCCCAGTGAAGCAGCGGCCGAAGCGCCGGCAAGCCCTGTGCCGACAACAATAATATCAAGCTTGCGTTTGTTTCCGGGGCTTACCAGCCGGCATCCCGAATGGTATGCCGTCCATTTATCGGCAAGCGGGCCTTCAGGAATGGCTGCATTGAGTCGTGTCATGAAAGTAGTGAAGGGTTTCTCAGAGTCTCGTTAAGGGGATAAATGCTATCCACAGAGGTATGAGGCTGAAGCCAATCGTGATAACAATGGCATAGACTGAACCTGCCAGCTTCAGTACAGGCGTGTAGCGGCTGTGGTTCAGCCCAAGTGTCTGAAATGCCGACTGTATGGCATGGTTGAGATGGAAGCCAAGCACAAGAATGCTGAGGATATAAAAGAAAGAGTACCAACGGTTTGAGAAAAGCAGCATCGCTCTGTGGTAGAAGTCATGCTGGCCTATTCCCTCGGGAGGCGCTATGAAACCAGTCTTGATCAGATAGAAATCTGCCATGTGCATGGCAAGAAACAGAAAGACAATAATGCCTGTATGGAACATGTATTTCGACATGAACGATGTTTCCGAACTGTTGCTCTCCTCATAGCGCACGGGGCGTGCTGCCCGGTTCTGGCCAGAGACCATCATGCCGAAAATGATATGGAGAAGAAAGCCGCCGAAAAGAACCGGCTCAGCAATTTTTATGATCGGGTTGGTGGCCATGAATTCCGCGGCCGCCGTAAAGGCCCGGCCGCCATCACTTGAGAGAAGCAGGAGATTGATGCCGAGATGAACAAGAAGAAACACCGCAAGAAAAAGACCGGCCAGCGCCATCAGAAATTTTCCGGCAATGGAAGAAGAGAGAAGCATTGGTGAATGTGTGAGTGATTGGGATTGTATCGCCGTTCGGGCGTCAAAGTACTCTCTGGCCAATGAACTTCCAAAGAATTCTTCGGCCGCTCAAGAGCGGCTCAGGAAATGTCACTGAAATGTTTCATAAACTGTGAGCGCTCCCAGGCTGCAGGATGAAGAGAGTGCTTCATGCTCATCCGCCCCTGAAAATCAGAAAGAGAGGAAAACCCATGGCGCTCCATATACTCTTCAAGTCCCTCAAGCATGGTGCGAATTTCCTCAAACCCTTTCAGATAGAGCACCGAGGCAATCTCAACCGCCTTTGCTCCGGCCAGCAGCTGCTTGACGAGCGCTTCGCTGTCGTGTACACCCGTGGAAGCCACAAGGTCGCACCCGACCCGTCCGGAAAGCATGGCTATCCAGCGCAGGGAGTTGTAATAATCACCCGGCGTACTAAAAATCGGAGCCGGCTTGAGCTCTAGCGATTCAATGTCAATATCGGGCGAAAAGAACCGGTTGAACATCACTATACTGCCGATTCCTGTTGAAGGGAGAGCCTCAGCCGTATGAGCAAGAGCTGAAAAATAGCTGCTGACTTTAGCCGCAACGGGAATCCTCACCGCCCGGGTGACGGCTCTGAGCACATCAAAATACACCTGTTCATTTTCTGCCGAACTCTTTGACGGATCGGAAGGCATCACAAAAATATTGATTTCAAGACCCTCTGCACCTGCCTCTTCAATCTCACGGGCAAACTGCACCCACTCTCCCGGCGAGACACAGTTGATGCTGGCAACGACCGGAACTGAAACCTCCCTTGAGCAGGCTCGTATAAGCTCAAGATAGCCGGCAAGAGCATCACCCCGTGAATACTCCCGTATGTAATCCTCCGCCTGGGCATAATAAAATTGCTGTTCATTGCCTCCAAGACTCCGCTGCGCATCCTGAAATATCTGCTCTTCAAAAAGCGATTTCAGCACCACAGCTCCAGCCCCGCATCGGGCCGCTTCGCTTACCTGTTCAACGCTGCCGGTAAGAGTGCTGCTTGCGGCAATAATCGGGCTTTTCAGTTCGAGCCCCATCCAGGTCGTCGAAAGATCAGTCATATATCCAGAGTTTATATCGTTTCAAATGCTCTTCACACTGACAACGCATTCCGGCTCCCAGAAAATTCCTGAGCAGGGCAAAATCAGTTCCCGCTCCACGCTACCGTAAAGATCCGGGCAGTCCGGAAGCCTGCATAAGCTTTTTTCCGAAGGCCGTATTCGGGTAGAACCCGGCAAACATGTGAGCATTGCGGCCAAGCGCAAAAACAGGGACAGGAACTGCCGTATGCACATTGCTACTCCAGCCCACCCCGGCCCGACGGTTAAGGATGCCGACAACTGCCGGCGAAAAACTGTCATCGGTGCCGTACTGACCAGTCCGGGGCACACCCGAAGACATGGTCGCCCTGAATGCGTCCCGCAGCTCACGCTGCTGGGCCACCGAGAGGGCAAAAACAGAATCGGCAGCACCGGCCCGAAGCCCGGTAAACGCCCTGACGCTATCGAGGGCCGCTTGAAAGCTCACTCCACCAGAGCGTTTCCATGCAGCAACTTTTCCGGAAAGTCTCTCCAGAGAAAGCTTCTGAGCATGCAGAAGAGATATCCGGCTCTGGTAACCCCCCTCACGGTTGCCAAGAGACAGCCCTCCGCACTCATGGTCGGCGGTAACAACAATCAGCGTCTCATCAGGATGGCGACGGTAGAACTGAACCGCCTCACGAATGGCGCGATCAAAAGCCCCTACATCAATGCCGGCAGCGGCAGCATCATTGGCATGGCACGCCCAGTCAATTTTTCCCCCCTCAACCATCATGAAAAACCCTTGTGGATTCTCCAGAAGCCTGATCCCCTCGCGGGTAAAGAGGGCAAGATCAGCCTCGGTGGCAGGCCGGTCCATCTCAAAGGGAAGGGCCCCCTTCAGGCTGGAGGGCGCTGAGGCGATGCAGAGCCTGCCCGACTGTACGGCCGCCAGAGATGCACTATCCTTCACGACCGAGTATCCCGACCGGTGCATAAGGCTGTCAATATCTCCTCTGTCGACCGCAGCCCCTGCGCGCTTATGAGGGAAGTTCCCCTCCGGCCGGCCGCCACCGAAATAATCAACCCCGCTGGAAGCCATCTGCAGAGCAATGGCATAATAGCTGCCACGAAGCGGCTCATGCGCATAAAAGCATGCTGGTGTGGCATTATCAATACCCACACTGCTCACCACGCCGGTTCTTCTGCCCCCGGCCTCGGCCATTTCAACAATGGTTCTGAGCGTATCGCGATGGTTGGCGGCCATGGAAACCGTGCCAATGGCTGTCGGCAAACCGGTGGCCAGAGCCGTACCCGCTGCCGCTGAATCGGTGATGTAACGGTCCGGAGCGGAAGTCGAGACCAGCCCCGTTACAGGAAACGAAGTAAAGGCAAGAGAGTCGCCGGGGGCAAGAAGCGCACGACCGAGTTCAACCTGCGCAAGCCCCATACCGTCACCGATAAAGAGAAAAACATATCGGGCCCCCACTTGTTCTCTGGAAACCACCGAAGAGCAGCCGGTGGAGGTTATGAGCAGGATAAGCATCAGGATGCTCTTCAGGATGAAGAGGAATGAGGAATATCTATGACAGAGTTTCGGCATCAGGGGAAGACTTTAAGGTGTTGTTGTCGTGGCTATACCGGCAGCACAGCCATACCGCCAAAGATACCACTCCACTCCATCGTTCACATGGAGGGCTCAGAGCAAAGGGCAAGGCGGCCCGACACATATCGGGCCACGGCACCGACGGCAAAGTCCCTCTCGCAGTCGCAGAAAACCTGATGGCCAGACCGCTCCAGCCAGAGAATCTCCCTGTCGGCCTGCGGCGTGGCAAGACCTTCGCTGAGCAGGGTGACGCTTTCAGGCAGTACAGTCTGTTCATGCCGGTTATGGACAATGAATACCGGACAACTGACCTTCGGCAGAAGGCGCGCGGTATGGTCGACAAGGTCGAAAAACGAGAGAATTGCGTCAGTCGGCGCCCACTCATAGTGAGCCTTGCAGCTGGCTGCATCGGGGTCGGCAAACACCGATTTGAGATTCCATTTTCTGAAGAAAGTGCTGAGCATGCCTGCGGCAAAATGCATTGGACGGCCAGGCCCAAGCAGAGAAACCAGCCTGAAGGCCGGGGTCACCAGAATGAGCGAATCCACCCTCTCGGGAAAGGCTGCGGCAAGGTTGAGGCCGAGAAGAGCCCCCATGCTGTGACCCACCACCACAATACGGTGGGCCTTCAGGCAAAGCTCTTCAAAAGCCGCCTCTGCATCATCAAACCACTGAGGCCAGCGGACCCCTTTCAGCGCTTCGGGAGAAGGCGCTCCGTGACCACAAAGCAGCGGACGGCTGACGGGAACGCCCAGCGCTTCGAGCGGGCGGCGAAGAGCCTCGACGCTCTCGCCGGTCGCAGTAAACCCATGGAGTATCAGGACGCCCAGAGGGCTCTTCGGCACAGAGTCGACAACCATAAAATTCCGATCTTTGTCTGAATGCCCCTGCAGATGCAGTTGCCATAAAATGCTTACAGGAATATACCGCTCATAAAGGGAAAATTCCCGTAAATTGGCTACTTTTAATGAACCAGCCCCCGGACACAAGCCAACCAATCACTGCTGAATCACATGAAACAACGAGCGCTGCAAACATCTTTCCTTCTTCTTGTCCTTGCCCTGAGCTCCTGCTCCACTGGACGAGGCCCGTTCATACGGGAGGAGAGCAGACGGATTTCCCCCGAAGAGGCCTACCGGCTGGGAAAACTCAAAAACACTCCCTACATCATCAACGGACGGGTGTATGTGCCGATGAGCTACCAGCAGGCTCTCGCCTATGAAGAGGTAGGAATGGCTTCATGGTACGGACACGAAACCCTCAAGAAAAACAACGGCCAGCCAACGGCATACGGGGAACAGTTCGACCCCGGAACCCCGAGCGCGGCACATAAATACCTGCCTCTTCCATCAGTTGTGAGGGTGACCAACCTTGAAAACAGCCAGTCTATCGTCGTAAGGGTCAATGACCGCGGTCCGTTTGTTGACGACCGCGTCATAGATTTAAGCGCCGAGGGGGCCCGGCAGCTGGGTTTTTATCAGAAGGGTACCGCAAGGGTCCGCGTAGAGGTCATCAGCCAATAAGACCGTCAGCAGCTCAGGGCTTCATGACCGAAGCATCTTCCATGAATTTTTTCAGGCCGCTCTCAGTCAGAGGATGAACGGCAAGCTGACGGATGACGCTATAAGGGATGGTGGCGATATCAGCACCAATTCTTGCCGCCTCCACCACATGTTGCGGATGACGAACGCTTGCCACAAGCACTTCGGTCATATAACCGTAATTGTCGTAGATAGCAACAATATCCTCAACAAGAGCCATTCCGTCAGCACTGATGTCATCAAGACGCCCGATAAAGGGACTGACGAAGGAGGCCCCGGCCTTTGCGGCAAGTATCGCCTGGCTGGGCGAAAAGACAAGAGTCGCATTAGTGTCTATGCCAGCCTCGGACATGTGGCTGATAGCCTTGAGCCCCTCAATGGTCAGAGGGCACTTGACAACAACATTGTCATGAATGGCTGCAAGCGCCTCCCCCTCCTGTATCATTGACGCGGCATCCAGCGAAGTTACCTCGGCACTGACAGGGCCGTCAACCAAATCGCAAATGGCCGCGATATGGTCAAAAAAATCGCGGCGGGTGAAATTTGACGGATCCTTCACGATTTTTGCAATAAGCGACGGGTTGGTCGTCACACCGTCAAGCATGCCAAGCTCCGCTGCTGAGCGGATTTCGTCCAGATCAGCTGTATCAATAAAAAACTTCATCTCTTCTCCCTATGGGTTGACCTGCGGTTGATTGAGCATGGCATTGAAATTCCTTGCGGGCCGGCCTTCCCAATTGCGCTTGTGGTATGCATAGCCGGCAATGAGCGGCATGGCAATGGTAGCCTCTGCATAGACCATCTGCTCATGAACGGTGTCTACCTTGCCCCAGGAGCTTGCCTCTTTAAGGGTTGAGCCTGAAAGTGCGCCGTCGCGCTCATCGGCAACGGTTATCTGCACGGCATAGGTATGCATGGAAACATCCTCGTAGCCGAGCACCTCTGCGGCAACCACAATGTCCTGGGTGAAGTTCTTCGGAACGCCGCCGCCAATCATGAAAATTCCTGTCCGGTCATTCTCTATCTTGATGCGTGTCAGCTCACGAAAATCTTTTACCGAGTCAATTGTAACATGGCTTTCGGGGTTGTGCCACTGGTGATGAACCAGGCCAAACCCGGCAGAGCAATCGGAGAATGCAGGGCAGAAAATAGGCACACCCTTCTCAAAGGCCTTGTAGACAATGGAGTTTTTATCGTGATTGTTCGCCTCAATATAGCGGCCCATTTCCTCAATGAACTCCCGTGACGAATACGGCCCATGCGGCATGGAATCGGCAATGAGGGCCAGAGTGTCGTCGCATACGCGGAGGTCGTCTTCATCAATGAAGGTATCGTAGATGCGGTCGATATGGAGGTCGCGGAGAATGGCGTCATCGATAAACTGTGTTCCCCTGTAGTGCAGGAAGCCGAGCGCCTCGAAAAAGTCCTGATCGACAATGTTCGCGCCAGTGGAAACAATGGCATCAACCATGTTGTTTTCAAGCATATCAATGATAACCTGCTTCAATCCGGCACTGATGAGAGAGCCGGCAAGCGTCAGGATGACGGCACACTCCTTATCCCTCTGCATCATATCGAGAATGGAGGCTGCACGCGCCAGGTTTCTGGCCTGAAAAGCGGTCTCTCCCATCTGGTCTACAAGAGGAACTATGTTGAGCTGTTTGATGTCGATATGGCGGACCGGCTCGCTGAGAAGAGCCGCTTTCGTAACTGCAGGTTCCATGGTAAAACTGTCCCGGTTATTGAAAAAAAGAGAAAAAAAAAGAGAGTAAGCTTACTATATCACACACTCACAATGCCGGATGCTGCTTCCTTCCGGATCTGACATGGTTGGGCAGGCGAATGTTGTATAGGACTTACTCTCAAAATATCTGATTTCGGTATGTTCTTCTGTCAAGAACTTGAAACAAAAAAACATCGAAACAAGTTGCATAATATAGCCCAACCAAAACTATTATCAAACAAAGCCCTTTTATCTTTATCCGAACTGTTATAACTTCTGAAGCATTGACGAAAAGCCTATCTCCACAAAGCCTCCTGAGAGGCGTATTGCCGCACCCCGGGGCGGCATCATTCATTTCTTATGGGAACACCGCGGATCTTAAGCGGGATGCGGCCAACAGGAAAGCTGCACCTCGGACATTACACCGGAGCACTGGAAAACTGGGTTCTGCAACAGAACATCACCAACCCCGACGGGACCAGGGGCTGCGAGACCTGCTTTCTTATTGCCGATTACCACAACCTGACCACTTCGCTCGACACCAGGGAGATACACCAGAACACCATCGAGATGCTCATCGACTGGCTCGCAGCCGGAGTGGACCCCGGCAAAAGCCCAGTGTTCCGTCAATCGCAGATCAAGGAGCACGCAGAGCTCTTTCTTATATTCTCCATGCTGATCACATCCTCCCGCCTTGAGAGAAACCCGACCCTCAAGGAGCAGGTCCGCGACCTGAACATGGACTCCCTCACCTACGGCCACCTCGGATACCCGGTCCTCCAGGCGGCCGACATACTCCTATACAAAGGGAACCTTGTCCCTGTAGGCGAAGACCAGATTCCTCATGTGGAAATCACCCGTGAAATTGCACGAAAGTTCAACAGCCATTATCCGCACCCCGTCATTGGCCCTGTTTTTGAGGAGCCCAGGCCGAAAATCACGAAATTCTCCCGGCTGGTTGGCCTCGACGGCAAGGCAAAAATGTCCAAGTCGCTCGGCAACACCATTCTGCTGTCCGACGGTCCGGAAGAGGTGAGTCAGAAAATGCGCAACGCGGTAACAGACACCGAGAAAATACGCAGAAACGATCCTGGACGGCCTGAGGTCTGCACAGTCTTCAGCTACCACTCCCGGTTCAGCTCGCCCGACACCATAGCATCAGTAGAAAAGGATTGCCGCTCAGGAGCGCTGGGATGTGTTGACTGCAAAAAAATGTGCGCGAGCGCAATCTCACTGGAACTGGAACCCATTCTTGAAAAACGGCGCCGTTTCGCCTCCGAACCCGACAGGGTCCGCGACATTCTGCTTGAGGGTGAAACAAAAGCAAAAGCCATAGCCCGAAAAACCATGGAGGAGGTCCGGGCTGCCATGAATCTGGGGGAACAATGAACAAACCAAGCGCATTCATTTTTGACATGGACGGGGTGCTGACTGACAACATGCGCCACCACGCCGACTCATGGGTAGAACTCTTCCGCGACTATGGGCTGGAAGGGCTGGACGCCGAACGATATCTTGTGGAAACAGCAGGAATGAAAGGGCATGATGTCCTTCGCTACTTTCTCGATCCCAACATCACCGCCGCCGAAGCCGACCACCTCACCGAACTCAAGGACTTTCTCTACCGCGTCTCCTCGCGCCATGCAATCCAGCCCCTTCAGGGTCTTGAAACATTCCTTTCCAAAGCCGCCGACTGCGGCACAAAGTTGGCGATAGGAACCGGAGCCGGCCATAAAAACATCGACTTCGTTCTTGACATACTCAACTTGCGACACTCCTTCGGAGCAATTGTTTCCGCATCCGATGTCGAGCGTGGCAAACCCGACCCCGATATTTTTCTGCGGGCGGCGGAACTGCTCAATGTTCCCCCCTCGTCATGCATCGTATTCGAAGACGCAATTCCCGGTCTTGAAGCGGCCAGAAGTGCCGGCATGGCAGCCGTAGCAATCACCACAACAAACAGCAGGGAGGCATTCAGCCCGTTCGGAAATGTCATTGCAGTCATTGACGACTTCGCTGCACTCGACCCCCTGGAGCTTGTCCGGAAAATACCGGAAAACAACCCATTGACATCACCATAAGAGAGCGATGCAGCAATTTTTCAGACCAGTCATTCAAGATGCGCTCCGCAGTGCGGGGATAGAAACCGGTCAGCCGGTTCAGATAGAAAAGCCTGCCTCGGCAAAATTCGGACACTTTTCCACAAACATTGCGTTTCTTGCCGCAAAAGAGCTCGGGAAAAACCCCCGGGCACTTGCGCAGGAACTGATAGGCCACCTCCGGTTCCCTTCAGGAAGCATTGAAAAAACAGAGGTTGCAGGCCCCGGATTCATCAACTTCTTCCTGACCCC
>JABMPC010000083.1 GCA_013203905.1 Chlorobium sp. | reverse complement strand
TGCGGAAGCGTGAGGTGATTTCGTGCTGGAGGTATCTGGCGAAGGGTTCCGTGAGGCGGGCTTCAGTGAGTTTTACCAGAAGATGGTAGCGGTAGTTGCCCCGGATTTTTGCTATGCTGGCGGGTGCGGGGCCGAGCACTTGGCCTTTGGTGTCGGCGAGTGCCGTCTGGAGCATTTCTCTGCAGACTTCAGCTGCTTTTTGTGCCGTGGGTTCATCGGGCGAGCTGCATTCAAATTTCACCAGCTTTGTGTAAGGGGGGTATCCGAGCTCTTTGCGTGAGGCCATTTCCAGTTTGAAAAATTCACTGTAGCTGCCGGTGAGCAGGGCGTTGAAAACTTCGTTTTCACGGTTGTAGACCTGCAGGTAGACTTCGCCGGGGGTGGATGAACGCCCTGCGCGTCCCGATACCTGTGTGAGGAGCGAGTACATCCTTTCTGAGGCACGGAAGTCGGGGAGGTTCAGGCCGATGTCGGCCATGAGAACGCCGACAAGTGTGACATTGGGAAAGTCGAGCCCTTTGGCGACCATCTGGGTGCCGAGCAGGATGCGGGCTTTGCCTTCGCGGAACTCATCGAGGATGCGTCCGTGTGAGCCTTTTGTTGTTGTGGTGTCCACATCCATGCGGAGAATGCGTTCTTCAGGGAACAGTGTCTGGAGCTCCTCTTCAATCCTCTCTGTGCCGCTTCCTTTGAAGAAGAGATCGGGGGAGGAGCATGAGGGACAGAGGTTGCTGAATGGTTCGGTGTGGCCGCAGTAGTGGCAGCGGAGCTGGCGGTGCCCGGCATGGTACACCATGGGTATGCCGCAGTGGGGGCACTGGGGAACATGGCCGCATGCGAAGCAGAGGACGCTGCCCGAAAAGCCTCTCCTGTTCTGGAGGAGAATGATCTGTTCGTTTTTCTCAAGCCGTTTTGCCATTTCGTGGCGTAGCTTGTCTGAAATTGAGGGTGTGGCTTTGGGGCTGTCTTTCATGACAACCAGACAGAGTTTCGGCATGGTTGCCCCGTCAATCCTCTCCGGGAGGGATAGGCGTGTGTATTTGCCCTGAAGTGCGTTGCCGTAGGATTCGAAGGAGGGGGTTGCTGAGCCGAGGATGCAGATGGCCCCTTCAGTTCGGGCTCTCATGACGGCAATGTCGCGGGCGTTGTAGCGGGGGTTTCGGTCCTGCTTGTAGGCTCCATCGTGCTCTTCGTCAACAATAATGGCCCCAAGGTTTTCAAGTGGGGCAAAAATGGTTGAGCGGGCACCGAGAGCAATTTTGGTTCTACCGCTTCTGAGGCTGTGCCAGGCGTCATACTTTTCCTGTTTGCTCATGGCGCTGTGCATAATGGTGACGGTGTCGCCAAAGTGCTGGCGGAATCGGCCAGCGGTTTGCGGGGTGAGGGCAATTTCGGGGACAAGCACAATGGCGGTTTTCCCTTGGGCGAGGACAACCTTGAGGAATTCTATATAGACCAGAGTTTTTCCGCTACCGGTGACGCCATGCAGAAGAAAGGTGTGATAGGAGTCTTTCATGAATGCTTCTCTCAGAGAGGTGAGCACTGTTTCCTGTGCTGCAGTAGGCTTTTTTTTGCCTTCGTCGGGCGTTGCCATGCCAGTGTCGAAGCGGCCGTGTACGGGGATCTCTATTTTTTCAAGATAACCCGATGCACTCAGCGTGTTGAGTATTCGTCGCGATGCATTTGATGCGTCAAAAGAGGCTCCGCCGGGGCCGAATGCCGCAATGCGTCGGAATGTCTCCAGCTGTTTCGGAGTGCTCTTAAGCCCCTCTTCGGGTTCTGCGGGGAGGGAGGGGGCAACGCGCCATGCGGGTGCTGTTTTCTGTGTTGTTGAAGAGATTTTCCTTGTGATCTTCAGGTGGCCGCCCCGTTCAAGTTCCGCAAGGGTTCCGTAGAGCTGTTTTTTTCCGAGACGCCGCTGGAGCTGTTTAACAGCCATCTGCCCTTCTTTATTGAGCAGCTGCATGATGCGGCGGCGCAGGGCGGTGTTCTTCGTGCTGCGTGGTTCTGCTTCAAGGGTGAAGTCTGAGGGCTCTACTATGAGGTCAACAGTGGTGCGAACGGCAAGGGGAATGCTTGCTGTGATAGAATCAATCCGCCGGGTGAGGTAGTAGCCGGCCATCCAATCCGTGAGCTTGAGCATGGAGGGGCTGAGGACGGGAGTGCCTCCGTAGAGGATGTCGGTCAGTTCAGCTGGAGGGTCGGACGGAAGATCTTCAATACCGGTTTCAAGGATGTATGCTGTTGAAGTGGACTGCATACCGCCTGTAGAGGAAATGAGTACCATGCTTCCTGGCCGAAGAGACGCTTCAGCCTCTTCAGGTACCCTGAGAACGAAGGGTTCTCCCCTGAACAGGCGTTCGGCTGTGATGAGGGCATACATGGAAGTGGTGGCATGGTTCAGGCGCCAAGTGCCTTGAGAATACGGTCCCGAATCTCTTCAACCTTTCCCGTTCCCTCCACGGTTGTGAATTGAGGGGCGTCCTCTGAACCTGCCGCGGCGCGACCGGTATAGTATTCTATGAGGGGGGATGTCTGTTCGTGATAGATGGCAAGTCGTTTTTTTACAGTTTCTTCGGTGTCGTCAGCCCGTTGGATGAGGGGCTCACCGGTTTCATTGTCTACTCCGGGCTGCTCGGGGGGGTTGAAGGCCAGATGGTAGGTTCTGCCTGAGGCCGGATGAACTCTTCGTCCGCTCATTCTCTGAATGATGTCGCTGTCTTCAACGCGAATTTCAATGACATGATTGATGGTGATTCCTTCTCTATCAAGAGCTTCGGCCTGCGTAATGGTACGGGGAAAGCCGTCAAACAGGCATCCGCTCTTGCAGTCCGCTTCTTTGAGGCGTTCCTTGATGATGTCTAAGATGATGTCGTCTGAAACCAGGTTGCCGGAATCCATGACCTCTTTTGCTTTGCGTCCGAGCGGGGTCTTTTCTTTTACTGCCGCCCGCAGCATGTCACCTGTGGATATTTGCGGGATGCCGAGTGCTTTTGAAATGAAATTTGACTGTGTGCCTTTCCCGGCACCGGGGGCTCCAAGAAGAATAATTCTCATCAAACTGCTTATAAGGATTTTTTCGTGGTGATGACGGTGACTTTTGGTCTTGTGCTTGTGGGGGTGGTTGCCGGTTCAGTTTTTTTTGTTGAGAGCTTGAGGTCGATGACCTGTTTTTGAAGGGGTTTTGCGGAACTCAATCGTTGTGGCTTTGGCGCTCCCTGCCGGTTTTTTTGTGTGGCGGAGTTCGACCTGGTTAAAAATCTGCTGAAAAGCAGCAGCAGGTCCTTCTGCATCGAGTGAGCGCAGGAAATATTCGTCGTCTGTGAGTATGTGACTTGCAAATTCGGATTCGGTGCTGTCAAGAATCATCCTGATCATCCGTCGGCTCTCGCCCATGTCACCTTTCGAATCAATCTGGGTTTCAGCTTTGGCGTTGACTGTTGTAATGCGTTCACCCTTGCAGTCGGTTTCCTCCAGAAGTCCGAGAGTGATTTTTATCTTAATGCCGAGAAGGGCAAATGATGAGACTTCAGCCTGAATGACCCTCATGCCGCCGACAGCGGTTTTTTTGCTCCGGAGATCCCAGCCTACCCACTGATCGATTTTCGAGGTTATGTACTCGCTTATCTCATCGGCGTTTTTGGTAAAACGCCTGACTTTTAGTTCGGGGAATATCGGTGATTCAGAGGTATGTGTGGCATTGTCGGTCAGGCC
>JABMPC010000082.1 GCA_013203905.1 Chlorobium sp. | reverse complement strand
CGCCCTTTACGCCCAATAATTCCGGATAACGCTTGCCTCTCACGTATCACCGCGGCTGCTGGCACGTGATTAGCCGAGGCTTATTCCTTGGGTACCGTCAGAGCTTCTTCCCCAAGAAAAGGATTTTACGACCCTAAGGCCTTCATCATCCACGCGGCGTTGCTGCGTCAGACTTTCGCCCATTGCGCAAAATTCCCTGCTGCTGCCTCCCGTAGGAGTCTGGGCCGTGTCTCAGTCCCAATGTGGCTGATCATCCTCTCAGACCAGCTACCCGTCGTAGGCTTGGTAGGCTATTATCCTGCCAACTACCTGATGGGATATAGGTTCATCCTTAGGCGATAAATCTTTAACAACATGACCATGCGGTCCCGCTGCATCATCTGGTATTGTCCTCGATTTCTCGAGGTTATGCCAGTCCTAAGGGCAGATTACCTATACATTACTCACCCTTGCGCCAAGTACTCACAGCCGAAGCTGCTTCCCTTTGACTTGCATGTGTTAGGCACGCCGACAGCGTTCGTCCTGAGCCAGGATCAAACTCTCCGTTGTAGAGTTTAATTCTGTTTGATCCGGCTGATAAACTTTGAGTTGTAAACAACTGCAAAGCAATTGACTTTGGCGTTCACTTAGCAACAAATTCAAAGAACTTCCTTGTTGAATCAAGGGACAACAATGTAACATTGTTTCCCCAATCTTGCAAAAACTTTTTTCTTTTTTTCTTCCCGCCTGACAGTCAAATCATACAAGCTTTACCGTCTCGGGTCGTCAAAAGAACTGCTTCCTTCATCAAGGGAACCCAATGTAAATCTTTCTCGGGTTCCTGCAAAATCTTTTTTCATTTTTTTATCCGTTGCAGAAAGCACTGTTTCGCCACCACACCGGACAATCAAAGAACTGTTTCCTTCATCAAGGGAACCCAATGTATCTCTTTTCCGGACTTCTGCAAAATCTTTTCATCGTTTATTGTAAACTTTAAGCCGTATCCCCGCAAACCCTTTACAGCAAAGGCTTTGCGCATTTCACCCAAATACCGGAACCATCACAATTTCACGCCTCATCGACCCACATTGCGAATGTGGGTCCTTTGCCTGCACGGAAGAATGTCTTGTAAAGCAGCTGCGGGGGCATCAAAAAAAGCTGCACAAAGCGACCTGCCTCTGTGTTGAGTTAGTGAAAATAATTGTTGGGCTCCTCAGCTTTTCCCGACTGTCTCTCCTTCTTTCTCCCAAAAAAGAACATCGGTGCTCCGAAAATGGAGGTCGGACTGAGGCAAAGGAATTTCAATTCCTCTCTTTTTGAGGGCGTCGAATATTCTATAATTCATCTCGCTTCGTAGAATTTTGGAGTCTGAATGCGCGTTGTAGTCCAGACTCGAAGCTGAAAATCGGGGAAAGTGCTTACTAATCCTGAAAAATGACATCAGGACGCAATGTCGGCAGAATATCGGGATGATCGTCTAACAAGGACGGTAAACAGCGAGAGGTGCGACTGCACTATGAAGAGGAAGGGGCGCGACACACATGGTGGCCTGCGCTTGAATGGAGGGCATCAGGGAGGGACTGGAAGCCGGGCATAATGGACTGGCAGCGTAAGAGTTAAACCAGCCGATCCGGGCCCTTAGAGCCCGCGATCTCTCTCCTCTTCAAAACCGCCCCCGTCGGGGAAAAATGACTTATCCACAGCTTCAGCTTCACCGGAATAGGCGGCGTAAGTTTCTGCAGGCGCATCCTGCATGGGCGGCTGCATCGGCATAGAGGGAGATTCACTCACCGCAAGCTCCGGCTGATGGCCGGCTGATGCATAGGATTTTGCTGCACCAACAAAACCGTGGAAAAGAGGATGAACCGACTGCACCCGCGACTTCAGCTCCGGATGGAACTGCACTGCAAGAAACCAGGGATGGTTCTTGATTTCAATGATCTCCACAAGTTCACCATTTGGAGAGGTACCCGAGAAGACCATACCATGCTCTTCAAAAGTCTCCCGATAGGCATTATTGAACTCAAAACGGTGCCGGTGGCGTTCATTGATGAGGAATTTGCCATACACTTCATTGGCCTTCGTCCCCTCTTTGATGATGCAGGGGTAGCTTCCAAGGCGCATTGTTCCGCCCTTTTCTTTCACTTTTTTCTGCTGCTCCATCAGGTCAATGACCGGATAGCGGGCCCTCTTATTGAACTCTGTAGAGTTTGCCTCCGCCAGATTGCACACATTGCGCGCAAACTCAACCGAAGCGCACTGCATTCCCAGGCATATTCCAAAAAACGGAATCCCTTTCTCCCGGGCGTAACGGATGAAGGCGACCTTGCCCTCAATCCCCCTGTCGCCAAAGCCCGGAGCAACGAGAATGCCGCTCACGCCATCAAGCTCCCGGACAAAATCATACCCCTCGCTCTCCGCCGCTTCAGCCCCGACAAGCCGCACATGCACCTTCACATCGTTGCTCGCGCCGGCATGGATAAAGGCCTCCAGAATAGATTTATATGCATCGGGATACTCGGTGTACTTGCCGCAGACAACTATGGTAACCTCACCCGAGGCCGGATGCTTCACCTTATTGCAGAACTCGCGCCAGTAGATAAGTTCGGGTTCTTTGAATTTTTTCATCCCCAGCTTTTTCAGCACCCTCAGGTCAAGCTGCTCCTGTAGAAGGGTCAAGGGTACTTCATAAATGGTATCGCAGTCGTTAAGCCCGATAACATCAAGGTTGTTGACATTACAGAAATGGCCGACTTTCCGCTTGATCTCCGTCGAAAGGGGCTTCTCGCTCCTGCACACAAGGATGTCGGGCTGAATACCGGTCTCCAGAAGCATTTTCACGCTATGCTGGGTAGGTTTGGTTTTCAGTTCGCTTGCGGCTTTGATGTAGGGAACAAAGGTCAGATGAATGTTCAGCAGATTGCGATCTCCCATATCCAGCTTCATCTGGCGCATAGCCTCAAGAAAAGGCAGGGACTCAATGTCGCCGATAGTGCCGCCGATCTCAGTGATAATCACATCATAATTGCCGTTTTTTGCCAGCTCGGCCAGCCTGTCCTTGATTTCATCAATCACATGAGGAACAACCTGCACCGTACCGCCCAGATACGCACCGCGCCTCTCCTTATCGATTACCGACTTATACACCCGGCCCATCGTAAGGTTTGAAGCCTGGGAAGTCGACTCATTAAGAAAGCGCTCGTAATGGCCAAGATCAAGATCAGTTTCAGCACCGTCATCAGTTACATACACCTCACCATGCTGATAGGGCGACATGGTCCCCGGGTCCACATTGATATAGGGATCGTACTTCTGTATGGCAACCCTCAGTCCCCGCGACTTCAGCAGCATCCCGAGCGAGGCGGAAAGAATCCCCTTGCCGAGTGAGGAAACAACCCCGCCAGTCACAAAAACATATTTCACATTCTTCGGTCGAGCCATGACATCGTTGTCGTTTATTGGTGTAGTATTGCGTTTTCAGTCAACGAATCCATTTCAGAGCAGCGGCAGCTGGCCATCAGGGTCCTCAAGGAGCGTATCCGTATCCGTAACCTCATCGGTCTTCGGCACCCGCGCAAGAGCGGAAACCGTATCGCCCTCCATTAGCCTTACCAGCCTGACGCCAGAAGTATTCCTTCCGGTAATGCGGATATCGGAAACATGCTGGCGGTTCACAATCCCATGCGAGGTAATGATGATGAGATCGTCATCGTCATTGACATCAAGCAGCCCCACCAGTGCCCCTATCTTTTCGTGCGCTTTCAGGGTAATAACGCCCCGGGCGCCACGCTTGGTCAGACGGTAATCTTCCACCTTGCTCCTTTTCCCAAACCCGTTGTCGGTCACCGCAAGCAGAGCGGTATCAAGGCGTTTGGTCGTCACCATGGAAATGCACTTCTCGCCACGGTCAAGCGTTATGCCCTTGACCCCCATAGCGGTCCTTCCCATAGGCCGAACCTGGGACTCGGGGAATCGAACCACGAGGCCGGAACTCTTGGCCAGTATCACCTGATGATCGCCATCAGTCAAACGAGCATCAAGTAGCGCGTCGCCAGTATCAATGGTAATGGCGGCAATGCCGTTACGCCTCGGACGGGAAAACTCCTCAAGCGCAGTCTTTTTAACAATACCGTCAGCAGTCGCCATCATGATGAAACCAGGCTCATCAAAGTTACGGATATTGATATAGGTCTTAATGGTCTCACCCGGGTTCAGCTCCATGATATTGGCAAGCGAACGCCCTCTTGCAGCACGGCCAGCCTCCGGAATTTCATAAACCTTGAGCCAGTAGCATCTGCCGTTGCTGGTGAAAAAGAGTATATAATTATGGGTTGAGGCCACGAACATATGTTCTATAAAGTCGTCATTCTTGGCCTGTGCCCCTGTCACGCCCTTGCCACCTCTGGCCTGACGGCGATAGCCCGATACAGGGAAACGCTTAATGAACCCGTCATGGGTGATGGTAATGACCACATCCTCCTGGGCAATCATGTCTTCAATCGAGAAATCACCCTCCTGCGGCACAATTTCCGTGCGTCGTTCATCGCCGTATATTTCGCGGACCTTGAGCAGCTCTGTGCGGATAATAGCCATCTGCCGCTCAGGGCTGGCCAGAATGGCGCGAAGCTCCTCGATGAGAGCAAGCGTTTCAGCATACTCAAGATCAATCTTCTTGCGCTCCATGCCGGTCAGACGCTGCAGGCGCATCTCAAGAATCGCCTTCGACTGCAACTCCGACAGCCCGAACCGCTCAATAAGGCGCGCCTGGGCAGTATTTGCATCGGGAGACTCGCGGATAGTGGTAATAACCTCGTCAAGATTGTCGAGACAGATTTTCAAGCCCTCAAGAATATGAGCCCGCTTTTCAGCAGCCGTAAGGTCATAGCGGGTTCTGCGCAAAACAATCTCATTGCGGTGCTTGATATAGAACTCCATCATCTCCTTGAGATTCAGCACTCTCGGCACCCCATCAACAAGCGCAAGCATAATAACGCCGAAAGTATCCTGCATCGGAGTGTGCTTATACAGATTGTTCAGCACAACCTTTGCCACAGCATCGCGCTTCAGTTCTATAACCAGGCGCATACCATCACGGTCAGACTCATCACGAATGTCGGCAATGCCCTCCACCTTTTTATCGTGTACCAGCTCCACAATTTTCTCAATCAGTCGAACCTTGTTGACCTGATAGGGAAGCTCTGTGACAACAATGGACTCACGGCCGTTTTTCTGCGTCACCTCAACCAGAGCGCGGGCACGGATAACCACCTTGCCTCGTCCTGTTGTATAAGCCAGACGCACCCCTTCATAACCGTAAATGATGCCACCGGTAGGGAAATCAGGAGCAATCACATGCTTCATGAGCTCCTCAATCTCAATATCCGGGTTATCAATCAAGGCCGTCATGCCATCAACAACTTCCCGCAGGTTCTGAGGCGGAATATTGGTAGCCATACCCACAGCAATACCCGAAGCCCCGTTCACCAGAAGATTCGGAATTGCAGAAGGCAGCACAGTCGGCTCCTCAAGGGAGTCATCAAAATTGAGTGAATACTCAACAGTCTCTTTATCAAGATCCTTCAGCATCTCGCCGGCAATAGCCTTCATGCGGACCTCCGTATACCTCATGGCTGCAGGAGAATCACCATCAACAGAACCGAAGTTGCCCTGGCCGTCAATCAGCGGATAGCGCAGCGAAAAATCCTGCACCATACGCACAAGACTGTCGTACACAGCCGTATCACCATGCGGATGGAACTTACCGAGCACTTCACCAACCACACGGGCCGATTTCTTGTGCGGCTTTCCAGCCTGAAGGCCCAATTCGTGCATCCCATAGAGCACCCTGCGGTGCACCGGCTTCAGTCCGTCGCGTACATCAGGAAGAGCGCGGCTGACAATAACCGACATGGAATAATCAAGATAGGAGCCCCGCATCTCATCTTCAATCGTAACAGGGAGTATTCTTTGGCGCTGCATAAGGCAATGAGAAGTGATAATTGCTATAAAGAATCCGACAGATCAATGTATAAAAAACCGGCATAAATACCGTCCATAACCATCACCGGAAAAACAGAAAAAAAGAGAGAAGTTACCGAAAAAATTCAGGTTACCGTAACAGCAGGTGCATCCGACCAAAGTGATTCCAAGTCATAAAAACCTCGTTCATCTGGCATGAATATATGAACAACAACATTCACATAATCCAGCAGAATCCAGTGCATGGAGTCAAGCCCCTCTACATGAAGCGGCCGTTCGTCCTCCTGGCGCAGTTCTTCAATCACATGCTCCGCCGCTGCCTTGGCTTTCCGTTCCGAATCAGCAGTCACAATCACAAAAAAGTCCGTTACGGAAGTCAGTTCACGAAGATCAAGAATCTTCACATCCTCACACTTCTTTTCAAGAGTCAGCTCCGCCGCCCTACGGGCAAGCAGTTCACCATCTTCAACCTCGCGCACCACCGGCTTTACCGGTTTTTCGTTCTTTTTGAGGCCTCCCATATAGCTCCAGTCATTCAACCGTTAAGAGAAAATTCACCACTCGAAAAATCAATCCCCAAGACGCATCCGCCTCTCGTGCGGTCAATATAGCAAAATCATGAACCGCTCGAACCGAAACTCTGCCGGTAATCAGGCTCCACCTCGCCGGGCCCCGTCCTGCAAGGCTCCGCGCAGGCGCGAATCGCAAAATCAAACAGCGAAGCAGCCGAAAAGAATTCAGCATTGACCATAGCTGCACCGCCGAGGTCAAGCACAGCCCGAAGCGGCTCCAGATTCCGGCCCACCGCCACCACCGTTCCGGTGCACCCCCGAAGAGACGCCGCTATATCCTCCTCCCCTCCGCGACGCACCTCGTCATGCCAGCGGAATGCAGCAAGATCGTCTCTCCGGTAAAGAGAATGAAAATACTCCCCCTTCCGGGAACCGACAACAGCCATAACCATCTCCCCCTCCACATCCGCTGGAAGCGAAGCCCCGAGAGCGGGAAGGGTTGGAACAGCGAGAAGCGGAACATCAAGAGCAAAAGCCGCCCCCTTCACCGCCGACATACCGATGCGAAGAGCGGTAAACGAGCCCGGCCCCGAAGAGACGGCGACGGCCTCCAGATCACGGGGAGCAATCCCCCCCTCAGCTACAACCTCATCCATCAGCGGCACAATGCTTTCCGCAGTCTTCTGCCAGCCCCCGCCACGCCGCTCAACAATCCGCCCGCCGCATAGCAGGGCAACACTGAGAAGCTCATGCGTGCATTCCACAGCCAGAATATTCCTCATTCCTCTCTTTCAATAGTTATCGTCCTCTCCCCCTCACCATCATACTCAATCAGAACTCTGGCGCTGTACCGATCCCCATACTCCCCGAACCGCTCCGCCCACTCCACAAACGAACACCAGGCATTCGAGAGATACTCCCCGAACCCAAGCGCCTCCAATTCCGAGGCCCGTTCAATCCGATAGAGATCAAAATGATGAATGCTCACCTCTTCCCCCTCAAGCATGCCGCTATATATATTCAGAATGGGAAAGGTTGGGCTGGAAAGCTGCTCCGCACAACCAAAAAACTCAGCCACCCCCCGCATGAACTCCGTCTTACCCGCCCCGAGGTCACCTGAAAGCCCCACAACGGCACCACAAGAAAGTGCAGCCGCAAACTTCCGGCCCACCGCACGGGTCTCCACTGCGGAACCCGAATGGAACACCTCTTTGAAAGCACTGCTCATCCAAGAGAATGGAACACCAGTCCCGTCATGATTTTAGGATAGAAAAAAGTTGACTTCTGCGGCATCACCTCACCCGAGTCCGACACATCAAGCACCTGACGGACCGTCGTAGGATGCACAACAAAACCAACCTCAGCCTCCCCCGACTCCACAGCCCGGAACACCTCTCCTTCATCCTTTCTGTACACAAGGTTGCTCTGGCTGGCCATGGCCTCACGCGTAATACCAAGCATACCACCCAGCACCGCCTCATGCAGCACCACCAGACCAAGCCGCCGCATTGCCTCCGGACATGAAGCCTCAAGCACATCCTCCGCACGCCCTTTAAGAACAATACCAACCACCCGTCCCGGAAGCACCACCCCGTAGGCATAGCTCGACTGCTCTCTATCCATAAACACCTTCAAAGCCTCACGCCCATCGAGTTCCCTCAAGACAAACTGCTCACGGAGTTTTCCGAGAAAAGCCTCAGCGTCAAAATTTTCCAGCCCATGCACAACCCTGTGAATCGGAAAAATCAGAAGACCCTCGTCATACATATTCGCCAGATAGGTCAGAATAAAATTGTAGGGTTCCTCACCCGTATGGCACGAATTGGCCTCAGCCCGCTCATTGCGATAGTTCAGTCCGGTTGCATACCGGTGGTGACCATCAGCAATGTACACAGTCCTCTCCAAGAGCACTTCCCGGAGTTCGGCAAGCAATTCCGGCTCCGTAATCCGCCACATTTTGTTCTCAACCCCCTGAAGCTCAGCCTCAAGAACCGGCTCGTGCGAGGCTGCATACTCCTTCAGCAATCTATCGCCCCGCCCCGACTCATCGGCATAAATACCAAACACCGGACTGATGTTGGCCCTCGTCTGTCGGAACAGGTTCAACCTGTCGGCCTTCGGCCCCGACAATGTTTTTTCATGCGGCAATACCTTTTTCTCAGAAGGCTCACTAAGTCGCATCGCCGCAAAAAAGCCACACCGCGTCACCCTGTTCCCCTCAGGATCTGCAAAAGTCTGAAAATAGGGATAGAGGGCCGGCTGCTGGTCCTTCACCAACTCTCCCTCAAGCAACCATTCGCGCAGACGGCCAGCCGCCGCTTCATACGGATTTTCCTCGCACGGAAGCTCAAGGCGAACAGCATTGCACCCGGAAGCCGCATACAGCTCCTTCTGGTAATCAGGAGTTATCACATCATAGGGCGGGCATATAAGGCTGGAGGCATCGTGCAGCAGTTCATCACTGTATCGAAGAGCTTCAAAAGGAACAATTTCAGGCATACGACTATGGTATAATTATTTATAAGAGTAACTGGCTCCTGGGATCAGGGCCTTTAAGAGCAATCCAGAAATCATCATGACCCTCCTTCACCAAAACAAGGATCCTTCCATTTTTGCACATCTCCAGAACCGCAAGAAAAGTCACAACCAGAATAATCCGCTGACTGACCCCATCAAGCACATCACTGAACGACACCTGCACCCGGTCCTGAAGCTTTGATATAATCAACTCCATCTGCTCCTTCACCGTCACCGGAGCATCCATCACATTGCGGGTCATCGGCTTGGGCTTATTGTCCAGAACGGCCCGATAAGCGCTCATAAGATGATAGATTGTCGGGCGGTTCACCTGCTCATCAAGCTCATCAACCAGCTCGGGAAGAAACTCCTCAAACAACCCTCTCGCAAACAGCTGTTCCCGCTCAAAAGCACACTGGTCAAGAATTTCGCTCGCCTCCTTGATCTGCTTATACTCAAGCAACCGCTGCACCAGCTCCGTACGCGGATCGAACTCATCCGTATCCTCATCATTTGCCTTTTGACGAGGAAGCAGCATGGAGGCCTTAATGCTCATCAAAAGAGAAGCCATATAGATGAACTCCGCCGCAACCTCAAGATTGAAACGCCGCGCATCATGGATGTAACTGACGAAATCAGTCGTTATTTTCGAAATGGGGATATTGTAGATGTCAAGTTCATCCCTCTTGATAAAGAAGAGGAGCAGATCAAGCGGTCCTTCAAATTCCTCAAGGCTGATCCGGAACATTGATTGCAGGGAAGCGTTGGAGAAAGCTCTGCATCAAGATAGACAAAGTGGGGGTAAATGCCACACCCCAGACCAAAATCGTATTGGGCCGGGGTGAAGGCAATGCGAACAGAGAAAAAAGAAGAACGGCATGGGAATTAGATTCTTCTTTGTTCGTCAAAGCTGTTATTTGCGATACTAAACAACGTCCCCTATTTTTTCTATTTCCTTGGCGGCTGAGATGATAGTTGCTGTCAGTTTTTTGACTGTCGCATCGTCCATAAGTACGGGAATGTTCAAACAGATGCTCCGCCGGAGCAGCTCTCCTGTTTTAGGCCATAAGGCTTCAAGGTCGCTGTCTTGGTAGCGATCATACCCGCTGAGAAGATGACCCCAGACGCCGGCATAGTGCCAGTCGAGTGCCTCGGGTAGAATTTTAGTCCCGAATCCGTTTCGCCCGAGGTGCGCCTCAAACTCAAGTGCAGCTGCGCGGTCGCGGACACTGAAGATTAAGGTGTCGCCTTGAGAACCGTTTTCATCGGCAAAAGGGCGAAGAGTGATATTGGACACATGACGAATGGCGTCTTTAATTCTCTTTTTATTCTCTTTGGCCCTTGAGAGGATGGTGTCAATTTTGGCAAGCTGAGCGAGGCCTATCGCTGCTGTCACCTCACTCATGCGGAGGTTAAGCCCTTTGGCCCGACGGGGATCTTTTCCCCTTGGAAGGCCTTCAAGGTGCATATGGCCGTGATCTGAAAATTCTGCCGCACGAAGGTAAATTTCGCGGTCGTTGGTTACAATCACTCCACCCTCACCCGTATGAAGCGTCTTTCCTGCATCAAATGAGAAGGAACCGACACTGCCGATTGTTCCGAGTTTTCTGTCTCTGTATGATGCGCCAAGCGCCTGTGCCGCATCTTCAATAAGGATGAGTCCTCTGCGGGTGCAGATATCCTGCAGTTCTTGCATTTTAGGAGCGGCCCACATGGGAACGACAACTACAGCTTTAGTTTTCTCTGTAATGGCTCGCTCTACTGCTTGAGGGTCAAGATGATAGGTTTCATCTATTTCAACGGGTACAGGAACAGCTCCCAGAGCACTGATGGCTTCAATGGGAGCAATGAAGGTCCATGCCGTCGTGATAACCTCGTCTCCTGGTCCTACACCAGCACCTGCAAGGGCACAATGTATGGCTGCCGTCCCTGATGAAACGGCATGGGCGTAACTGACCCCCATCCACTCGGCAAATTTCCTCTCAAATTCCCGGGTCTTGTAGTTCCCCCCGCCATAGCGGTAGAGATTGACCTTTTCTCTGCTGAAGAGCTCTACAATTTCAGCGAGCTCCTCTTTTCCAATCAATTCTGCGCCTGCCATAATGATGATGTGTTGGTATGAATAATTTACTGAACCAGTCTTTTGACAACATATTCAGCTGATTCTTTGTCAAACGGGATGGGATTTCCTCCGAATGAGCCCTGCAGCGCGCCTGATGCCTCGCCAGCAAATTCGGTTGCATTGGCGCTACTATATCCGTAAGGCACGAGATTTGGAATGGCAAGCTGGTGGTAAAGGTCGTCCATTTCCGAGAGCAGTTCCTCGGCTCCCTCACGAAGCGTCCCCTTGAGAGGGGCTGCATTGAGCGATGCATATCGGTCATAACCGTTGGTGAGATTATAACGCATGACCTCTTTAAGGAAAATGGCTCCAGCCATGCCGTGGGGCACCTTGTGGCGCACACCCAGGTAGTAAGCAAAGCCGTTGGTTGGGCCATCGCCTGAGTTCATAAGGGCAACGGTACCGCACACACTGCCAAGGCAAAGATCAATGCGTGACTCGGCCCGGTCAAGCTGGTTCTGTTGCAGGGCGTAGAAGGAGCGGCGGAACCCCTCAACCGAAAAAACTCTTGAGAGTGGAGTGTGCTTCACTGAGCCGAAGCTGTCCACACAATGAACAAGACTATCCATGGCAGAGGAAACAATAGCCTCTAGGGGAGCGCTCATTGAGAGCATTGGGTCAACCACCGCTTTTTTGGGAAAATTCTTACGGCTGTTTATTCCGAGTTTTCTACCGGCATCCTCATCAATGAAGACGGCGTTGTAACTTACCTCTGCCCCGCTGCCGGGAAGAGAGGGGACAGTAATGAGAGGGAGAGGATCATGCACATCTGAAGGGAACCCTTTCAATGAAAGGGCCGGAACATTGTTGGTCATGAGAAGAGCAACCCCTTTACCAAGATCCATGGTGCTGCCGCCGCCAATGGCAACTATGCAGTCGACGCCGATCCCCCGGAAATGCTCTGCAGTGTTTTCAAGATGGCGGTAGGTGGGCTCTCTTTTGAATTCATTGCAATAAAAAAAGGCATTGGGGCTCCCGGCAAGAAAAGCGGCCTTAACATCCCTGAAATAGGGGGTTTCTTCAAGAACGCCGTCATAAATAACCCCCGGCCTCCTGGACTTGAGTTCCCCAAGGTGATTCGTAAGGTTCAGGGCTTCATTGACTCCGACAACAAGATCGGTCGTAAGGAAAAAATTCATTGGTAGCCGTGTGTTTGGTTGCAGCTCCTCAGCGGGGAGCCGTCAGATTTTTTTTATGCATAAAAAACTCAATCAGCTCTATCTCTTCAAGAGTATCAATTTCCCAGGTCTGCCAGAACTCCATTTGATAGGCGGTAAGCTTCCCTCCAATCCTGTTTCCTGTCTGGCGAAGAAGCGAGGGCCTGAAAATATAGATGGATCCATTTTCAATAAACTGTTCCTGCCGCTCCTGGCGCATCCCCCGGCTCCGCCAGTCAAAGTTCACACTGCTCCACTCCCCCGTCTTCTGCTCCCAGAGGGTCATGTCGTCTGCCTTTGTAACAGAAATAAGTGAATCGGCGCCTTCGCGTTCAAACTGCTGAAGGGCATGGTCAATGTCTCCCGGTCTGCGAAGGGGTGAGGTTGCCTGAAGAAAAACGATCCTTACGGGAGGCTCGTCGCCTTGTGCAGCAAGAACATCAAGTGTATGGAGAATTGCCGATTCAGAGCTCGCACTGTTTCCAGAAATTCCGGCGGGGCGACGAATAACCTCTGCGCCATAGGCTTCAGCAACAGCAGCTATTGCTGGATCGTCGGTGGAAACAAGCACTCTTTCTACAAGAGAGGAGGCTTTTGCCTGCAAAATGGTCCAGGCAAGAAGCGGCTTTCCAGCTACGGGGTATATATTCTTGTGTTTCAGGCCCACTGAGCCCCCACGAGCAGGAATAACGGCAATGGTCGGACTCAACTCAGCCATTAAGCACCCCCCTGCAGACATCGGCAATATTTTTTGCGGCCGAACGATTCTGAAGAGGAGTAAGCCTGCGAAGCTCCTCTCCCTCAAGACTGCAGTGAACCTCTTTGCCGAGAGCTGAGGCAACAAGAACTGTTGAGGAAAACTGTGCAATCATCATCCGTGAATTTGCAATCATCTCTTCAGCAACTCCTTCCGAATATACAAGACTCCCGGGAGCATACCGCTCAATCTCTTCAGTAGCCCTTGAAACCTTTTCATTGGGATGCAGCTTGAATATCAACTGTCTGCCGGCCGCTATTTCGCGATACTTCAGAATGTTTTTTCTGCGGTTTTCATAAATGAATGTCTCCCTGTTGTCCGAAGTACAGACCAGAACATAATCCCGATGAGGGAAATCATTCTCGCAATATGAGGCACAGTCGTCAAAATTGGGAATACTGGTCACCACCAGCCTCTCCGGATCTACTCCCTTGCGGATGAACAGATCGCGATACCCCTCGCTGGCGACGCAGAATTTATCATAAGCTCCGGAAAGCCCCGTGGAAGCAGTACCGGCAAGCCAGCGGGGCATCCATCGGAAATTTTTTGTCAGGTGGAAGAGCGGGGTTTCCGGTTCAGTCATCCCCTCCTGAACAAGCACTGTCCGGGATCCTTTGAATGCTTTGGGGACAATCAGGTCGGTGCAGGTCACGACAAGGTCATAGCAGTGCAGGCAATCACCGCCTTCAACCTGCAGTTCGTGACGGTTGAGATACTCCATGGCTTTCCCTCTCCGCTCCCGACCCATAATAGTAAACTCAAGCAGACCATTTCGGGCGGCTGCACCCAGAATCCCATCACTGAAAAAGGGGGTAAACCAGCGATCATACTCACCCAGAAACGATGAAATCTGGTGCATCTGCGTAGTCTGGTTCATGGAACCGCAGACAAACAGTACCTTTTTTTTCATCAGTCAACCCTTTCAGCATGCTCTGGATCATGCAGGTGAATCCCCGACATGAACATAACTGCGTACCCGGCAGAGTACCAGAGTACCTCCTTGAACCTCCTGATCAGAATAAATGCGCCGCCGAGCGCCACAGCCTCAGGCATTCCCACGGCCTGAAAAAACGCCATGTAGCCGAGATCCTGTATTCCGAGACCAGAGGGAATGAAAAAAAAGAGGGCCCGAAGCATAACCAGAGTCGTATCGATAGCCAAAACCGTGGGAAAGGAAATCTCGGCTCCAAGAAGGCGAAGAATGATGTAACTCTCCACAGCCAGCATGGCCCAGCCTACAAGATACCAGAAGGTTGCCTGCCACAGTGCTGCAGGCGATCCGCCCTGAAAACTGCGGAGATGTTCATCGGTATCGGAAAAACCAGACTCACGCCGAATAAGCCATGCCTTCACCTTTTTTCCGGGCACCATCATGAGAAGGCTGTGAATGGACTGAGCAGAACGGCCTTTGAGTGCCGTCAGAAGGAAATAGAGAAAGATAAGACAAACTGCAATGCCGGTTGCGAGCATGAAGAAACCGAGACCCTGAAATCCCGTCACTGCGGGCGATACCCGTTGAAGCATCATGAAACCGGCAAGGGTACCGATAATGGTATAGACCCCCTGCATGGAACTCAACAGTAATTTGCGGACCGTCACAGCTGCAACCGATACAGGATAGGAAATTCCCATCAGCCGGTTGCAGAGAAATGGCCGAAGAGGCTCTCCAAGAGCCATGCCAGCAGGAAGAGTCATGGATACGGTTTCAGAAATCACCTGGATTTTAAACAGTCGGGAAAACGATATCGGCCTGCTGGCGGGTGGAAAAACAAGGGTCCATGCAATCGTCTCAAAAAAATGAAGGCCGAAAAACGGCAGCATGATAAAGAGAGAGGAAAAGCCGATTGTCGATATTCTGGAAAGGGAACGGCCTAAATCAATAGACTGGAAAAGATACAGGATCAGAAGAATACCCGCAACCAGTCCCGCATACCCGGTCCATCGCGTAACCGACCTCCCCTTTTGCTTCATAAACGAAAACCTCCGACTATAGTTCTCCGGAGCTTGCAGAAGAAACCCCGGCAATTGCCTGCTGTTGAACAAAATAAGGGCAAGGAGACATTTCAACAAGAGTTAATTTCGTAAATGCAGCCAGCCTCAATGGAGTGATAACTATTTACAGGAGGAGGCTTTGAATTCAGACGCCTTATTGTTACATATTTGTGTACAATACCATGGTCATCCCCCGGGCATAGAGCATTGGATTGCCATGCCCCGCACACTCTAATTCTTTCAGATGGGACTTATCAATCCTGACTTCCAGACCCTGCCGGAACTGTTTTCTTCAGTTTTCACCCATTACCGGGGGAAGGAAAAGAAGTTTCCCTTCGTCCACAAACTCAACGGTATCTACGAACCCATCACCTATGAAGATTTTCATGAAGATGTTCAAAACTTCACTGCATATCTGAAAGAAAATGGGATCGGGCAGGGGGACCGGGTGGCAATACTCAGTGAAAACCGCCCCGGCTGGTACCTTTCTGATATGTCAATACTCTCTCTTGGCGCAATTGATGTGCCGCTCTACCCCTCCCTGCCTCCCAACCAGATTGAATATATTCTCCAGAACAGCGAAGCCAAAGCCGTCATTGTTTCGAATATGCTGCAGCTCGGAAAGATTCTCTCAATCTGGCAGAACCTGCCTGAGTTGATGCAGATTATTGTTTTGAACCGCCTTGAAGAGAAGATTGACGATGTCTGCGACCTTAACAGCTGCAAGCTTGAGGGTAAAAAAATTCTTCAGGCCAACCCCCGACTTCTCGAAGGAACCACCGTATCGCCTGACGACACGGCAACCATCATTTACACATCAGGTACTACCGGTCTTCCAAAAGGGGTCATGCTGACACACCGGAACATCTGTGAAAATGTAAAATCATGCTCGGACCTCATCTCTCTTGACGAAACAGACTGCAGCCTCTCGTTTCTCCCCTTGTCGCACGCCTACGAGCGCACTGGCGGCTACTACCTGCTCTTTGGATGCGGAGCCGCTATTTACCTTGCCGAGAGCATAGAGACCGTTTCTCTGAACATAGCTGAAGCCAAACCCACAATAATTTTTACAGTACCGAGGCTCTTTGATCGTATCCGGGCGAATATGCAGAAACAGATTGCCACGGAAAGTCAGCTGAAACAGCGGATATTCAGCTTTGCGCTTTCAACAGGGGAACAATACAACCGCCAGATGGCTCAGAAAGGGGCAGCATCTCTTCCCCTTAAAGCAGCTCATGCCCTCTCTCAAAAGCTGGTCTACAGGAAAATCCTGACGAAATTCGGAGGCCGGCTCCGTTACTTCGTTTCCGGCGGCGCGGCGCTGCCAAAAGAGACCGGCGAGTTTTTCAGTTCACTTGGCATCACGATTCTTGAAGGATATGGCTTGACCGAAACCTCTCCGATAACAAATGTCAACAGGCCCGAAAAAGTAAAGTTCGGAACCGTAGGGCCAACAGTAAGAAATGTTGAGATCAGGATAGCAGAAGATGGGGAGATCCTCTTCAGAGGACCCAATATCATGAAAGGGTACTGGAAGGATGCCGGGGCAACAGCCGAGGTCATAAAGAACGGGTGGTTCCATACCGGTGACATCGGAAAGCTTGATGGAGACGGCTATCTTACCATCACCGACAGAAAAAAACACATCATAGTCACCAGCGGAGGAAAAAACATTGCCCCGTTGCCCATAGAGCATATGATTGCTGAAAGCCCCTTCGTCGATCAGGTGATGGTTATCGGTGAAAAGCGGCCCTTCCTTATCGCTCTTATCATCCCCGACTTTGAAAAGCTTCGCGAATTCGCCGCAGCTGAAGGGATAGGGCCGGCAACAGAGAAAGAGCTTCTTGAAAACAAAAAAGTCGGCCAGATATACGAAAAACTGCTGCGCAGCATTTCACGAAAACTGGCGACACATGAAAAAGTGCGCAAGTTTCTGCTTGTCGGTGAGCCATTCACACTGGAAAACGGTCTGATGACTCCAACGCTCAAGATTAAACGCAAGACAATTATCGACCAGTACGACAAAGAGATAGACGCTGTATACAATGAACTGAACATGGTCTACAACACTGAATAAAGTCTGCCGAGCACTTCTCTATCGCTCCCTGATTCTCAGAACCATTCCACCGGTGGAGTCATGATCGCTCACGAATGACTCCACCAGCCCCTCGGCCACAAGATTACGAATAATATCATCCAGCCCCCACCGGCACTCCCCGTATTTGTCTTCAAGTTCAGCAACCGTCATAACGGGCGTGTTGAGGAGCTCACGCACTATTTGTGCGCGATACCATCGCCTTGAACCCTTGAATGCTGACTGGCGAGAAAGAGGACGGATTCCCGAAGACCTCCCCGTCACTACCATTGAGCCATAGTCCATAAGAGCATTGTGCCAATCTCGGCTTCGGCCGACCGGGAGAACAGCCTCGGCAAGGCGCTGCAGCGCTGCAGGCGGGAGTGTTTCAGGAAGTGAGAATTCGGAGATGAGAATGCGCCGTATGTTAGTGTCTACTGCTGCCACATCAAAATTGTCGGCAAAAGCAGGAATGGAACGGCAGGAATACTCCCCTATCCCGGGCAGGGTTTTCAGAAGTGAAGGACTAGAGGGCACCTCGCCATTAAACTTATCCATAACCTGCACAGCGGCAAGCTGAAGCCTCTGGGCACGGGAGTTATAGCCAAGACCGCTCCAGAGCGAAAGAACCTCCCGGAGGGAGGCCTCTGCCAGGTCGCCAGGATTGGGAAAGCGTTCAATCCATGCGCAGTATTTAGGCACAACCCGTTCTGCCTGCGTCTGCTGCAGCATGCATTCACTGACCATAACCCAATACCGATCGCAGGTTTCTCGCCACGGGAAACTGCGGCGGCAAGCGGGCCAGGAACTGAAGATTTTACGGTGAAACGCCTCTATTGAGAGGGATGAAGGGTAATCGATATCCATTATAGCCCGAAAAGAATGCAGCATCCGGGCAGAATGATTCTATGCCCGGATGCTGCTCGGCTTCAGGAGGCCTTTTCGGCCACTTTGCGCTCTTTTACTTTCAGTGCTGCCTTTCCAGTCCTCTTGCGGAGATAGAACAGCTTGGAGCGGCGAGCCTTGCCATGCTTGAGAACGGTAACACTCTCAACATTGGGCGAATTGATCGGGATAATCCTTTCTACGCCTACACCATGAGAGATTTTACGCACAGTGATGGTTTTATTGGTTCCTGCACCGCGATCGCTGATGATAACGCCATCAAAAGCCTGAAGACGCTCTTTTTCACCCTCAATAACACGGAGCTGAATCCTTACGGAATCCCCGGGATGAATGTCGGGCTTTTCAACTCTAGCCTGTGTTGCTTCAACTAACTGAATTAACTGATCCATTTCGACAACTGTTTATTTTTTGTAAAGCAAAAATCTATTCAAAATCTTCAGATACCTCTTCTCCAGAAAGGTCGGGCCTCTTTTCTCTGGTTCTCTCGCTGGCACTTCGTTCTCTCCACTGCTCTATTTTGGCATGATGACCGGAGAGAAGAACATCAGGCACCTTCATTCCTCTGAATTCGGGTGGCCGTGTATACCATGCACAGTCGAGCATATCGCTCTGGAATGAATCTGTCAAGGCCGACTCACTATCACCAAGGACGCCGGGCATGAGGCGCACAACAGCATCCATAAGAAAGAGCGCGGGAATCTCACCTCCCGATACAACAACATCTCCAACTGAAAACTCCATCGTAACAAGCGTACTGCGAACCCGTTCATCAAGCGCCTTGTAATGACCGCAGAGAATAATAAGGTTCTTCATCCGCGACAGCCTGTTAGCCGCCTTCTGGTCAAACCTGACGGCATCGGGCGTCGGAAAAACGACCGCATCATACTCCCTCTCAGCCTGAAGCCTTTCTATGCAGGCAAACACTGGTTCCGGCCTAAGCACCATTCCTGCTCCACCACCAAACGGGGTATCATCAACAGAACGGTAGTTGCCAAGTCCGTCATCATGCAGATTATGGACATGAACCTCAAGATGGCCTTTTTTCCTCGCTATTGCGAGAAGACCGTTTTCAAGCGCCGAATCAAAGAACCCCGGAATAACGGAAATAACATCAATACGAATCGAATCCATAGTCGCCACACTCTTCAAAGAAACTCGTCAAATCTCGGAACAACCATATATCCGCCCTCAAGACTGATTTCACCAATAAATTCATCAATAGCCGGAATGAGAACAGTGCCGCTCGCTGTTCGAACCTCATAAACCTCATGGGCCGGCATGGGGAGTATTGCGATAACAACACCAGCCTCAACTCCGTCACCGCCAATCACCCTCATTCCCTCAAGTTCATGGAGCCAAGCCCGGTTTTCGGGTCGGGGAGCGCACTCTTTCTCCTCAATATAAAGATGCATGCCTGCCATCTCCCGCGCCTTTTCCCTGCTGTCTACCCCCTCAAAGAACAACCACGCAAAACCCTGAGACAGCTTTGCAGACTTCACATTTACAGGCGCGGCAGTTTCAGGCTGCCGCCCCGCAAAATACTTCTTGCGCGAGAGAAAGCGATCGGGAAAATCGGTTACCGGCTGAACCTTCAGTTCACCCTTAAGCCCCCTTGGCTTGAGAACAGTGCCTGTCAGCCAAAGATCCAACCTGCCTGAACCCATCAACTGAGAATGCAGGTGGCTTTAGGCCCCTGCGTCCTCACCCTTTACTTCTTCGGCGCTGTCAGCGGCGGCCTCGGGTGCTGCTTCAGCGACAGCCTCGGGTGCAGCCTCAGCGACAGGCTGTGCTTCTGCCTCCTTTTTCAGCTGGCGGCGGCGCGACTTGACCACAAGTCTTTTCTGGCGCCTTTCGGCCTGCTTCTCCTGCCATTTCTCCATCTCTTCAGTAATTTCAGCCTCACTGCGCCCAAGGCTCTTGAGGCGAAGTTCATGAAGAAGTCCGGTCATACGGATAAGGCTGCGGACAGTTGCTGTAGGCTGTGCTCCAGTCTGCATCCAATATGCCACCCGTTCCCTGTCAATGGTTACGGTATGGGGTTTTGCTGTCGGCTGATAATGGCCAACAACTTCAAGAAATTTGCCATCTCTGGGTGCCCGCGAGTCTGCGGCCACTATCTGGTACACAGGGAGTTTTTTCCTTCCTGCTCTTCTCAGTCTGATCTTTACCAAGGCTTCGTGTGATTTAGGTTATGAGAGAACAAATGTAAAGTACTATAGGTCTACCGTTTTAAAAACTTGTCAAGTGCAAGATTCTGCGAAGTAATCTTCCTGCCGGTGCCGGAGAGTTTCGACACAGAACGCATCATTTTTTTCATTTCCCCGAACTGCTTCAGGAGCATATTGACATCCTGAACTCTTGTCCCGCTTCCAAGCGCTATGCGCTGGCGACGACTGCCATTGATGATTTCAGGCCGGGATTTCTCCTCTTTGGTCATGGAGCTGATAATAGCTTCAATCGGCTTGAAGTCCAGATTCTCGAGATCCTGCTTGGGAACCATCTTGTTCAGCCCCGGCACCATCTCAATCAGGCTTTGCATTGAGCCCATTTTCTTGAGCTGCTGCAGCTGGTCAAAGAAATCGTTCAGGTCAAACTCATTCTTCATGAGTTTTTTCTGCATCTGGAGAGTTGCCTCCATATCCAGATTCTCCTGGGCCTTCTCAACAAAACTGACAATATCACCCATACCCAGAATTCGCTGGGCCATACGATCGGGGTAGAACTGGTCGAGATCATCGACCTTCTCCCCCACACTCATGAATTTGATGGGCTTTTCAACCACATGACGGATGGAAAGCGCTGCACCGCCACGGGCATCGCCATCAAGCTTGGTCAGCACAACACCATCAAAATCAAGACGATCATTGAACGCCTTGGCTGTATTGACTGCCTCCTGACCCATCATAGAGTCAACCACAAAAAGAAGCTCATCGGGCTTCAGCAGATTCTTGAGCGCCTCAGCCTCGGCCATCATTGCATCATCAATCTGGAGGCGCCCGGCAGTATCAACAATAAGAACATCATGCGCACCGGCCTTTGCCGCCTCAAGACCCTGCACTGCAACCTTCATCGCATCTTTCTCCTCAATGGAGAAGACGGGAACCGACACTTCAGCACCAAGAGTTTTCAACTGATCAACGGCAGCCGGACGATACACATCGGCTGCAACCAGAAGAGGATTCTTGCCGCTCTTTTTCAGCCGCTTGGCCAGCTTTGCCGAAAAGGTGGTTTTTCCCGAACCCTGGAGGCCGGCAACCATAACCACTGCGGGAAGCCTGGAGGACGAAAGATTAAGGGGCTTCTGTTCACCACCCATCAGCTCCGTCAGCTCATCACTGACGATTTTGACAATCATCTGTGCCGGCGAAACGCTCTTGATCACCCCTTCGCCGAGAGATTTCTCACGGACATCCTCTACGAGCTTCTTGACAACCTTGTAGTTGACATCAGCGCTCAAGAGAGCCCGCTTGATATCGCGCATGGCGATACCAATATTGATTTCATTGATGGTGGCCTGGCCCGCAAGTTTCTTGAAGGCGCCTTCCAGCTTGTCGCTTAAACTCTCAAACATCAGGATTCCGTTTCTTCTGATAAAGCGTAAAAATGCTTAGCTTTAATTATAACAAAAAAACGCACAAAATAAAATCAATAGAGAGCAACATTCTTTATCTTCTCTCCACAAATGCAATCAGAACACCCCACTGCTTCACGACCTTACCGACATATGGACAAAAAACGGATTGAAGAGATTATCTCCGCCTTCAAAGGCAAACGGATAGCCATCATTGGCGACATCATGCTCGACAAGTATATTTTCGGCCATGTCTCTCGCATTTCACCAGAGTATCCCGTTCCTGTGGTTGATGTTACCCATGAAGACCATCGACTTGGGGGAGCTGCGAATGTTGCTCTTAACACCCTCTCACTCGGAGCTGAAACAATCCTTTTCGGCATTACGGGCCACGACAGCAACCGCACAACGCTGCTTGAACTCTTCAAAACACACAGCCTCTCCTGCCAGGGACTCATTTCCGACCCATCAAGACCGACAACCTGCAAAACACGAATACTCTCCCAGAATCACCATATCACACGGGTGGATTTTGAAAAAAGGGACGATATTGATGACAGCACCATGCAGCAGGTTCTTGACACACTAAAGGAGATCATCGGGACCATTGATGCAATCGTCCTCGAAGACTACAACAAGGGACTGCTCAGGGAAGAGCTGATTACCGCCATCATTACCACAGCCACTCTGCACGGAGTACCGGTGCTTGTTGATCCGAAAATGAAAAACTTTTTCGCCTACAGGGGATGCACGATCTTCAAGCCCAACCTCTCTGAAATGGCCGCATCTCTTGGCATTACAATAAAAAACAGCGACTGTGATGTTGAAGAGGCCTGCCTCCGCCTTCAGGAAAAGATGGAAGCCGGAGCACTGATAGTGACAAGAAGTGAAAAAGGCATAACGGTCTATGACGGCTCATTCACCCATATTCCGGTTAGCTCACTGGAAGTTGCCGATGTTTCAGGGGCTGGCGATACAGTCATCGGAACACTCGCCCTAGGAGCGGCAACAGGACTTGACACCGTCACCAACGCCTCCATAGCAAACATTGCCGCAGGAACCGTGTGTCAGGAGGTGGGAGCCGTTCCGGTAAAGCCCGACAGGCTTCTGAAAGCCTGCTCTGAAAATCTCTGCTGACACTGCACCCTCAGACTATGGTAAGGTGCAAATCAGCCTCTTGGGGATATGGGGGGTTGTAACTGCCGTCAGCGGCAAGCTGCCTCAGATTCTTCAGAGTGTAAAAGGGGACCTCAAACATGGCCTGATTGCTCAACCCTGAAGGAAGCTCAGTTCCCGGGTCTATATGCATCACAAAGATCAGATGAACAGTATCAGGACCATCCGGGGTAAACGCCCACATCCCGCTGATATCGCGAACCCGAACAGCCTTACTGTTTTCAGGTACAGCATCAGAAACGCCCTGCATGGTAACTGCCACCCCGTTGTCGCCAAAAGGCTCCAGAGCAGTCCTGATGATCATCTCCCGTTTTGCAACAGGCCACGGAGCATCTATAATCTGACGGATAACATATTCAAGACCGTCATGTTTCTCAATCACCTCCATCTCCAGCAGGTGATGAACCCAGCGAAGGTAACTGTCTGTGTCATAAAAAAGCGCGATCAACTTGCGGAATGTTGCGGGAATCGTGACTTCACCTTTAAAACCGAGTACATCAGACCCCTCTACTCTTGAGGAAAAGATCTTTATCTCCTTGTGCTCAACACGAAACTCCCAGTCAGCCTGGAGGATTGAGTGTGCATCCATACCCTGATAGTTGATGATTAGACATTGCTTGAGCCTTTCGGGGCATTCAGACGGCACGGTGAACGGGCAAGCCCCCAAGCACCAAAAAAGCCTCAGTCGGAAATGAACTCTTTATAATTACGGACAATATCTTTTGAGGACTGTTTGAACGGCGCTTCAACAGGGGTCCGGTACTTCTCCCGCTTGAGCATTTCCCGCATGTTGTTAAGAGTATGGTATGGCGTGTCAATAACGGCTATATTGGCAAGCCATGAGGGAATCTCCCCCCCCGGCTCAAGATGCAGTCGGAACACAACACGGCAGCGGTCCTCTCCAAGAGGCATGATATTCCATGCGCCCTCAAGCTGGGGCACACGAACGGCACTCGTGTTCGGCGGTAGAAAATCAGGAAGGCACTCTATGGTGATGAAGGCCTCTCCTGTCTCGGGGTCCATGTAGCCGTTCGAACGGCTGATGATTTCCCGGTCAGTGACGGGCCAGGGAGCAGTTACAAGCTGATAGACAACCCGACCGCCATCATCAGAAAGCTCTTCAAGTATCCGCATTTCCCTTGTTTTCCAGACCCACTCGGTTGCAACATCAATATCATAGAGGAGCGCAAGAACAGCATCCCTTGAAGCATCAAGCTCAGCCACCCCCACAAAAGAAAGGAAATCCGAGCTTGGAACGGGACAGGTGAAAATTTTCAGCCAGTCATTCTGAAGGCGAAGCGTGCATGACGCATTGTTGATTTTTTCAAGAAGTGACATAGTGCGATTTTTTATTGATCCTGAGTGATGCTGTATCCTCAATACCCCGCAGGCAGACGGGCAGCGAGCCTGACAACCGGATCTGTCGTAGACACATATGATCTGACCTGCCCTTCTGAGCCGAAAAGCTGATGGGCGATACGCGATTTCACGGCAATGGCAATATAACGCCTGTCCTTCTGGAATGCCGCATCATCAAAAACGATTTTTTTATCCGGGCACAGCCCGGCAATTATTTTGCGCAACCGGGCATCTTCCTGATAATCTGCTATGAACGAGGAAAGAGAGTTCCTATAGTCCTGAACCGAACTGCCCGGATCGTCAAGTATCTTCAGAGCCGCATCCTCCAGCACTCCAGTTCTGAAGAGCTCCTGATAAAAATCAGTATACGGCCTGCCTGCAACCCAGTAATCCGGAATTACGCCCCCAGCAGACCGTAGCCCTTTGAGAGCCTCTCCCTCAGCGCTCCCCGAAGAATCTGCAGATGCAGGTATACTCCTGAGAGAAGTGGTGCGATAAACAGAAAACTCATTATTCCTCTCATAAAGCAACCTGCCGGGCTCCGCAAAGAGTTTCCCTGGCTGAATATTGCCTGGAGACTCATGAAAATACCGGTCCCTGCCATCTTCTCCCTTGCTGTAATGGCGCTGTATCTGGCGTCCTGAAGGCGTATAGTAACGGGAAACAGTCAGACGGAGAGCGGAACCATCATTGAACTCCATCTGGCGCTGCACCAGACCTTTACCAAAAGTCAGCTCACCGACAATCAGCGCTCTTTTGTTGTCCTGAAGGGCTCCTGCAAGAATTTCAGAAGCTGAAGCGCTCCCACGGTCCACCACAACAACAAGCTCTCCCTTCTCATACCCGTCACCGGAACGGGCCATATAGCGGATATCCTCTGCGCTATTGCGTCCTTTGGTATAAACAATCAGCTCGCCATCGGAAAGGAATTCGTCGGCAACCTGCACCGCCTGCTCAAGAAACCCGCCGGGATTTCCCCGCACATCAACAATCAGGCGCTGCAGCCCTTTATTCTTAAGACTTTCAAGAGCCTCACGAAACTCTTCGGCTGTTGTTGCCATGAATCGACTGAGACGGATATACCCGATCCGGCTGTCGATCATGAAAGCAGCATCAACGCTTTTAGTGGAAATTTTTCCTCTGGTAATGACAAAATCAAGACTCTTCCCCGACAATGGCCTATACACTTTAAGCCTCACCGTTGTCCCGCGCCTGCCCCTAAGCTTGCGAAGCACATCCTGATGGGTAATACCCACACAGGAACTGGAATCAATGGCAACTATCCTGTCGCCCGGAACAATGCCTACTGCAGCACTCGGGCCACCCGAAAGAGGGGTAACGACGAGCAGGGTATCATTGATCACATCAAACTCAATCCCTATGCCGTCAAAATTGCCATCAAACTCAGCTTGGGAATATGCTGCCTTCTCTGGCGCAAGATAAATGCTGTGAGGATCCAGATATTCGGTCATCCCCCTGATGCCAGCTCCAACGAGACTGTCTCCGGCAACCGGATCGACATAAAAAGCCCTGATAAGATCATAAGCCTCAACAAGCCGGCCATCATCCCTGTAGGAAGAAGTGCCGCCCCCGCCGAGCCGCGAACCGAGAAAAACGCCAAAACCGAGAACGGCAAGCATCATGAGCACAGTAACTATTCGAGACATGGCGCAGGCACATTGATGAAAAGAATACTACAGGAGAGCAACCAGCAAGTAACAGTTTACCCATCACCGACGAAAAAGACAAAAAAACATTTCCGCATCCGGCAATCCTCAGAGAAGAGTGCAGAAGCACAAAAGAAAACGAAACCAACACCCCATCGCAAAGAAACGATAAACAAGTAATCACATCTCAATAAAAGGAAACAACAACAATCAAGAGATACTCATAAAAAAAGGAAAACAAACAAAAGACAGGCAAGACAAAGAGCACCGTCAAAAGAAACAATCCTGAACAGAAAAACCATAAAAAAGAAACAATACAACAAGCAAGAAACTGAAACCTTAAACAGAATGACAATCAGATTGCAAAGACATGTTATTGGTTCATGTTAATTCTATTATAGAAAACCTAATGCCTTATAATAAAAGAATTAAACATCTCCTACATAAACAAAGTATTAACACATTTGCGATACAAAGAATATGTCTTTGCATAACCAAAAGAAGCCACATCATATGCTGCCTATTATAAAATATTTATCGGTTAAAATGTGTGCGGCTTGGCGCTTACATGTCCGTTAATTGACCTGGCAATTTCATCATACCATGAACAGTAATCAACTTATGCTCAGATCTATATAGTGGATTTTATTCGGGAACTTATCCCCTTAGTTCCCGTCAATAACAGCTATTTTGCCAAGGGTATTGTCAGCCGTTTTGGGGGCAATAAAGAGGGTCGTACTGGACGGTAAGCTCAAGCTCCAGGCTGGCGCCCAGAGGAAGTTCAGCAACGCCCACTGCGCTGCGCACATGGATTCCCCTCTCGTCGAACAGTTCACCAAGAAGTACAGAGGCTCCATCTGCAACCAGATGCTGGCCGTTGAAAGAGGGGTGGCTTGCCACATACACGGTGAGCTTCACAACCCGTTCAACAGCATCGAGCGACCCGGCTACAGAGCGGATTGAAGCCAGCGCATTGAGCAGTGCAATGCGTGCTGCATGGATGGCAGCTTCAAGGCGTTCGTCCCCCACCTTTCCTTTTGAGCCTTCGGCAAGAAGCTTTCCCTCTGTGAAAGGCAGATGGCCGGAAGTATAGATTATGTTACCAACAGGTACGGCTGTTACATAGCAGCCTGCAGGTGGCGGCACAGCAGGAAGAGAGAGGCCTCTGCGGGCAAGCTTCTGGTCAATGTGTTCCATACTTGAGCCGGGAATCAGTGTTATACCGGGGAGAAGGGCAGGTTGTGATTATGGTATAATTTATTTATAGTCCGAGAATAATCCAATAAGCCTGCACTCATGAGCTCCGACAATCCCTCTTTTACCCCCCTTCCCCGCATCTGCTGGATAAGCAGCGGAAAGGAGACGGATGGAAACGGACAGCGGCTCTCACAACTGCTGCGGGAGCTCCCGGCCAACCGGGCAGCAATGGTTATTATCCGTGAAAAGCAACTTACTGCGCGCTCCCTCTTCACTCTGGCAGAACGGGCTGCAGTCGAAAACCTGCCTGACGGCTCGCGTCTTCTTCTCAGCGAACGGGCAGACATAGCTGCTGTAGCCGAGCTTCACGGAGTCCATCTGCCGGAACACGCATGCCCGGCAAACCGTCTGAAAAACGCTCTACCCAATATGCTCTACGGTAAAAGCGTCCACTCCCTTCAAAGCGCTCTGTCAGCCGAGAAGGAGGGTGCGCATTACCTCTTTTTCAGCCCCATTTTCCCCTCGCTCTCAAAACCGGGCTACGGTCCCCTTCAGGGAACCGCAAAGCTCAGAGAGGTGTGCCGGGCCAGCTCTATTCCTGTCTTTGCCCTTGGAGGAATAACACCTGAAAACACCATGCAATGCATTGAATGCGGTGCCTGGGGCGTCGCCTCGCTCGGTCTCTTCAGTGATACAGAAAACTTCAAGGTGACTGCTGAAACCATTGACCAACTGCTACCATGATCTTCCCTTCCCGCCCCATACTCTGCGTCATTACCGACGAGGAACTCCCCCCCGTCACCATCGCCGAACAAGCTCTTATTGGTGGAGCCACGATGATACAGCTGAGGAATAAAACAGCTTCAGGAAGGGATCTTTGCCGATGGTCAGAAGCCATCCTCCCACTAACACGCCAACACAATGCGCTCTTTATTATCAATGACCGGCTCGATATTGCACTGGCCACCGGGGCAGATGGCGTGCATCTCGGTCAGGACGACCTGCCGGCCGCAGAGGCCCGCAGACTGCTTGGGCCGGACCGGATCATAGGGGTCTCAACCGGAACGGAACAGGAGGCAATCCAGGCTGAAACGGACGGCGCTGACTATGTAGGATTCGGGCACATCTTTCCTACCGGCTCAAAAGAAAAACCGCTCCCCCCAGTAGGAACTCTGGCCCTTCAGGCAACCGCCTCACTTCTCTTTATCCCTCTTATTGCCATTGGCGGCATACAGCTGGAGAATGCCGGACGGGTCATCTCCAGCGGAGCTTCCGGCATTGCCGTCATTTCCGCAGTAAGTCGCCATTCGAACCCCCGCCTGGCGGCTGAAGCTCTTGTGAGGGAAATGAAGGGGGGCATGCCCAAATGACAACCCCACCCACAATCCTCACCATTGCCGGTTCTGATGGAAGCGGCGGCGCGGGCATACAGGCGGATATCAAAACCGCTGCCGCCCTCGGTTGTTACGCCCTGTCTGTCATAACAGCCATAACAGCACAAAACACCTGCGCAGTAGTGTCAACCTACCCGATGACCAGTGAATGTGTTACAGCGCAATGCCGTGCGCTGTATCGTGATATTGCAATCGATGCGGTGAAAATAGGCATGCTCGGCAGTGCGTCTATGACTGCTGCGACAGCCTCACTTCTGAGGGAGCTCCCCCGCCCTGTGCCCATTGTACTCGACACCGTACTCCGCTCATCATCAGGCTCATCCTTGCTGGGTAATGATGCACTGCCGGTGATGAAGCAGGAACTGCTACCTCTGGTGACGCTCATCACCCCGAACCTGCCTGAAGCAGCCATACTTCTTGGCATGGAGTCGATTCCTGAGGAGGCCGAAGCTGTTGAAGACGCCGCCCTGGCGCTCCACCGGATGGGCGCACACTCAGTTCTGGTCAAGGGGGGGCACGGAAGCGGACCCGTCTGCAGCGACTGCCTCTTCCATAACGGACAACTCACATGGTTCAGCACTGAAAAAATTGCTACCCGCAATACGCATGGCACAGGATGTACGCTTTCAACTGCGATAGCCTCTTTCCTTGCCAGAGGTGCCAGTATGGAGGTGGCCGTCGGTGAGGCAAAAAAATATACCACTGCCGCCATAAAGGCTGCAGTGGCATGGGAAATCGGATCGGGGAGTGGTCCCCTGAACCATCTTCAGACCCCTCTGGGCGTGCGACCGATGGAGTAGTAAGTAAAACCTGACTGCTCCATGAACTCAGGGCTGTAGATATTCCGCCCGTCAAAAATGACAGGGCTCTTCAGATCTCGCCTGACCATTTCAAAATCAGGGCTGCGGAACACCATCCACTCGGTAAGCACCACAAGCGCGTCGGAACCCATTACCGCATCTTCAGGGTTGGCGGCATAGTACAGATCGTCCCGTTTGCCGAAGATGCGTTCCGCCTCTTCCATGGCAACAGGATCATACACCCTCACACCTGCCCCTGCTTTCCACAGTGCCTCAATAACAACCCTGCTCGGTGCTTCACGCATATCATCGGTGTTGGGCTTGAAAGCAAGGCCCCATATTGCAAATGTCCTACCCTTAAGACTGCCACCGAAATGGTCGCTTATTTTAGCGACAATGCTGTTTTTCTGGTCATGGTTGACAGCCTCCACCGCCTGAAGAATACGGGCGTCATAGCCGTATTTGCGAGCGGTGCGCTCCAGAGCCTGTACATCTTTCGGAAAACAGGAGCCGCCGTACCCGACGCCGGGATAGATGAAAGAGAAGCCGATCCGGGAATCGGAACCGATGCCCCGTCTGACCGCCTCAACATCTGCGCCAACCCTCTCTGAAATGTTTGCAATCTCGTTCATGAAGCTGATCTTCGTAGCCAACATTGAATTGGCTGCATACTTGGTCAGCTCGGCTGAGCGGATATCCATGGCCAGGAACCGCTCATGGCTGCGGTTGAACGGGGAATAGAGAAATCGGAGCAACTCTTTTGTTCTCGGGTTGTCAACACCCACAACAATGCGTTCCGGCTTCATGAAGTCATCAACCGCATCGCCCTCTTTGAGGAACTCCGGGTTGGAGACAACATCAAAATCAATTGCAGCGCCCCTTCCTGCAAGAACACTGCTGATTTTTTCGCGTACAAGATCAGCGGTACCAACAGGAACAGTGGACTTGTTAATGACAATCCGGTACTCGTTCATGTGCGTTCCGATGCTCTCGGCAACTGCAAGCACATGGCGCAAATCGGCAGAACCATCCTCATCGGGAGGAGTTCCAACAGCGATGAACTGGTAGAGTCCGAACTGCACGCCTTCTTCAATATCCGAGGTAAACCGAAGCCTGCCCTCGCGACTGTTTTCAACAACAATATCCTCAAGTCCCGGCTCATAAATGGGGATATCCCCCTCTTTCAGACGGTTGATTTTGTTCTGGTCAATATCAACACAGAGAACCTCATTGCCGACTTCGGCAAAACAGGCGCCTGTTACCAGCCCTACATACCCCGACCCAAAAATGGTAATCTTCATTACTTCGATATTATGTTAACAAAAACTCTCAAAGCCACTCAATCCACTGGCGCACGCCCTCTTTTGTTCCGTACCATCGGGTGTGCGGTGTTGGCAAATGTTCAGCATCAGGAACAATCACATTTTCTGCCCCTTCAAGAAAACAGCTTTCTGCAGGGACTATACCGTCTCCATCCGTATCACCCTTTCCGTTCACACTGCGGTAGAACTGATGACACATCTTCTCCACAAGGGAGCCCTGTATGTCGCCCCGGTACTTGTTGCTGACAACGGAAATTACAGGATGTCGTACAAAAAACTCAGGGGTCAGGTGACGGTCAATGAAATCTGTCTTGAGGCGGGCGTAATGTTCAGAGGTATGGAAAGGCGTCCCAAGGGTAATGAGCTTGCCAACCCTGCCCCCAACCGCATACCTGTCGCCCTGAAAAGGGTGCTCCAGAAGATAGACCATTGCAACCGTACCACCACCGCTATGGGCAACAATCGTCACTTTCTCTCCCGGAAATTTCCCTTCCAGCTCTGCCAACGACTGATCTATAACCTTCATCACCCGATTGGTTGAACGCTCGGGAGAGGGAGGAAAGCCAATCCAGTCAGCAAGAGAGACCGGAGCAACAGCAATCCTCGCTGCAGGAAGATACCCGGAAAGCTCTTTCTTCATTCCCCCATAGAGAGAGTCCCAGAAAAGAACCCCCGGTATAATCAATACGGGATTCTTTGTCACTTCCACTGCTTCATCAGCTCAACAAGAAGACTGACGCCGAAACCGGTGCCGCCTTTTACTTTCAGGGAACCTTTCGAGGAAAAAGAGGGTCCCGCAATATCAATATGTGCCCACTGTTCATGGCCATCAGTAAATTTCTGCAGGAACTTCGCAGCAGTGATTGTACCGGCCCCACGACCTCCCGTATTGTGCACATCGGCAACATCCGACTTAATCTGCTCGTCATATAGCTCCCAAAGGGGCAGACGCCATACTTTTTCGCCCGAAACCTCTCCCGCTCCGCTAATTTCCGCAGCAAGAGAGTCGCTGTTGCTAAAAATCCCCGCAACTCTGTAACCCAGAGCCACAATGCAGGCACCAGTGAGGGTGGCCACATCAATCAGCACATCGGGACTGTATTTTTCTTTAGCATAGCTGAGCGCATCGGCAAGAATAAGGCGCCCTTCTGCATCAGTATTGCCGACCTCAACCGTAATGCCGGAATAAGTGGTAATAACATCTCCCGGCTTCTGTGCGGAACCATCAGGCATGTTGTCGGTAGCGGGAACCAGACCAATGACCCTTACCGGGAGAGCGAGACGCGCAGCAGCCTCCACAGCACCGATCACGGCGGCTGCACCGGCCATGTCGGACTTCATCTCGCCCATTCCTTCGGAAGGCTTGATGGAAATGCCGCCGGAATCAAAGGTCACCCCTTTACCGACAAGAGCCACCACAGCCTTGGCCTTGCCTTTGGGCTTATAGTCCATAACCGTGAATGTGGGAGGATGTGTACTGCCCTGGTTGACAGCAAGAAGACCGCCCATCTTCAAGGCCTCAATCTCTTTTTTGCGCAGTACCGTGACTGCATAGCCATACTTTTTGCCCGATGCGACGGCAGTCTTTGAAATATCCTCAGCCTGGAGATAATTGCCCGGCAGATTGACCATATCCCTTGCCATGCATTGGGCCTCACCCACTATCTGTCCGGCTTCAGCACCCTTTTCAGCCTCTCCAAGCAACGAAGGCTCAACTCGAAGGGTGAAAGCGGATATCCCTTTCTTGGCTGCAGGCTTTTTCGGCTCTTTGTCGAGCTTGCCGCTTTTAAGGCATTCAAAACGGTAGCCCCCGAAATATGCGCCTTCAGCAACCGCCCCGGCCAGTGCACGGGCTCCTTTCTTTCCTCCCGGGATATCTCCCGTAATGTCAAACGCCACACTCGACACCTCAAGTGCGGCCGCCTTGGAGGCAACCTCTACAGCAGCTGTCCGCCAGTCATCAATGGCTTTGCCCTCACCCGTACCAACAAGCGCTACCCGTTGGGCGCGAAGCTTTCCCTCAGCAGGATACAGAAGCATCAGTTCACCTGCACCCGCCTTGAAATCATCAAGAACACTGCTGGAAATTCCTGCGGCAGCAAGCGTTTTCGAGGCCTTTTTTTTCAGGTCTGCCTTACTGAAAACAAGAGCAAGAAGATCAACATTGAGATCATGGAGATCACTGAGAGTAACGGAGATTTTCATCGGCATGGTAATGGGATAAATGAATAATGGAATATCAACTACTGAACGATCCCGGATTTTTCAGAAAGAGGCGCACATCCTCAAGCAACACCTTCTGGGCCTTGTCCGACGAAAACGGAAACAGACAGCCGGCTGCGTTCATATGGCCGCCGCCACCGTACTTTTTCGCCAGCTGGTTGACGGAAACGGAGCCACGGGAGCGAAAACTTGCCTTTGTCCGGCCATCTTTCATCTCAACCATAAGAACAGCAAGCCTGACAGAGGGCACACTGAGAAGATAACTGACAATCAGGTCCGTATCAAACAGCTTGCTTCCCGTCAACCGGAGCATCTCCTGTGAAATGAAAAGCCATGAAATATCACCATCATCAAGAATGGAGATGGAGGTCAGTGCAAGCCCGAGCAGCTTGAGTGCCGGAGGAGTGAGTGAGTTGTATATACGATCATACACAAGTGCAGCATCGGCTCCCCTTTCAACGAGATCACCGGCAATACGATAGACATACGGGGAGGTTTTGGGAAAGCGAAATGAACCGGTATCCGTCATGATGGCAACATAGAGTGCCTCCGCCACAGCGGGTGTAAAAACTTCATGGCCCAGCCGCTCTCGCAGAGCTGTAAGCAGATCGTACATGAGCTCACCGGTTGATGAGGCATAATTCTCACAGACCATCATGTCAGCAAAATCCTCTGGTTCGAGATGATGGTCTATACAGAGCATTTTCATCCCTCCAAGCTCACGGGCAAACTCCACATGCGGCCAGAGAGATCCCATCCTGTCATGGAGGTTGGCATCCAGAAGAACGAGAACATCGGCGAGAGTAACCTCGGCAATGGCCTCTTCGCTCGAAGGGTCAAAATGCGTTATCTGGAAAGAATCCATGAGAAAACGGTAGTTCGGAGGAACATGGGTCGGGTTGAGGATGGAGACCTCTTTTCCAAGTGCCTTCAGCACCAGAGCCAGCGCCACTTCAGATCCAAGACCGTCACCATCGGAATTCTCGTGGGTGGTGAGAACAATCTGCTCGCCTTCCAGCAAAAGATCAATGAGCTGAGTCCACTCATCGTTCTTCAGTGTTCTGCCTCGTACGGGTAATATCATCGGTATCCTGACATATTAAATAATTTGGACGCCGCAAGCCCTCTTCAGCATCATGCCGACTGGAGACGATAGAGCGGATCAAGAAACGATCCGACATTCTCCCTGTATGCAAGAAACGCTGAACGGCCCTTATCCGTAACCTGGTAGATTGTATGGGGTTTTCGCGACTGAAACCCCTTGTCGCAACTAATGTATCCTGCAGCTTCAAGCTTACGCATATGAACGCTCAGGTTCCCGTCGGTCGCATTGATGCACTCCCTTATTTCTACAAATGATGCTTTTTCAACAGCCTGAAGATAGGCAAGGGCCGCAAACCGTATGCGTGCATGAATATGCTTGTCAAGCAGCTGATGGTTAAAGTCGGCTTGTGCGGTTTCTTTCATACATCCTGACTCTATATCAATCTTTGTTAATCTGCAACTTTTGGCATTAAAGTACTTTTTTAGATTGACACAAGCAAAACAGAGGCCAAGAGAGTTTATATTGAGTTCCGCTCAAACATCAGAAAAGAACCCGCACACAATGACCACAACGCTTCAGAACATTACCGACCTGACGCTGCAACAGCTCACCCGGCGAATGGCGGAGATGAAAGAACCTGCATGGCGGGCCAAACAGATCCATGAGTGGCTCTTCAACCACCGGGCCCATTCCTTCGATGAGATGACAACCCTCAGCAAGGCATTGCGCGAAAGGCTCAGGGAAACCTTCACCATCACCCCTCCCGAAGTAGAGAAGCACGACGAGGCTACTGAAGGCGCATGCCCCGGCCCAACTGAAAAACTCCTTCTCCGCCTCCCTGACGGCGCCATGATTGAAACTGTGCTCATTCCCGGACCAGGTCGTCTGACGGCATGCCTCTCATCTCAGGCGGGATGCGCACTGCAGTGTACATTCTGTGCCACAGGCACACTCGGAGCCGGACGCAACCTCACCCCCGGAGAAATAGTCGGACAGGCAAATGCGCTCAACGACATGCTCGCCGCTCCAGGGCAGGAGCAAAAAATTACCAACATTGTATTCATGGGAATGGGAGAGCCGCTCCTGAACACCCCGAATGTACTGGACGCTGTAGAAACCCTCAGCACAAGAGGCTACAACATGGCCATTTCACAACGCAAAATCACCATTTCAACAGTCGGCATCATTCCCGAAATCGCAAAACTTGCCACCTCCGGAATGAAAACCAAACTGGCTGTTTCACTCCACTCGGCATTTCAGGAAAAACGGGAATCCCTGATGCCCTTGGCCGCAAGGCGTTACCCTCTTGAAGAGCTGCAACCCGTTCTGGCGCACTACGCAAAGAACACGGGAGAGCCGATAACGCTTGTCTATATGCTGCTTGAAGGGATAAACGACTCAATGGATGACGCCCGTCAGCTCATCCGTTTTGCCTCAGGGTTTTTCTGCAAAATAAACTTGATTGATTATAATAGTATCGTTAATTTTCAATTCAAGAATGTCTCCAGTGAAAAGAGAGAGCGGTTTCGTGATCGGCTCCTTGAAACCGGGCTGCAGGTCACCCTCAGAAAAAGCTACGGGACCACTATCCATGCGGCTTGCGGGCAACTGGCGGCAAAAGGCATGGAACACGGCAATAAATCATAACCCGCATACCACCAATGGACCTGCTTGACTTACTCCCCTTTCGCAAAGAGTTGGCCAAAGCCTATTATGGCCTGACCGACAATGCCACACATACCTCTGAATCACCGATATTCCCCGAACTAAAAGTCAGGCGTTTTACCAAAAACGCCGATGAGATAAGCGAGTACATAACCTCGAAAATCGATCAGTGGGTAGGCTGGGATCTCCGG
>JABMPC010000012.1 GCA_013203905.1 Chlorobium sp. | reverse complement strand
GTTGAAGAGCACCTTGTCGATGAGGGTGAGGCAGTCGGCGTCATGGGAGTCGGCGCCTGCAAACCGGAACCCTATGACCAGTTCTTCTGATTCCGGACCTTTCACCCTGACCACTGTCGGTGAGCTGATGGGTTCTTCAACCGGGGGGGTGAAGTGGGGAACCTCTTTGGGCTGCAGTACGGAGAATTTTTCATCAATCATCCGTATGGTGGTATCGGGGTCAAAATCGCCGGCCATGCAGAGTGCCATGTTGTTGGGCACATAGTACGACCGGTAGTAGTTCATGACATTGCGGATGGAGGGGTTTTTGAGGTGCTCCGCTTTGCCTATGGTGGTTTGGGTCCCGTATGTGTGTTTTTTGAACAGTCCGGCGAACAGGTTGTCCCAGATTTTCCTGCTGTCGCTGTCCATGGTCATGTTCTTTTCTTCATAGACCGTTTCAAGTTCGGTATGGAAGAGGCGCATGACCGGGTTGCGGAACCGTTCGGCTTCAATGGTGAGCCACTGTTCCAGTTTGTTTGAGGGGATGTCGTTGAGGTAGACGGTCTGTTCTACCCAGGTATAGGCATTTGTGCCCTGGGCTCCTATGGAGTTGAGGATTTTGTCGTACTCGTTGGGGACGGCGAATTGTGCGGCTGCGTTGGAAATGCTGTCTATATCGCGGTATATCGCTGCCCGTTGTTCGGGGTCATCGGTTGAACGGTACTCTTCGTAGAGGTTGATGATTTTCTCGATTTCAGCATGCTCCCGGGCGTAATCAAGGGAGCCTACCCGGTCGGTTCCCTTGAAGAGCATGTGCTCAAGGTAGTGGGCCAGGCCGGTGGTTTCAGCGGGGTCGTTCTTGCTTCCCGCTCTGACGGCGATGGAGGTATAGATTCGCGGTTCGTCCGTATCTGGGCTCAAATAGACTGTCAGGCCGTTTTTCAGCGTGTATATCCTTGTGTGGAGAGCGTCGCCGGGGATAGTGGTATAGGGGTAGGCGGTTACTTCTTTGATCATAGGTGTGCAGGCGGTTAAATGCAGTAAAAATATCCCTGCTGTACAAAACGGGATGAGCAGACGGAAAAGGTAATAATCGGATTTATTGGTCATAATTGCAACCGGGTTCCATAAGTGCAGGGAGCGTTATTGATGATATCGCATATTTTTAAGAAGAACTAACTATTGTCCGTATTAGTTCTTTTATTGAACATTGGTTGAAGTGGCGGATGGATTGGGCTGTGGCGTACAATTAACAGAAGAGAAGGAGTATGCGGGTGGCTGGTGTTGATGGTGGAGAGAAGCATGATGTTTTCCGGCTGGTAAGCCCGTATGCTCCTGCAGGAGATCAGCCTGCGGCGATTGCTGCATTGACTGAAGGGCTGAAGTCGGGCAGCGATTACCAAACGCTTCTCGGAGTGACCGGTTCGGGTAAAACATATACCATGAGCAATGTGATTGCCAATGCAGGGAAACCTGTGCTGGTGATGAGCCACAACAAGACTCTTGCTGCGCAGCTGTATGGCGAGCTTCGCCAGTTTTTCCCCGACAATGCGGTCGAATATTTCATCAGCTATTACGACTTCTACCAGCCGGAAGCCTATCTCCCTACTATTGATAAATATATAGCCAAGGACCTGCGAATCAATGATGAGATTGAGAGGCTGCGCCTGAAGGCGACGAGCGCCCTGCTTAGCGGCCGAAAGGATGTGATTGTGGTGAGTTCGGTCAGCTGCATTTACGGTCTTGGTTCGCCGGAAGACTGGAAAAGCCAGATTATCGAGCTCCGGACGGGGATGGAAAAGGAGAGGGATGAGTTTCTTCAGGAGCTGATTGCGCTTCATTTTGTGCGGGACGATGTCAATCCGGGACCCGGAAAGTTCCGGGTTCGCGGTGACTGCATTGACCTTGTGCCAGCCTATGACCAGATTGCTTTGAGGGTTGAGTTTTTCGGGTCTGAAATTGAGAGTCTACAGTCGTTCGACATGGAGAGCGGAGAGATTCTGGGGAGCGATTCCTATGCCTTCATCTACCCTGCCCGCCAGTTTGTTGCCGGGGAGGAGAAGCTGAAAACAGCAATGCTTGCTATTGAGAATGAGCTTGCCGGAAGACTCAACGAGCTGCGTGCCGATAACCGTTTTGTTGAAGCAGGACGGCTTGAGGAGAGGACCCGGTACGATCTTGAAATGATGAAAGAACTTGGCTATTGCTCCGGAATTGAGAATTATTCGCGCCATATTTCCGCAAGGGGGCCGGGCCAGAGGCCGTACTGCCTGCTTGATTATTTTCCGGAGGATTATCTGGTGATTGTCGACGAGTCGCATGTTACCCTGCCCCAGATACGGGGAATGTATGGAGGCGACCGGTCACGCAAAACCATTCTGGTGGAGCACGGCTTCCGTCTCCCTTCGGCTCTCGACAACCGGCCGCTGCGTTTCGAGGAGTTCGAGGAGATGGTGCCGCAGGTGGTGTGCGTCAGTGCCACACCCGCAGAGCATGAACTTCTGCGTTCCGGAGGGGTGGTTGTGGAACAGGTGGTCCGTCCGACGGGGCTGCTTGATCCTCCGGTAGAAGTCCGTCCTGTGAAGGGGCAGATCGATAACCTGCTCGCGGAAATCCGCAGGCATGTTGAGGGCGGGCACAAGGCTCTGGTGATGACGCTGACAAAACGGATGAGCGAGGATCTTCATGACTTTTTCAGGAAATCCGGCATCCGGTCGCGCTATCTCCATTCTGAAATAAAAAGTCTGGAGCGGATGCAGATTCTCCGGGAGCTCCGGACAGGGGAGATCGATGTGCTTGTGGGCGTCAACCTGCTTCGCGAGGGTCTTGACCTTCCTGAGGTCTCTCTGGTGGCAATTCTTGACGCCGACAAGGAGGGGTTCCTTCGAAATACCCGTTCGCTGATGCAGATAGCAGGTCGGGCGGCACGGAATGTGGATGGATTTGTGGTGCTCTATGCCGATACCATCACCCGCTCAATTCGTGAGGTGCTTGATGAAACTGCCCGGCGGCGCACTATTCAGCAGGCATATAATGAAGAGCATGGCATTATGCCCCGATCCATTGTGAAATCGGTCGACCAGATTCTTGACACCACAGGAGTGGCTGATGCCGAGGAACGATACCGGCGGAGGCGTTTTGGTCTGGTGCCAAAGCCTGAGCGGCTGCTGGCGGGCGCTCTGGAGTCGCTCACAGCCGATGAGGGATTGGCGATGGTGGCGGAGCTTCGTGTTGAAATGCAGGACGCCGCGGTGAAGATGGAGTATGAAAAGGCGGCCTATCTGCGCGATGAAATTACGAAGCTGGAGCAGGGTATCGGGGCACTTCCTGAAAAGGAGGGGTGAATTTTTCTTCGCAGTTTGTTTTGTTCTCGGGAAATTAAGTTATAGAGTAGATAATCTACCCTTTTGACCGGTTAATCTTTTGCGTATAGGGATTACGAATACACCATGCTGGCACAGATAGACAAAGAGCATTACAGGAAACTTCATGACATTCTCGGGCTTGCCCGCAAGAATCTCAAGAATGTTGACGAGTCGCTGATTCAGCGAGCCTTTTTTATGTGCTATCGGGCGCATGAGGGAGAAAAACGCGCATCGGGCGAGCCGTATTTTTACCATCCCGTCGAGGTTGCCACCATTCTGCTCAATGAGCTTCCGCTTGATGGCGTTTCTGTTGCGGCCGCGCTGCTTCACGATGTGATTGAGGACAGCGGGTATACTTTTGAGGATATTTCTGCGGAACTGGGCGTTGAGGTTGCCGAAATTGTTGAGGGGCTGACGAAGATTTCGGGCATCATGATCAACCGCGAGACAACACAGGCGGAAGGGTTCCGCAAGATGCTGCTCTCCATGGTAAAGGATATACGGGTTATCCTTATCAAGTTCTGCGACCGTCTGCACAACATGCGGACCCTGGAGTCGCTTCCCGAGCACCGGCGGCTGAAGATAGCTCTTGAGACGCGCGACATCTATGCTCCTCTTGCTCACCGCTTCGGTCTTGGCAAGATGAAGATGGAGTTCGAGAATCTGGCCCTTCGCTACATTGACCCTGAAATGTTTGCGATTCTGCAGAAGAAGGTTCAGCTGACGAGGGTTGAAAGGGAGAACTATCTGAGCCGGATGATAGCCCCCATCACCGATGACCTGCAGAAGCAGGGGTTCACTGTGGAGGTGCAGGGGCGTGCAAAGCATCTTTTTTCCATCTACAACAAGATGCGCAGCAAGAACAAGACCTATGAAGACATCCACGACCTCTACGGCCTACGGGTGATTATCGATACTGAGAGGATTGCAGACTGTTTTGCTGTGTATGGCTTCATTACCCAGAAGTATCCTCCTGTGCCGCAGCATTTCAAGGATTACATATCAATACCCAAGCACAATGGTTACCAGTCGCTTCATTCAGCCATCATCGGACCGCGGGGCACCATGGTGGAGCTGCAGATCCGGACAAAGCGGATGCATGAGTTTGCTGAGCTTGGTGTGGCGGCCCATTGGCGCTACAAGGAGAAAATAAGCAGGGATGATGCAAGCATTGATTCCTTCCTCCGATGGGCGAGGGAGCTGATCAAGGATGCCGATTCGGCTGCCGCATTCATGGAGGGGTTCAAGCTGAACCTGTACCATGATGAGATTTATGTGTTTACTCCGAAGGGCGACATGCGGACCATGCCTGCGGGTGCTACCCCGATCGATTTCGCATACGGAATCCATACCGAAATAGGCAACCAGTGCATCGGTGCAAAAGTGAACGGCCGGATTGTGCGACTGAATGCGGAGCTGAAGTCCGGGGACCGGGTTGAAATTATTACATCAAAAAACCAGAGTCCCAAACAGGACTGGCTGAAGATGGTGGTGACCCATCGGGCAAGGCTTAAAATCCGATCGTCCATCAATGAGGAGCGGCGCCTGCAGATTGAAAAGGGGCGTGGCATGTGGGAAAAAATGGTGTCGGGGACCAAAAAACTTTTTTCCGACAACGATATTGTCCGTTATGCCCGCCGCTACGGTGTGAAGACTCCGGCTGATTTCTTCAGCGCTCTTGCCAGTCAGCAGATCAACGGCGAAGAGGTTATGGAGCGGGTTGCCGGCACCCACAAAGATGCGACTGAGCAGCAGGCTCTCAAGGAGGAGCCTGCAAGAGTTGAGGAGTATCTGCGGACAGCCAGGAAAGATCACGATCAGAAGGTGGGTATCAGCCAGAAAGATGATGTGGTCATTGCCGGTATGAGCAACATTGCCTACGCCTACGCCAAGTGCTGCCAGCCTGTTCCGGGTGACGATGTGCTTGGTTTTGTGACTGCTGAGGGCGTGGTGAAGATTCACCGGAAAAACTGTGTGAATGTAAGCAATGAAAATCTGCAGAAAAGCGAACGGGTCGTGTCGGTGTCGTGGAACCGTAAGGTTGATGCTGAATTCCTTGCCGGCATCAGGATTGTGGGAGAGGACCGGATCGGCATAACCAACCAGATAACTCTCGTCATTTCAAAGTTCGATACCAATATCCGGAGCATTTCGCTCCATGCCCGTGACGGCATGTTTGTGGGAACCGTCATGGTGTATGTAAAAAACACCGAAAAGCTTACTTTCCTCATGGACAAACTGAAGAAAGTGGGAGGCGTTTTCACCGTAGAGCGTCTTATCAGCTGACAGAACGACTTGAATTTCTTATGTATCACAACCTGTGTAGTATCCTCTTAATCAAACCCGATACCCCATGACCATGCGAGCGATAAAATTATTTGTGTTCCTGCTGTTTTTCAGCGCCATGACCGGCTGCGGTTACAACAGTATTCAACAGAACGATGAGGCCGTGAACCGTGCCTGGGGCGATCTTGAGTCGCAGCTTCAGCGCAGGAGCGATCTTGTCCCGAACCTTGTGGCGACGGTGAAGGGTGCTGCGAATTTTGAAAAAGAGACGCTGACGGCGGTTGTTGAAGCTCGGGCCAAAGCCTCGTCGGTGAAACTCACCCCCGAGATGCTCAGCGATCCGGCTGCAATGCAGAAGTTCGCCGGTGCGCAAGGCGCACTCTCTTCGAGCCTGTCGCGCCTGCTTGTTACGGTTGAGCGATACCCTGAACTGAAAGCCAACCAGAACTTCAGGGACCTGCAAAACCAGCTGGAGGGTACTGAGAACCGTATCAGTGTTGCCCGTCAGCGCTATAACAGTGCGGTTGAGGCACTGAATTTTTCGATACGGCAGTTCCCCAATTCCTTTACCAACTCCATGCTGCTCAAGCTGAAACCCAGAGAGTATTTCAAGGCTGATGAAGCTGCCAGGGCCCTGCCGGAGGTGAAATTCTGAAGAGGGTTGCGGTTTACATTTTTCTCCTTTTCCTGTTTCTCCTGCCGGGCTCTGATACCCTGATGGCTCTTGATGTGCCCGCCCTTTCGGGTCGGGTGAATGATTACGCAGGAATGATTTCTCCCGCAGCTCGTCGGAGCATCGGGGCGGAACTTGAGCGCTTTGAGACTAAAGAATCGACGCAGATTGTCATTCTTACCGTCCCTTCGCTTGAAGGGGACTCGCTGGAGGATTTTTCCATACGGGTGGCGGAGCGTTGGAAGATAGGCCGGAAAGGATCCGACAATGGAGTGCTGCTGATTGCAGCACGCGATGAGAGGAAGGTTCGTATCGAGGTGGGTTACGGACTGGAGGGGAGTCTGACGGATCTCACTGCAGGCCGTATTGTTGATAATGAGATGGTTCCCGCTTTTCGCGCTGGCAGGATGGATGAAGGATTCGCTCTGGGCGTCGCATCCATCATCAAGGCGGTGCATGGGGAATACCGGGCGGAACCGGTCGGCAAAAAGCCCCGTGGCGGGGTGTCGGGGCCACTGCTCCTGCTCATTGTTTTTTTCTTCTATTTTACCAGCTTTTTTAACCGGGGTCGGGGAGGCGGCGGGCCGTTCATCTATGGTGGCGGCGGCGGTTTTTACGGCGGCGGCGGTGGTGGCTTTGGAGGAGGCGGCAGCTTTGGCGGCGGCGGTGGCGGATTCGGTGGCGGTGGTGCTTCGGGAAACTGGTGAGGGTGGTTAATGAAAAAAAGAGAGAATGAATGAAACACTCAGCAGCTGATTTTCTTTCAGAGGACGGCCGGCGCCGGATTGAGGAGCGCATCAAGGCGGCGGAGCTTCGAACTGCCGGAGAGATTGTGGTCATGGTTGCCGGTTCAAGCGCATCCTATCCTCAGGCGGCGCTCTCCGGAGCGCTCATGCTGTCGCTGGTTCTTGCTGTTCCCGTGACGGCTTTTTTCGGTGTGCATGATATGTGGTTTTTCCTGCTCATTTTCCTTCCTCTGCTCATTCTTTTCAATGAAATATTGGTAAGGGTTCCCTTCCTTTGCAGGCTTTTTGCCTCAAAGCAGGCTATGGCGGAGGCTGTTGAGCAGGCTTCGCTGGCCGCCTTTTACGCTCGGGGCATTACCCGTACGGATGGCCATACAGGTATTCTTCTCTATGTTTCAGTGCTTGAGCACCGCGTCCGTGTGGTGGCCGACAAGGGCATCAATGAGAAGGTCGCTCCCGATACCTGGAACGAACTGGTTGGCGGGATTGTGGGCGGTATCCGTACCGGTGATCCCGCCGGGGCCATAGCTTCGGCTGTTGACCGCTGCGGCGGTATGCTGGAGCAGCATTTCCCCATACAGCCTGGCGACAGAAACGAGCTTGAGAACCGTGTCATCATCGGCTGAGCCTTCTTGCCCCCTGAACTATTTCGTATAGCTCTCTTCTGCAGGAATGGAGTATTCGTATATTGGCGTACGATAAGGGCGTATTCATTGATTAACGGCAGTTTCGGACAGCTATGAAAAAAACTTCACTCTCTTCCTGGCATGAAAAGGCGGGTGCGAAAATAATTGATTTCGGTGGTTGGCTGATGCCGGTGCAGTATTCGGGAATCATGGCGGAGCATAAAGCTGTGCGCAGTGCGGCGGGCTTGTTTGATGTGTCGCACATGGGTAATTTTTATGTGAAGGGCCAGCGCGCTCTGGAGTTTCTTCAGTCGGTGACCACTAATGATCTCAGCCGCACTGTTGACGGACAGGCGCAGTATACCATTATGCTCTATCCGAATGGGGGCATTGTCGATGACCTGATCATTTACAGAATAGATTCTGAGACCTTTTTTCTGATTGTCAATGCGGGTAACTGCGACAAGGATTTTGCATGGCTTGGGGAGCATGTGGGAGATTTTGAGGGGGTACAACTGTCAAATCATTCGGACCAGATGTCGCTGATAGCGCTTCAGGGTCCGAAGGCTTTCAGCATCCTGTCTCAGGTGATTGCCGGCATTGATGCTGAGTCTCTCCCTTCGTTCCATTTTCGCCAACTGCCCTTCATGGGTGCTGAGCTGATGGTTGCGCGGACGGGATATACCGGTGAAGCAGGTGTTGAAATATGCCTGCCCAACGCTCTGGCGCTTCCGCTCTGGGAGGCACTGCTTGAGGCGGGAAGTGAGTATGGCCTTGTTCCTGTGGGGCTTGGAGCACGCGATACGCTTCGTCTTGAAATGGGGTATTCGCTCTATGGTCATGAAATCGATCAGGACACCAATCCGCTTGAAGCCCGACTGAAGTGGGTGGTGAGCATGGAGAAGGGTCATTTCATCGGGCGCGAGGCCTGCCGGCAGGTTGAGCTGAACCCCCGTTTCGGTGTTGCCGGGTTCGCTCTTGAGGGGAGGGCTCTTGCACGCCAGGGCTGCAGGGTGTTCAATGCCGACCGTCAGGAGATCGGGAAGGTGTGCAGTGGTACAATTTCTCCGACCCTTCAGGAGCCGATAGGTACGGCCAGCCTCGTCAGGGCGTATGTCAAACCGGGAACCCCTGTTTTTGTTGAGATTCGCGGTTTGCTGCAGCCGGGGCAGATCAAGAGTCTGCCGTTTGTTAAGCCGGCTCTCAATTGAGAGCTTGGTGCTTTTGAATTGAAAGGAGTGAATGCGTGTTGAAGAACAGTAAAAAGGAGAAGAAAGCCCCGCAGAAGAAAAAACAGGGCGCAGGCAAGCTGAAACGCGAGCTGGGAGGGATTGCCCTCATGCTTATCTCGCTGTTTCTTTTGGGCGCCATACTATCGTTTGATGCCGCTGACCGGCTGGTGTTCGGCCGTCTGGAATGGTATGATATTCTGGGCAACGGGGCCCGGGAGGCGGTTGACTCCATCCATTCACCGTTTGGACTCCTGGGCGCACGGCTCTCTTCGTTTTTTGTCCGTTTCTTTCTGGGTTATCCATCTCTCCTGCTGCTTTCGGCTATATTTTTCTGGGGGCTGGAGCTGTTCCGGTCCAGAAGCCTGAAGCAGGCTCTTCTCTTTTTCCTCTACAG
>JABMPC010000011.1 GCA_013203905.1 Chlorobium sp. | reverse complement strand
TTATCGTAGGAATTTACAATGAAGCATTCAGTATCGAATCGGAAGGAACTGACCATTCTGAAAATTGAAGAGGAGGTGTTTGACTTTCGTCATGGGTCCTCGTACAGAAAAACACTCGAAGACCTCATTGAGAACGGCAACACCCATCTCATAATCGATTTTTCAAGAGTAAAGGCAATCGACTCCTGCGGAATCAGTTCCATTCTTCTGGCCCACCAACTCGCCAATACCGCTCATGGACTGGCTATTTTTGTGGCTCTCTGCCAGCAGATAAAAGACCTGCTGAAACTGACCTGTATTGACAAACAGCTCTATATCTTTTCCTCAATCAATGAAGTCGTCACATTGATTGAACCAGCCATGAAAAGCCGACGAGGCTCAAAGGGACACTGTAAAGCCCCCGTTTTTGATCCGGTTGACGATCTGGAAGAGGAGCTTGAAATGATTGATGAGGACGAAACTTTTGATGAGGACTTTGATATGGAAGATGAAAGCCATGGCTCATCATTAAAAGCAACAGCTGAGAAAAAAAGAGGCCGACCCAAGAAAACAGTAAAGAAATAACCAAAACCGGCAGAACCATTTTTCCCCCACAACGAACAACAGAAGGAGTTGCAAGTTATGGGGGATTCGTATTTCCGTTACCACCTGCAGCATCTGCTTGCCACAGCAGGAGTCACTATCGATGGCCCGGAACCATGGGATATTTCCATCCATGACAAACGCTTTTACCGCCGTGTTCTGACTGAAGGCCATCTCGGTGTTGGAGAATCCTACATGGATGGCTGGTGGGACTGCCCCTCTCTGGACGAGTTCTTCTACATGGTGCTGCGCGCCGGGCTTGAAGAAAAAGTATCAGGCGTACCACGGATGCTCAACGCCCTGGCAGGCAGACTTGTCAACCTTCAGGGCATACACAGAGCCCGCAAGGTAGGAAAAGCGCATTACGATATCGGCAACGACCTCTACCGTATCATGCTTGACCGGCGCATGATGTACAGTTGCGGATACTGGCACAATGCTGAGACGCTGGAAGAAGCACAGGAACAGAAGCTCCGTCTGGTGTTCAGCAAGCTGCAGCTGGAAGCAGGCATGAAGGTTCTCGATATTGGATGCGGATGGGGTGGCGCCGCACGGTTTGCTGCTGAGGAGTACGGAGCTGAAGTGACAGGAATCACCATATCAAAAGAACAGGCGCACTGGGCAGAAGCTCACTGCAAAGGTCAGGCAGTGAACATCCGTCTTGAGGATTACCGGAAAACATCAGGTAAGTATGACCGGATTTACTCCATCGGCATGTTTGAGCATGTAGGGTACAAAAACTATCGCCGCTTTTTCCGCACTGTGCGCCAACACCTGAATGCAGACGGACTCTTCCTCTTGCACACCATTGGAAGCAACCGCTCAGACACCAATACCGACCCATGGACAACCCGCTATATTTTTCCCAATTCCATGCTGCCCTCTGCCCGGCAGATTACCGCAGCTGCTGAAGGCCTGATGGTACTCGAAGACTGGCATTCATTCGGGCATGACTATTTCCACACTCTGAAAGCCTGGCACGCCAATGTGGAGAAAAACAGCGACTACATTGAAAAACATTACGGCAAGCGGTTCATGAGAATGTGGCGATATTACCTGCTGAGCTCCGCCGGCTCATTCCGTGGCCGCAATGTGCAGCTCTGGCAGATTCTTTTTTCACCAAAAGGAATTGAAGGCTCATGGCGCGTCCCTCGCTGAATTCGCCCCCCCCTCACCGATACAGAAGCGACGGCTGAAAACTCTCCCGCTCCAGACGGCACTCCTCCATAATACGGGGAAGAGGTTCCCCTCCAATAATCATTTCCCGTAACCGGGAAGTTCCGGCAAGACGGTCAAAAAAAGCTTTGTGCTGCTCTATTCCGATCTCTGAGGGATAATGGCGCTGAAGTGTCTGCAGAATGGCTACACCGGTCAGAAACGGATTGAACTCACTGCGGCTCGTAAGGGAAATCCTGACCCCGCGACACCGCTTGCCCTTGAACTTGCTCGTTGTCGGCATAAACGACACCGGCGAAAAACGAACACCCGGCAGGTTTCTTTGGTTGAGGCTTGCGACAAGAGGCCCTGACTCAATGAACGGAGCCCCAAACTGCATGAAAGGAGCATCAGTCCCTCGTCCTTCGCTTATCGCAGTGGCTTCAAGGAAAACCGTTGCAGGATAAACCATTGCAGTTTCCACACTGCTGATGTTCGGCGACGGACTACGGAAGGTGAAGCCGGGATAGTCGTCACCGAAACGGCTACGGCTCCACCCCTGCATGGGAATTACCCGAAGCTTGAGAGCGGGAAAATGGCGGGCTTTGATGAGTTGGGCCAGTTCACCAAGCGTCATGGCATGAATGAAAGGAATATTCTCGGCACCGACAAAAGATGCCTGACGAGGCTGGAGCATGAACCCTCCCCTGCCAAGCGGAGCAATCGGGTTGGGACGGTCAAGCACCATGAACGCCGTTCCGGTTTCACTGCACGCCTGCATGGCATTTTTCATGGTTGAGAGATAGGTATAGCAGCGAACGCCAACATCCTGAAGATCAAAAACAAGGAGGTCAATCTGCTGGAGAAGTGCCGGGTCGGGGCTTCGTGCAGCACCATAAAGCGAATGCACAGGAAGATCACCCTCAAGGATGCCCCCCAGGGCTTTCCTGCCGGCCTCAACATCACCGGCAAATCCATGCTCGGGAGACATGAGATACTGCAGCCTGACCTTGTTACGGAGCATCATAGCGTATCCTGGCTCGCCCCTCCTCGTTTGAGCGGCATGGTTGGTAATGAGCCCCACCTTGAGGCCGCTCAGTTCAGTGCAATGGGAGACATCAAGACGGTCTATTCCAGTGAGGAGCTGTTCGGCCACAGGAAAAGAGGCCGGCAAAGCCGCAGCATGCAACGCTAAAGGCCGGGGAACGGCAAGAAAAAGGAGAATGGCAAGAGCCAAGCGAGAAGAGAGGCGGAAAGAGCTTGTTTGAAGCCGGTAAGTACACTCAGTCATGAGTGTCCCCAAAACGCTCAGTCATGAGT
>JABMPC010000081.1 GCA_013203905.1 Chlorobium sp. | reverse complement strand
GCGATGATGATTATTCCTGAACCATGGGGCGGGAACAAATTCATGTCGCCTGAAAAGAAGGCTTTTTATGAGTACCACAGCTGCCTGATGGAGCCCTGGGACGGGCCCGCATCGGTGGTCTTTACCGATGGCGTGCAGATTGGCGCCATGCTTGACCGTAACGGTTTGCGCCCTTCCCGATACTATATCACCAAGGATGACCTTGTCATTATGGCATCTGAAGTTGGCGTGCTGGATATTGAGCCTGAACGCATTCTCCGCAAAGACCGTCTGCAGCCGGGAAAGATGTTTCTGGTTGACACTGCCCAGGGGCGCATTATTTCCGATGAGGAGATCAAGGAGAGCATCGCTTCCGAGAAACCATACGGCGAGTGGATATCCCGCAATGTGATTGACATCGAGTCATTGCAGGATCATCCGCAACTGAAGAATCCTGACGAGGACAAGTATAGTCTTACGGCACGCCAGAAGGTTTTTGGCTACAGCCGTGAGGATATTACCATGCAGATTGTGCCCATGAGTGAAAAGGGCGTTGAGATGGTTGGCTCAATGGGCAACGATACCCCTTTGGCAGCACTCTCCAACAAACCGAAGCTTCTGTATGATTATTTCAAGCAGCTTTTTGCCCAGGTGACCAATCCGCCCATTGATTCCCTGCGTGAGGAGATTGTTACCTCAACTTCGGTCATGCTTGGTACTGAAGGGAACCTTCTGGAGGCTCAGGAGGTCAATTGCCGCCGCATCAAACTGCCTCATCCCATTCTGACCAATCAGGATCTTGAAAAGATCCGCGGCATAGACCGTCCCGGTTTCAGAGCAGTGACCATTCCCATTTTTTACGATGTAGCAAAGGGCGGGCGCGGCATTGAGTCGGCCATGCAGGACATCTATCGTCAGTCGGAACAGGCGGCACAGGTTGGCGTGAACATCATTATTCTTTCCGATAAAGGTGAGATTGCCAGCAAGCGCGCACCGATTCCAGCACTCCTGGCTGTTGCCGGGCTGCACAATTTTCTCATCAATGCCGGCATCCGCACCCAGATAGGTCTTGTTCTCGAGTCAGCAGAACCCCGTGCGGTGCACCACTTTGCCATGCTGATAGGCTATGGTGTCGGTGCCGTGAACCCCTATATGGCGTTTGAGACCATCCGTTCGCTTGTGTCGGACGGACATATCCGCTTTGACGAAAAAACCGCGATCAAGAACTATGTCAAGGCTGCGGTGAAGGGTGTGGTGAAAACCATGGCAAAAATGGGCATTTCCACCGTTCAGAGTTATCGCGGAGCACAGATTTTTGAGGCGGTGGGGCTGAACTCGCAGCTTGTTGATTCCTACTTCACCCGTACGCCAAGCCGTATTGAGGGTATTGGTCTTTCAACGGTTGCTGAAGAGGTTCGCAGGCGCCATGAATCAGTTTTTCCCCCTTCCGGGAACAAAGTTGACCGCGGTCTTGATGCAGGTGGTGACCGCAAGTGGCGCCATAACGGCGAGTATCACCTGTTCAGTCCGGAAGCGCTCCATTTTCTTCAGCACTCCTGCCGAACCGGCAACTATGAGTTGTTCCAGAAATATGAGAACCTGATTGACGACCAGAGCCAGCACTTCTGTACCATTCGCGGCCTGATGGATATCCGTTTTTCCGCTGAACCGGTTCCTCTTGATGAAGTTGAGCCGGCCGAGGCAATCATGAAGCGTTTCAAAACGGGAGCCATGTCCTATGGTTCCATCAGCCAAGAGGCCCATGAAACCCTGGCGATTGCCATGAACAGGGTTGGCGGCAAGAGCAATACCGGTGAGGGTGGTGAAGATTCTGCCCGTTTCCGGAAAGATGCCAATGGCGATTCCAGAATGTCAGCCATCAAGCAGGTTGCTTCAGGACGGTTCGGCGTCACCAGCGAGTACCTTGCCAATGCTGTTGAAATTCAGATCAAGATGGCACAGGGAGCAAAGCCCGGCGAGGGCGGTCAGCTGCCAGGAATGAAAGTCTATCCATGGGTTGCCAAGGTTCGTCATTCAACCCCGGGTGTCGGCCTGATTTCGCCTCCCCCTCAT
>JABMPC010000080.1 GCA_013203905.1 Chlorobium sp. | reverse complement strand
TTTCCTCTGAGCAAAGCCACACTGGAATCCTCGGCAGAGAGCCTTAGCGGAACTATTCTTGAACAGTGGGAACGCTGTCAGTGAACGAACAGACCGGTCCGCTGCCATCGGATGGAGGAGATTTTCTCAATCGGATCGGTAAGAAGGGAGAGGTTGGGATCCCATGACCAGTAGACCAGCAGTGCACGGCCAAGAATGTCGCTCTGGGGTACAAACCCCCAGAACCGGCTGTCGAGGCTGTTATCGCGGTTGTCTCCCATGGCAAAGTAGTAGTCGCGCTCTACCCTGTAGCTGGCGGATGGAGCTCCATCCACAAACACAGTATTCCCTTCAAGCCTAACCCGGTGACCCTCATCGGAAATCAGCCAGGCATACATGGGAAACGACTCACGGGAAAGCGTGAGTGTGTCCCCTTTTGAGGGGATGCGAATGGGGCCATAGCTATCTTTGTTGAAACCCGAAAAACGGGGGAAAATCATGCTGTCCTGTTCACCGAAAGCCATCTCCCTGCTGAGAAACTGAGCATGCGGGGGCAGAAGAGCAGGCTGGCCGTTGATGAAAAGCTGACGCTGACGGATGGCAAGGGTATCGCCGCTGACGGCCACACAGCGCTTGATGTAGTTGAGTGAACGGTCGTGAGGGTATTTGAAAACAAAAATATCCCCTCGTTCAACCGCATCAACCCTCGGGGTACGAAACTCGGTGAAAGGGACTTTCGCCCCGTAAACATATTTGTTGACAAAAATAAAGTCACCCGCCATCAGCGTCTTCTCCATCGAACCAGTCGGAATACGGTACGACTCGACCACAAACACCCGCAGAAGCGAGGCGAAAATCGCTGCTATAATAAGGGCTTCAAACCACTCCCGTGACTGCTTCTTCCCGGAACCGCCGTGCTGTCTGTTCAAGTATGTGCCTTTGTTTTGGTGTTGTTGGTTTGAAGCCCTTTCCTTTCGGAGCCTGCAGATCGTGATGCTTATTCATCAATATTGAGAATCGCCAGAAACGCCTCTTGGGGAACCTCAACGCGGCCCACCTGCTTCATGCGCTTCTTTCCCTCTTTCTGCTTTTCAATGAGCTTCCTTTTCCGGCTTATGTCGCCGCCGTAACATTTCGCCAGCACATTCTTGCGCATGGCCGAAATGGTTTCGCGAGAAATGATTCTGCTGCCGATTGCAGCCTGAATTGCCACTTCGTACATCTGCTTGGGAATGATTCCCTTGAGCTTCCCGCAGAGCTTTCTGCCCCAGTCATAAGCCTTTGAGCGGTGCACAATAATGGAAAGCGCATCAACCGGTTCGCCATTAAGCAGCACATCAAGCTTGACCAGTTCCGATTCGCGGTATCCGATGTACTCGTAATCCATTGAGGCGTAGCCTTTTGAAATGGACTTCAGGCGGTCATGGAAATCAAAAACTATTTCAGAAAGCGGAAACTCAAAATGCATATTCACCCGCTGGGTGTCGAGGTAATCGGTGTTGCGATACTCGCCACGCCGCTCCATGCCAAGCTTCATGATGTTACCGATATAGTCGGCAAGAGTAATGATCTGCATGCTGACATAGGGCTCCTCCACATGGGTGATGCGCGCCGTATCAGGCATTTTGGAGGGGTTGTCGACAATGATGGTCTCACCGTTGGTCATCAGCACCCGGTACTCCACATTGGGCACGGTGGTGATGATGTTCATGCCATACTCCCGCTCAAGGCGCTCCTGGATGATCTCCATGTGCAGAAGCCCAAGGAAGCCGCAGCGGAACCCGAAACCGAGCGCAACGGAGGTCTCCGGGGTATAGACCAGCGAGGCATCGTTGAGAGAGAGTTTTTCAAGCGACTCGCGCAGATCCTCGAACTCGTTGGAGTTGACCGGGTAGAGACCGCTGAAGACCATAGGCTTCACATCCTTGTATCCGGCAAGCCTTTTTTCAGCCGGAGCATCGGCATGGGTTACCGTGTCGCCGACCTTTGCATCTTTCACATCCTTGATGGAGCATATCAGATAGCCGACATCACCCGCTTCAAGCACCTGTTTGGGTTGGCGCTTCATGCTCATAGTGCCTATTTCGTCAGCAAGAAACACTTTGCTGTTGGCGAAGAAACGGACCTTGTCGCCTTTTTTCAGTACACCGTCGACAATACGGAGATAGACAACCGCACCACGGTAGGCGTCGAACACGGAATCAAAAATAAGTGCACGAAGCGGTAGATGGCCATTGTCGGCCGGTGCAGGAACACGGGCGATGATGGCCTCCATCAGTTCCTCCACTCCAAGACCGGCTTTTGCAGACACCTGCAGGATTTCTTCCCGCTCAATACCGATGAGATCGATAATCTGGCTGGCAACCCCCTCAACATCCGAAGAGGGGAGATCAATCTTGTTAATGACCGGAATAATCTCCAGGCCCGCCTCTATGGCAAGGTAGAGGTTCGCAATGGTCTGGGCCTCAACCCCCTGTGTTGCATCCACCACGAGAAGCGCACCCTCGCATGCAGCAAGCGATCGGGACACTTCATAACTGAAATCAACATGGCCCGGAGTATCAATCAGGTTCAGCGTGTAGTCATCCCCGGCAACCGAACGGTACTTCATCTGAACCGCATGGCTTTTGATGGTGATGCCCCGCTCGCGCTCAAGATCCATATCGTCAAGAACCTGCGCGGAATCCATCTGCGTGCGATCAAGCGTATGGGTCATCTCAAGCAGGCGATCGGCAAGGGTCGACTTGCCGTGGTCGATATGGGCAATGATGCAGAAGTTCCTGATGCGGCTTACTTCCGGACTGGACGGGGCCATAAAAAAAGCGTTAAATTCTGGTTAAAAGTCAAGATCGGGAATATAAACAAAAATTCATCCCTCCGCCTGCGGCGCCATATAATTAGAATTAGAGGAAGCCTCGTTCTACCCCGCCCGCAGAGTGTAACCACAAGACATCCTGAGGAAAACCAGACGATTGAAAATGCCTATCATCCTGTTGACAGAGATGGGGGGTCAGCTCCCCAGAAGCACTCCGCTCTCCTCCCTGAATCCGCGAAGAAACTCGCCCGCATCCATCGGCCGCTTGCCTTCAAGCTGGAGAGAGAGAATTTCAATCCAGCCGTCTGTGCCCCTGGCATAGAGGCAACCATCCTCAATCAGCATGGTTCCCGGAGTGTCAAGGGAGGTGGCAAAGACTGCGGGCGCAGGAGCAGATTGAAATATCTTGAGGGTTTTCCCTCCGAGCGTAGTCCAGGCGGCAGGGCGCATGGCAAGACCCCTGATGAAATTGTGCAGCTTTTCGGCGCTTTGGTTCCACTCAATCCTGGTGTTTTCACGCGTCAGCTTCGGGGCTTTCGAGACCAGCGACTCATCCTGTGCCGAAACCTCAACAGTTCCTTCGGCAATCAGGCGGAGAGTTTCCACGACCGCCTCTGCACCAATTTTCGAGAGCCGTGCCGCAAGCTGCGAGGCGTTCTCCATACTATCAATCGGAGTACTTTTTTTGAGAATGATATTGCCGGTATCAACCTGCTGCTGGAGGAAAAAGGTGGTGACCCCGCTCTCCCGCTCCCCCTCTATCAGCGCATGGTTGATGGGAGCCGCCCCGCGGTAAGCCGGGAGCAGAGATGCGTGCAGGTTGAATGCGCCGAGACGCGCCGCCCCGTAAACCGCAGGAGGAAGAATACGGAAAGCTGCAACCACAATCACATCCGGCTGAAGCTCCCCTACTGCGGTGGCAAAGCCAGGATCCTTCACATCCTCCACCTCAAGCACTGGAAGGCCAAGCTTCAAGGCAAGACTCTTGATTGGAGTCGGCTCCGGCTCGGCGTTCTTTTTGCGCCGGGGGCGGTCAGGGGCACTCACCACCTGCACAATCTCAAAAGGGAGAGAGGCATCAGCAATAGCCTGAAGGGAGGGCACGGCAAAATCGGGAGTTCCCATAAAAATGAGCCGCAAAGGGGTCACATGCATAGTGCTCCCCCGCCGTCGCGCGAACAGGCGCGTGCAAGTGGGTAATCAACCTCTATTTGCCCTTCTGCTATGGCATCAAGCTCTTTCTGGATTTTCCGGCGGTCGCGTTTTTCCATTCGGTCTATGAAAAGAGTGCCGCTGAGATGGTCAATTTCATGCTGGAGAACACGGGCAAGCATACCCGAAAACTCTTCGGTCCTCTCAACGAAATTCCGGTCGCGATATTTCAGGGTAATGGCGGAAGGCCGAAGCACATCGCCCTGCACACCCGGTACGCTGAGGCAACCCTCTTCCATCAGATTCTTGCCTTTCACCGACAGAATATTGGGGTTGATGACCACCATCGGAGCCACATTCTCATAAGACTTCATGCATGAAATGTCAAGCACGAGAAGACGGAGCGAATGGCCAACCTGCGGAGCGGCAAGGCCTATACCGGAAGCGTTTTCCATGGACTCGAACATTGAATCGATAAGCTCCTTTACAGCACCATCCACCCCTTTGAGCGGTTTTGCTGTCTGGTGAAGAACCTCATCGGTATATGTGGTAATGGGTAAAATCATGAATCGTAATACTCCTTGCTGTTACTGTTCTTTATCCCCGTTTTTGGGAAAAACACTGTGGGGCTGAACCTTTTTCAGAGGTGAAAATAACATTCTCAACGGTATTTTTTCCACCCATGCCCTCTGGCGACCAAGAGACCAACGAGAAAACCAGGGTGAATGTTATTTTTACTTTGTATACTTAAAATAACTGAAAAAGAGAGAAAACCGTTCACCCCCGAAAGGGAGCGAGATATGACAGATACCACTGCAACACCTCCCCTGCCCGAGACAGCAAGCTCCCGGTCGGCCGAGTCAGTGCTGCGCAATGCACTCAAAGAGCAGGGGCAGCGATGCACTTCCGCACGGATTGCGGTTCTGCGGGAAATATACAGTTCCGGAAGCCATCTGGATGCTGATGAACTCTATCAGCGCCTTAAAAAAAGGGGGGTATCCATATCCCGGGCAACCGTCTATCATACCCTTGACCTCCTGTTCCGGCTACGGCTTGTTACCAGAATAGACCTCGGACACAAACACACACACTACGAAAAATCACACGGTGTTGCCAACCACCTGCATGTAGTTTGTGAACAGTGTGGTCAGGTGGTGGAAATTACGAGCAGCGAACTCGGCGGCATGCTTGAAAAACTCTGCCGCCAACAGGGGTTTGAGCTTGGGAGCTACAGTCTGCAGGTGTTTGGTCAATGCATTCCGGAAATGAGAAACCATTCCTGCACCCGACGCAGAAAAAAGTAACCCCCCTATTTTTCAGTCTGCCTCTGCAGGGGCTTCCAGCCTTTCCGGTATACCTCCCCGAATATTTTACCAAACCGCTCAAGGGTATCAAGGCCTTTTTTGAACGCCTTTTCAGGAACAACCTCCTCCACGGGACTCTGTACGGGCCAGAGCAGGATAAAGCTGTTTTTCTGGAAATAACGGCCCAGATATGCAGGAATTTTGGCCATGCTGTCATGGTAGGAGCGATGGCGCTTCCGGCTCATCACAATAATGAGGCTGTCATCCTTTTTGATCTCCCCCGAAAGCGCGAGAAAGTCATCCCAGTCCTTGAACGGCCTGTACTCGGCATTGGTAACCGCCGAACCCCAGGCTTCTTTCAGAACAGCCGTGGTCTGGCGTGCAGCATAAACCACCAGCCTGACACTGGTATTTTTGACGATGTTGGCAATTTTGCCCATCCAGAGCCTGAACCCCTCTTCAAATTCAGCACCCGACGGCACAACGATAATAGTGCGCTTGACTGTATCAAGCTGCTGAACCGGACGATAGATGAATGTGGTAACATTGCCTCGTGCAAGAAGGCTTTCAGAAGAAGCACCAAGGAAAGAGTCGTTCAGCCCGGTTTTCTCATGGAGCCCTAAAATGAGGTCTGTTATCTTCTGTTCGCGAAGAACCCCCACAATACCGTTGGGCACATCACTGTCGAAGCGCAGCAGCGAGGTGAGGGTGTTGTCGGTGGAAGAAGCCGCCACCTCTGCCTTTTCAAGAATCTTCCTGCCGTTCTTTTCCCCAATTTCATCGCTCACGCTGTTGTCGGCCACATGAAGAGCGTAGAGAGCAGTTGGGCTTTTGGGAGACTTGAGGGTAATGCTGAGATTGATCAGCTCATCAACCCGCTCCTGATTGCTCAAAGGAATGAGAATTCGCTCTTCAGGAACAGCAGCGGCCGCCTCCGGCTTCTCCAGGGCGTCTGCAGCCTCTGCTACTTTGGCGGCTGCCTTCTCTCCCACAATGGTGGCCAAAGTACAGGTCACAAGAATGAAAACAATCGTGCCATTGAGAATGCTCTCGTCCAGCAGGCGGATAGGAGAGCCGTCAATAGCATAGCCGGTCACAATGCCGTAACCAATCAGCACTGTTGCCAGAGCTACGGCAGCATGAGCGCCTATAAGTCCATAAACAAGGTTCCGCTGGTCATTGGTAAAGCGGAAGATTTTCTGGGTAATCCAGGCTGAGGAGTATTTGGCCGTAGC
>JABMPC010000079.1 GCA_013203905.1 Chlorobium sp. | reverse complement strand
GGAAGCTTCTTGTTCCAGAGAAGTGCAAGAACATCTTCAATGCCGTAGCCTTTCTCGCAGAGCTCGGAAGCTGCATAACCAACATAACGGGGCTCTTCGCCTCTGTCATCGGAAATAGTGGTCCGGATAAGGGGTTCGACAATCACATCGCCCTGCTTCATGATCTCCTGAACCTTGGGAGGGAGCTCGGGAAGGATGGCTTCGTCAACCATTGGCTCGGGCTTGATGGTACCATCGGCAAGAAGCTCATCATAGACCTGCCTGATAGCTTTGGAAAGTCCGCCAAATGTATCGGGAACCAGTGCTCCAGCTTCGCGAAGCGCATTTATTTTTGAACGGGCTGAACCCAGTCCCTTTTTGCCTTCTTTTGCACCGGCATGTCCGAATTTCATTCCCTGAGGAAGAACTTCCTGGCATGTACCGCCGATTGCTGCAATAAGACGGATACGGCGTTTCTCAGCTCCAAGCCACTCGGCCGCCTCCTCTTCGAGGGTTCCGCCAACTTCACCGACCATGACAACCGCTTTGGTTTCAGGGTCTTTTTCAAACATTTCAAGGTAGGTGACGAAATCAGTTCCGGGGTAGGAATCGCCGCCGATAGCTACGGCAGAAGTAACGCCGTTGCCGTTCTGTGCACAGAGCCACATTGTCTCGTTCGACAGACCGCCGGACTTTGTGAGGACACCGAACGAGCCTGAACGGTAGAGGTTACAGAGCTTGAGGTTTTTGAACTCGCCTCCAATGACGCCGAGACGGCACTCCCCTGCACTCATGATGCCGATTGAGGAAGGCCCGTTGAACATCTTGCCCTTCTTGATGGCCAGAGCGCGAAGTTTCTTTGCGTCTTTTTCCGGCACACCCTCGGTGATCATCGAGACCAGCTTGATGTTTTCGGACTCAAGGCACTCTACGCCTGATTGGGTTGCTCTGGATGCACCGAGGTAAATCAGGGCTGTGTTGATCTCGGGGTTTTCCTCAAGAGCCTCTTGAAGGGTGGAGTAAACCGAAACATTGTTCAGTTCACCGCCACGGTAAATCTCTTTCTGCTGACCTGATTCAGGGGGGTAAACAAATGCCTGAACGCTGAGGGAGCGGTTGACAAGAAAGTCGAACTGGGCCATCCTCTTTGCGGCATTAACACCGGCAACACCGCCGATGATGACAACTTTTGTGTCTTTATTTGCAAGTATGCTCACGATTCGTTCCGTTTAATGAAGTTAAAAGTTTCTGTATCTGGTATGACTGTCGATACTTCGGCCTTACGATTTAAGAGCAAGGTCGACGATATCGGTCATCGGCATAGTGCGATCGTAGACATGAATATCGAACCCTTCGTCTGCGAGCTTTTTGATTGCCGCAAGACCCTGGTTTTCGTTCGGTCCACCACGCCTTACCCAAATCTTCACTCCCTCGAGGTAGCCGTTTGCCTTGCTTGCACGGAAACCGTTAATGATGCCGCTGAAGGTCGCCCTTACATCAGTGAAGTTGGCGATTGCGCCACCAACAATAATGTGTTTGATGTTGGGGAGCTGGCAGATGGTTTCTGTCAGTGCCTCCACAGCCCAGTCGGAGGGATCGCCGGAATATTCGGCATAGTTGGCGATTGTGCCGCCACGGGCTACAACTGCGTCAGAGTAGAATACGGAAGCGCCACCGCCTGCAGTCAGCAGAGCAATTTCGCCGCCGGGAACTTCAACAAACTTAACGGAACCCTTGATGCGAGCATCGATTTCCATAATCTGCTGCTCAGCTTCGGTGAAAGGGCGGCCGATTTCGGAGACAGGCTTGAAATCCCAGTCTGCATGGCGGAAACGGGCATCCCAGTCAACATTCATGACAGCATCAAGCGCTGCAAAGCGCATGTCGCTGTTACGGATGACCAGCGGGTTAATTTCAATTGACTGTGCATCCTCGTTGTCGAAGCAGAGAATCAGACGGGAGGCAATTTTGGCAACCCTTTCTGCAACCTCGCCCTCAAATCCGGCACTTACGGCAACTTTTGTAAGATCTTCTATGCCCGGGGTTACATCGAGAGGAATGTGGAGCCTCTTGACAGTATCCCAGTTATCTTCAATATCAATGCCACCTTTATTGGAAAGAAGAAGCTCGGCACCATCACGGTTGCCGGCAATTGATACATAGTATTCCGCATCATGCTCAAGCATTTCGGCAACAATCACCTGACGGATTTCGGCAGTATCTATCTGACGGCCGATCATCTCTTTTGCGGCTTCATACGCCTCTTCCAGATTGAGGCCAATTTTGACCAGACCAAGCTTAAAACGACCGCCAATGGCTTCATGAGCCTTTACGACAAGTTTTGAATCTCTGAGCCATTTGTTAGCTTCTCCGAGCTGCAAAAGGCGTTCGGGATCCATGATGACAACATAGTTCGGCACGGGAATGCCCCACTTGTTGAACAGTTTCATGGCAGGCCCTTCAAGTATCTTAGCCATTCTATCGGTATTTTGTGTGTTAATGGGTATGAATGCAACAAAATGCGAAAGATTGAAAGTTAACTATATTTTTTTTGCTTCCAATAGCATACAGTTCGTTAATTCAAGGAAAACTCTCAGAAATTAACTTATGGGTGATTTTACATTCTGGTGGCAGCATCTTCCCTCACAGATGAACCCCGTCATAGTCTCCTTCGGCAGCTTTGCGCTCCGCTGGTATGGCACCATGTATATTATAGCGTTTGGCATTGTCTATCTCCTTGCCCGCTACCGCGTAAGGAGTGAGTCACTTTCCTTCAGCACTCCTTTTGTGGGTGATGCCTTAACCTGGGTAATGGCCGGGGTCATTCTCGGAGGCCGTCTCGGCTATATACTCTTTTACGGACTTGGCTCCTTATTCGCCGACCCTCTCGGAACACTTTTGCCATGGATGGCTACTGCAAACGGCTGTGCTTTTTCGGGAATCAGCGGAATGTCATACCATGGAGGGCTCATTGGCGTAGCCATAGCCCTCTTTGCTTTTACTCGGGTACATAAAACCGGCTTTTTTGAAACCGTTGATCTTTTTATCCCCGCAGTTCCGCTCGGGTATACCTTTGGAAGGCTCGGCAACTTCATCAACGGAGAGCTCTACGGAAGGGTGACTGACGCATCAATTGGCATGTATTTCCCTATGGCAGGAACCCATGAGCTTCGCCACCCCTCACAGCTCTATGAGGCACTCTTTGAGGGCATCGTACTGTTTGTGATACTCTGGTCACTCAGGCGCAAATCCCCTTTCCCTGGATTTCTTGCGGCACTCTATCTCTTTGGCTACGGATTTTTCCGGTTCTGCATTGAGTTTTTCCGTGAACCCGATGCCCACATAGGATTTGTAACTTTGAGCCTCTCCATGGGCCAAATCCTCTGTCTGGCAATGATGCTCGCTGGCTTTTCTCTTTATTTTATAAAAGCTTCTGTCGGAGTGAGAGTCACGAAGAGGTGAGCAGCAACTCTTCCCCGCTACCGAAACACCGTTTCCTGATAAGAAGCATAATGGTGACAGAACTCAGTGTGGTGGCCCCGACAAGCATCAGCATAACAACAATCTGGTAGCGGATTGCGATCATGGGGTCAATTCCTGCAAGAATCTGCCCCGACATCATTCCCGGAATAAACACAAGCCCTACGCCCATCATAGCGTTTATGGAGGGAATCATGCCTGCCTTGACGGCAGTTCTGAAGATTTCAGCGCTTGCCTCCCTGTAGCCCGCCCCCAAAGAGAGCTGCATTTCAATCTGGTCGCGCTGTTGGCGAAGATCTCTGAAAAACCGCTCAAGCGATATGGCAAGCGCCGACATGGAGTTGCCAATCACCATTCCTCCGGCAGGCAGGAAGTAACGGGGTTCCCACCATGGCGAAGAGCCAATGATGAGCCCGGAAACAAACATTGCCGTGGCAAAATAGCTGACAAGCATTGTCAGAAAGGTCGGAAAGAGATAGGAGACCTGTTTCTCTGCAACTCTGCCCTTGATGATGAATATGGCGGATACTACCATCACCAGAAAGACTCCGACGACGAGCAGCTGGTGATCTGACTGCAGAATGTAGGTCAGTACGAACCCCATCAGAAACAGCTGGGCGAAAGTACGGATGGTTCCTATGGCGATATCGCGGTTGAGCCCGAGATGAAAGACAAAGGAGCTGATTTGGGCCAGCAGGATGAACAGCAGTCCAAGCAGAAGCTGCCAGTTGGAAATGTCAATGATCTGGTTCATTGCTCTTTGTGGAGTGTCCGTTCATGGAGTCTGTAGACGGCTGCAAGAGGCTTTTTGGGAACATAGTCGCTGTGGGTCACGGTAATGAGCGTTTTCCCTTCATCAATGTTCAGTCGTTCAATGAGGGAAAAGACCATTGCGGCACTTTCGGGGTCAAGCGCTGAGGTAGGTTCGTCAAGCAGAAGAATGTCGGGGTTCAGAAGAATGGCCCTCATGATAGCAAGTCGTTGCATCTGCCCGATGGAGAGCTTCATGGCCGATTGTGCAAGCGCAACGGATTCAAGGTAGAAGTCGCGGAGCATCAGGCGGAGAGACTCATCCGAAGGGGGGCTTTTGGCTTTGTTGGCTTCAAAGGTGAACGGCAGAAGAAGGTTGTCCTTCACTGATGCATCAATCATTCTCGGAATCTGTGCCACAAAGCTGATGGAGCTTCTCAACTCTGAGGGGGCAATTTTGGTTATCTCCCTTCCCCGATAACGGATACTACCGCCACAAGGTTGTTGCAGACGGCAAATCAGGCGGAGAAGCGTTGACTTTCCCTGACCTGAAGGGCCTTTCACCAGAAGAAACTCTCCCGCCGTCACCTTCAGATTGAGGTGGCTGAATATCTTTTCAGACGAGCCATCGTAAGAAAAAGAAAGGTCCTGAATTTCAAGAATGGGTTCTAACACGGCAACCTATACTGAAGTTCTTGGTTGAGGGTAAGGGTGAAGTATATTTACAGGTCAAGTCTTCATAATATAGTTCCCTTTTCGGGGAATCCACCCTCCAGCACAGTGCAGGAATATGGTTCAAGTCAGAACAGCCCGGTTGGCAGACATTGATGCATGCGCATCACTCCTGGGAGTGCTCTTTGGGCAGGAGGCGGAATTTACTCCAGAGTATGATGTGCAGGCCCGTTCACTCACAATGATTCTTGAGCACCCCGAAACCGGACGGATTCTGGTCTATGAGGAGAAGGGCAGAATTCTCGGAATGGTTCTACTGCTCTTTACCATCAGCACAGCTCTTGGGGGCAGGGTTGCCCTGCTTGAAGACATGGTGGTTATGCCCGGCCGCCGTCGGAAAGGAATCGGCGCAAAGCTGATGGAGCGGGCCATCATTGAAGCTGAAACAGCCGGATGCCTTCGAGTGACGCTCCTGACCGACCGTGACAATGCGGCTGGGCACGGCTTCTATCAAAGTGCGGGTTTCCACCACTCACCGATGGTTGTGTTCCGCAAACAGCTCAAAGGGGGAGCGTAGAGAAAACTCTTTCAGATGCTTTTCATCGCAAGTGACTGGCTCCGCGCTATGGAAGCGGCATTTCGGGCAGGATAGATGCTGACGGCAAGCGAAAGAAGGATAGCCGCAAAAGCGACAGCAAGAAAATCTCCCGCCTCCATGCTGACCGGATATGCCTCTATGATGAAGGCGCTTTTTGAAGGGAGCTGGACCAGCCCGAACAGTTCCTGCATTCGGCAGATCACCCAGGCAATGCCCACTCCTGCTGCTGTTCCTGCCAGACCGGTTAAAGCGCCCTGCATCATAAATATCCCCATCAACCCTCCCGAATCCATACCGAGGCATCGGAGCGAAAAGAGGTCTCGTTTCTTGTCAATGGCAGTCATTGCAAGTGAGCCGGTGAGGCTGAGTGAGGCAACCAGCACAATGAGCATCAATACGGCAAAACTAACCCATTTTTCAAGTTCCATGACAGAAAATATGTCGCGGTACTTTTCTTCCAAAGTCCTGAACCCGGTGCCTTCAGGGTACTGATTGTGAACTTGCCATACCGCGAGCTGCTCGGCAAGTTCGCTCCCCGAAACCCCCTCCCGGGGCCTGATATCAATTCCTGAATACTCATCACTGCCGAGAAGCAGAACCTCTCTGGCAAGAGCGTTTGAGGAAAGCACAAAGCGGTCATCAAAAAGTTTCTGCAGGGTAAAGGTAGATGAGACATTGACCTCGGGAATGCTCAATGCCGAGAGAATGTAGGGCTGTGAAAGGGATGCAAGGGAGACCCGGATCAATTCCGGACTGAAAAGGCTGAGCGCGGTGTTCTGGTAGAGGCCGGTCCGGTATGCAAGAAACTCCCCCACCGAGATTGACGATGGTGTTGAAAACAGCGGCCTCTGCCGTCCGGTAACCCTCATCAGCCGCTTCTCTGCAAACGGGCTGACCCCCTTCAGGGTAACCAGTTCATTCTTTCCTTTCCCCGCCATGACGGCCTCTCCTTCACGATAAGGCTCGGCAGATTCAACCCCCTCAATCATGCGAAGAGACTCAAGAAGCTCGCTGCTGACCTTGAAGCCGGGAGAATCTGCAGAAATCATCTGAACAGGGCTGTCCAGTGTCAGAAAAAGGTCTGACGCCAGCTTCTGGAAACCGTTGAGTACGCTCATGACTACAAGAAGCGTACAGACACCGATAACAATACCGGCAAAACTGATGGCGGAAATTGCATTAATGATGCGGAACCGTTTGGGAGCAAAACTGAACCGTCGTGCTATCCAGAGGGAAGGCCTGTCAAAGAATTCCAACATAATCAAGCAGAAAGGGCGGTTCCGGGTTTAAGGGCGGCAGCTACCCTTGCAGGAATAAACGCAAAGATGAGTGTCAACAGCATAACAGAAAGCGACACGAGGGCGTAATCGGCCACATTCAGCGAAAGTGGTACATGGGTTATGAAATAGCTTTTTTCCGGAAGGGTTATGAAATGAAACCGCAGTTCCAGAACGGTCAAGGTAAAGGCCAGAACATTGCCGGCCAAAATTCCAGCAAGAGCAATAAGAAAGGCCTGTACCATAAAGATATTGCTGACCCTGCCGGGAACCATGCCAACAGCGCTGAGGAGTCCTATCTCCCTGGTTTTTTCAATAACAAGCACGAGGAGTGTGGCAATGATGTTGAACACCGCCACAATGGTAATGGTGAGAATAAGCAGTGGTGTGATGTTTTTCTGGAGCTTGAGCCACTCGAACATGTTCTGGTACCTGTCAAAAACCGTATAGCCGTAAAAGGGATATCCCAATCCAGCGGTAACCTCCTCTGCTGTTGTGGCAACTGACTGGAGGTTTCGGGTATTGGCATCATAGCCGCTGATCATTCCTGGCGCATAGAGGGATTGCAGAGCAGGCAGGTCGGTCAGCATAAGAAAATCATCAAACCCTTCCTGAAGCCCCGTATCATAGATCCCCTTTATCACACCAAGCTCAATATCAAGAGAGGACAGCATGTCGACAACGCTTCCCCGCCCATCCTGTCCGCTTGCAGTATCTTTGTCAATGCCGACAAGCATGACGGTATCGCCAGTGTTCAGACCAATATTTTCCGCAAGCGTCCTGCCTGCGTAAAGTCCCAAATAGTCTGCTGTAATTTTTTGCGGGGATGGTCGAGAGTGAAGATACCTGCCAAGGAACTCATTTTCTGCCTCCGGCGTAACCCCTTTCAGCATGACCGGCTGACTCTTGGCTGGCCCCCTCTTGACTCCGGCACTGCTCATGAGAATACACCCTTTTTCAAGAAAAGGGGATGCCTCGGTAATGTCCGGATGGGAGAGTATTTCGGCAATTTGGCTCCTTCGTTCCAGAAAAAACCGTTCATCGGGATAACGGAACTGCATGTGGGAGTTGAAGCTGATCAGTTTCTGCTCAATACTTCCGGCAAAGCCGTTCACAACGGAGAGTGTGAGAATCAGAGCCGCTGTGCCCAATGCAATTCCGGCAACAGCAATCATGACGATGAAGGTCGGGCGTGAGAGCGATCGCTGCATGAATGCAAAGCGCCCAGCTATGAAGAATTCAGGTCTCATTGCCGCCTGCCGAGAGTTTTTCAACGAGTTCCTTGAAGGTTACAACATTGTTTCTTCCTTTTGTCTTGGCCTCATACAGCGCACGGTCGGCATTGTTGATAAGCGTGTACCAGTCAGGGGCGTCATCAGGAAATGTTGCAATACCAATACTTACAGTCAATTGCCCGGTCGGCTGGTCATGCTCATGCGGAAAGGGTTCGGCACTGATGATTTTGCGCAGCCTGTCGGAAATCTCTACCGCTGCAGGGGTATCAGTATTGGGAAAAAGAATGGCAAACTCTTCGCCGCCGAATCGGGACGGAATGTCGGAAGTGCGACTCTGTTTGCGGATAATCCCGGCCAGTACCTCCAGAACCCTGTCCCCTGCAATATGACCGTTTGCATCATTGTACTTCTTGAAGTGGTCTATATCAATCATTGCAATGGAAACGCTTGTGCGGAATCGTTTGGCGCGCTCAACATCGATAATGAGATGCTCCTTGAAGTGTCGGTAATTGAAAAGACCCGTTTTTTCATCAGTAATGAAAATTTCGTCAAGCTTCTTGTTCTTGGCCTCAATGTCTCCGCAGAAACTCATGATTGACTGGGTTATCTGCGTTATGTCAGGCGAATGCATCGTTTCATTCAGCTCCTTTTTCATTTCTTCGGCCGTGTCGTGAATGCTTTCAGGGATGTCTCTGTTGACCCGCTTCAGCCGTTGTGCAAGCTGAGCCAGAGGAATAAGCGTTAGGCGGTAGTTGTAATGGAGGAGCCAGCCGGCAGCTATATTGAGGCTGAGCAGCAGACCCAGAATGATGAAAAGAAATATCTGGTTGAAAAAAACCAGCTGTTCAGCCGCAGCCCGGGACTCATCTCTAACCTGATCAATGGCTGTCTGCATCTGGAGTGAAAGCAGTTCGCTGTTGTCTATGGAAGGAGTCGGGAACAATTGGTCCTTTCGAACACATGCCTCTCCCATCTCAACAGCAAGGCGGTCGTGCATAAATTGAAGCACCTCCTTCTCCTTTGCTTTTTCGGGGCCGCTCTTTCCGCGCGACTTTTCTCCAAAGTCAATAACCTTGTCTCTGAAATCAACAAGATTGAAGTAGGTTTGCTGCTGTTTGCCCACTCTGTCGAGAAAACGCCCCTGAAAGAGGATAAAGCCGGCTGTTCCGGCTATAACAAGCAATATCCCTATAGTGCCGGTCAAGATGATGACCAGTAGGGGTGAAATTTTTTTGCTGGTGAGCAGTCGTTTCATGCTGCACAGGGTCAGTTCAGAATTATTGTTCGGGCGCTCTCGCCAAGAGGCACAAGTCCGATTCGGGCAAAGATGTTTTGGCCCCGGTCGGTCAGCCAAGCACCAAAGCCGGCAGCAAGCGCATCGCCCGGATAATATACATAGTAAAGGGTGGTAACAAGGGGGTAGCTTCCATTCATAATCTCTTTTGCCTCAGGGAGAACGGCCTCACCATCGCCCGAAATCGCAAGAATTTTCAGCCCTTGCGGTACTGAACCGGAACGGTCGGCCTCATGATAGGCGGAGCGGAGCACAAGAGCGGCCTTTTCACGGCCTGAGGCCACCCGCTGCAGATGCTCCCTAAAGGCATCACCAGCAAAAGGATGAAGGTTGCCAAAAAGCAGGGTGACGGCATCTACAGTCATGCTGCTTAAGGGATTTCTGCTGTTCACAATAACAAGAAGAGCGTCATTGGCAACAGGCTCAGCACGAAGGATGCCGAGTGAGTCATCTGGCGCATGGCCAAGCAGAGCTCCCTCCCCTCGCTGGAGTGAGACAGGACCTTCCGCAGCGACGAGGGTGATGGACGCATCAGGATAATAACGCGAAAACACCTCCGACTGAATTCCTGCAGCATACTGCCACGAAGTGTCAGAAATGATTCTTATGCTTCCTGTTACCGGCGTTTCTTTGTCTGCATGAGGAGCGCATGAAGAGAGTGCGGTAGCGATGCATAGACCGATCAGAAACAGGTTGTGCGGCAAATTATGCATAACTCATTCTTTGTGGCCATGAGAAGAATTGCGGAAATAGCTTATAAGATACAGAGAAAAAAGGTGTTGGCATAACAGAGCAGGCTGTTTTCGGCAGGCTCCTAAAAAAGCGGAAACGGTTTGATTATGCCATAAAAAAGATTAATATATTCGCCTTATTGGATAAATATTCACAGAAAACTCAACCAATGACCGCATCCAAACCAATGGAAAGCGCAGTACCGAGTGTTTCCATTATCGGGGCATCAGGCTATTCAGGTGCCGAGCTGACTCGCCTGCTTCAACGCCATCCGGGCGTGAGGCTGCAGCATCTGTATGCATTTTCCCAAGCCGGCAAACGGGCCGACGAGCTCTATCCCGCAACCGGCTGCCCAATGACCTACCATTCCTATGAAGGCGGGCTTGAGAGTGATATCTATTTCCTCGCCCTTCCGCATGGCGAAGCGCACTCCCTTGTACCGGCGCTTGCAGCAGCAGGAAAAATGGTGATTGACCTTTCCGGTGATTTCAGGCTGAAGAGCACCGATGAGCATGAGGCGTTCTACGGAGCAGCAAAACCCGCAGATGCCGTGATGACATACGCCATGCCGGAGCTTTTCAGAAAAGACATTGCCGCATCGAGCACGGTCAGCAACCCGGGATGCTACGCAACAAGCATCATCCTCGCTCTCGCTCCGCTCCTGCTCTCCCCCTCCGGCATGCCAGCCGTAAAATCAGTGGCATGTACGGCAATTTCCGGACTCTCGGGAGCCGGCCGTAGTGCGAAAACAGAGCTTTCGTTTGCGGAGATGAGTGAAAATGTTCGTGCCTACAAGGTTGGAAAACACCAGCACACACCTGAAATCATGCAGGCACTTGGCACATCTGCCACCGATCCTTCGTTTGCGTTCACCTTTACGCCGATGATCGGCTCGCTGGTTCGGGGCATTTATAGTACGCTTACACTTTCGCTCGACTCCCCCGCTGAAACCAAAGCAATGAAAGAGCACTATCAGGAGTTTTACCGTGAGGCACCCTTTGTGCGTGTTCGCCAGGAGATGACTGAAGTGCGCCATGTTGCCAATACCAACTTCTGCGATATCCATATACCCGATACAGGGCGCAGCACTTCAATGGTGGTTATTTCAGCCATAGACAACCTCCTGAAGGGTGCTGCCGGTCAGGCTGTGCAGAACATGAATATTATGCTTGGCCTTGATGAAAGGACCGGGCTTCATTAATATAATACCCTTACCCTACACACCATTGAAGAAGACAGAGAAAGCGCTGGAAGTGATCCAAAGGCACAGCAAGGAAACCAGTTGGCCCGAAGGTGTCGTTCCCATGGCTCCGGAGCATGATGGAAACGAGGGGTTCTGGCCCCGAGGGTTTGCTACGGCCTCTGTTGCAGCCGGAATCAAATACAGCGGACGAACCGACCTGATGGCTCTTCTTGCTGAACATGACTGCACTGCAGCGGGCGTGTTCACCACCAATCTCTGCTGTGCCGCTCCGGTACATGTCTCAAAGAAGCACCTTGAAATGTCTTCTGCCGCAATGCGTGCCATTGTATGTAACAGCGGCAACGCAAATGCCGCTACAGGAGATCAGGGGATGAGAGACGCAATCAGTATGGCTGAATCAGCCGCCCGGGCCTTCGCCATACCTGCAGAATCGGTGATTGTCTCCTCAACCGGCGTCATTGGTCAGACGCTACCCCTTGACAGGGTGAGAGCTGGTATCAGCAATCTGCTCCCGTTATGCAATACCGAATCTGGCCTTCTTCCTGCACAGGCTATCATGACGACGGATACCTTTCCGAAATTCTTTTTCGTCGATGTCATTCTTTCAGGCGGAACCGTCAGAATAAGCGGTATTGCAAAAGGATCGGGGATGATCTGCCCCAACATGGCCACCATGCTTGCCTTTATGGCAACAGATGCTTCAATTGAACCGGCACTGCTTCAGGAAGCTCTACGGGAAGCCAACAGCCACAGCTTCAACGCCATTACCGTTGACGGCGACACCAGCACCAACGACATGGCGGTTATTCTTGCAGGAGGAACCGGACCACAGGTGGTTAAAGGAAGTAACGATGAACGGCTTTTCAAAGAAGCGCTCGGTGCTTTGATGGAGTTTCTTGCACGCCTCATAGTTATTGATGGCGAAGGGGCGAGCAAACTTGTTACCATCACGGTGGAAGGTGCAGAAAACGACCATGAAGCAACGCTTGCTGCACGCACCATTGCCCAGTCAAGTCTTGTAAAAACAGCTCTGCACGGGGAAGATGCCAACTGGGGCCGCGTCATTGCCGCCGCCGGCCGTTCCGGCGCCCGCTTTCATGAAGAGGATCTTGAACTCTTTTTCAATGATCTTCCTGTTCTCAGACAAAATCTCAATGCGGAATTTTCTGAAGAAGAAGCTGCGGAGATACTGGCTAAGCAATCCTATGTCATTACCTTGAAAATTGGCTCCGGAAGCGGGAAGGCCACAGTCTGGACCTGCGATTTGAGCAAAGAGTATATTGAAATAAACGGCAGCTACAGAAGCTGACCTTTTTCCCTAACGACCCATCAGTATTGATTTAATGGACCATCAAGCGTGTAATAACGAGACACCGGCAAGGAAAGCCCCGCAGGCCGCCATAGGCCAGGTACTCATTGAGGCTCTGCCCTATATCCGGAAGTTCGAGGGCAAGACCTTTGTCATTAAATATGGTGGCTCGGCCATGAAGGACGAGTGCCTGAAAAACTCGTTCGCACAGAATGTGACACTTCTTCGTAAGGTGGGCATCAATGTTGTGCTTGTGCATGGCGGGGGCGACGCCATCACGAAGACAGCTGAAAAAATGGGGATCAAGTCTACATTTGTGAACGGCAAGCGCGTCACCGACAGCGACATGATTACTGTTGTCCAGATGACCCTGGCCGGCAAGGTCAACCAGGATATCGTCCGCCTTATCAGTGAACATGGCGGCAAGGCTGTCGGCGTCTCCGGCCTTGATGCAGACACCATTCAGGCAGTCCCCTGCCAGAATACTGCCACGCTTGGTCTGGTCGGTGAAGTGGCGTCCATCAACACCGCCTACATTGATCTTCTCTGCAATGCCGGGCTTATCCCTGTTATTGCTCCGATAGGGTTTGATGATGAGGGCCGGGTTTACAACATCAATGCCGATGATGCGGCAAGCAGCATTGCCATTGCACTGAAGGCTGAAAAGCTCATTTATGTCAGTGATGTGGCCGGCATTCAGGCACATGAGGCAATTCTTCGCACCATCAGCAAAACGCAGGCGGCTGATTTCATTGAGCAGAGGGTCATCACAGGAGGGATGATACCCAAGGTACTTTCCGCTTTCCAGACTCTGGACGGAGGGGTCGGGAAAATTCATCTGATCGACGGTAAATGCGTTCACTCCATCCTGCTTGAAATTTTCACTCATGAAGGGGTTGGGACGCAGTTCATTGCCGAACAGGAAAACGACGACAATCAATAAGACACTGACAGACATGCAAAAGGCAAACGCAGGACAGAAAACAAAACGCGACTTTCTCGGATTCTCGCATCTCAATGCAGCAAAGGTTATTGAGCTTTTCGATTATTCACTCCACATCAAAAAGCTTCGTATTCAAGGCGCACAAGGCTTCCGCCCTCTGAACGGTAAAACCGTTGCCATGATTTTCAACAAGCCCTCACTCAGGACCCGGGTCTCTTTTGAAGTTGGCATCCATGAACTTGGCGGCTACGCCGTCAACCTTGAGGGAAAATCAGTCGGGGTGGGCTCACGGGAATCGGTTGAAGACATCGGGCTCCTGCTCTCCCGATACAACGACGCCATTGTTGCCCGTCTGCATGAGCATTCCGTGATTGAGGAACTTGCAGCCAGTGCAACTATTCCGGTTGTTAATGCCCTTACTGATCTTTCTCATCCCTGCCAGATTCTGGCTGATGCCTTTACCCTCTATGAAAAGGGGTTGTGGAAAGAAGGGATCAAGGTGGTTTTCGTCGGTGACGGCAACAATGTTGCCAACTCATGGATTGAACTCGCAGGACTCCTCCCCTTCCACTTCGTTCTGGCCTGCCCTGAAGGCTACACTCCTGATGAGGGCCTGCTTGCCGCAGCTGAAGCCAAAGGCATCAGTACAATTGAGATCATGCACGACCCGATGGAGGCAGCCAAAGACGCCGATGTGCTCTATACTGATGTATGGACCAGTATGGGACAGGAAGAGGAGCAGAAAGCCCGCCTCGATGCATTCAGGCCCTTCCAGATCAATGGTGCCATGATGAAGGAGGCAAAGCCCACAGCCGTAGCAATGCACTGCATGCCCGCACATAGAGGCGAAGAAATTAGCGCAGAGGTGATGGACGGCCCGCAGGCAATCGTGATGGACGAGGCGGAAAACCGCCTTCATGTCCAGAAAGCGCTTCTGGTGAAACTCCTCAACCATGACGAGTACCGGAAGTTCCATTTGACCCACAGGCTCAATAATGCGGCCAAAAACATCAATGCATGAACAAACCGGCAAGACAGCTGCGCATTCGTGAAATCATCCAGCAGGAGCATGTAGAGAACCAGCATGACCTTCTTCGGCTACTCAAAGAGAAAGGCCTCAAGGTGGCTCAGGCAACCCTTTCACGCGACTGCGCTGAACTCGGAATCATCCGCTCCAAAACTCATGCAGGGTACCGCCTTCTCTTTGCTGAAGAACATTCGGGGCGCATCATCAAGGGGCTTGTTGGCATGGAAGTAGTCTCCGTTGCCGGAAATGAAACCTCAGTCATCGTTCGCACACTTCCAGGTCGTGCACACGGTGTTGGTTCATGGCTCGACCAGTTCCATAGCCCGCTTATTCTCGGCACTATTGCCGGTGACGACACCGTTCTTGTAATTCCTGATTCTGTAGAGAATATTTCGGTCCTGATATCATATATTCATAAAAATCTTTCCACAAACTGAACAACCCACCACGACCAATGCAGAGAGAAAAAATTGCACTTGCCTATTCCGGCGGACTTGATACCTCAATCATGATCAAATGGCTGAAAGACAAGTATGATGCCGATATCGTAGCTATCACCGGAAACCTCGGCCAGCAGAAAGAGATAGAGGGGCTGGAAGCCAAAGCACTATCAACCGGCGCCTCAAGCTTTCATTTCGTTGACCTGAAACGGCAGTTCGTTGAAGACTACATCTGGCGTGCACTTAAAGCCGGCGCACTGTATGAAGATGTTTACCCGCTTGCAACCGCACTTGGACGCCCTCTGCTTGCAAAGGCAATGGTTGATGTGGCCCTTGAAGAGAACTGCACCATGCTTGCTCACGGCTGCACCGGGAAAGGGAACGACCAGGTCCGCTTTGAAGTGACCTTCGCCTCGCTCGCACCGCATATGAAAGTGCTCGCACCTCTGCGTGAATGGGAGTTCACCTCAAGGGAGTCGGAAATGGACTATGCCATCAAGCACAACATTCCTGTTTCAGTCACCAAAAAGAGCCCCTACTCTATTGACGAGAACATCTGGGGAATAAGCATAGAATGCGGCGTCCTTGAAGACCCGATGGTTGCACCTCCCGAAGATGCATACCAGATAACCACCTCCCCCGAGAACGCCCCTGACACCCCGACTGTTGTTGAGGTGGAATTCGTTCAAGGCGTTCCTGTTTCGGTTGACGGAAAGAAAATGGCCGGCCTTGATATCATCAACCGCCTCAACGAGCTCGGCGCAAAGAATGGAGTCGGACGGCTCGACATGATTGAGAACCGCGTTGTTGGTATCAAATCGCGTGAAATCTACGAAGCCCCTGCAGCAACCATCCTGCACTTCGCACACCGCGAACTTGAGCGCCTCACCCTTGAGAAATCGGTCTTCCAGTACAAGCAGACAATAGCGCAGGACTATGCCAACATCATCTACAACGGCACCTGGTTCTCGCCCATGCGCACCGCCCTTGACGCCTTCGTAGACGACACACAGAAGCCTGTTACCGGCATGGTCCGCCTGAAACTCTATAAAGGCAATGTCGCCCTCCTTGGCCGCCAGTCGCCTTACTCGCTCTACAACGAAGCTCTGGCAACCTATACTGAAGCCGATTCGTTCGACCACAAGGCGGCGGAAGGGTTCATCCAAATCTACGGACTTGGACTGAAGACCTACAGCGAAGTCCATCCCGCAAAATAACTTCGATTGGAGCCACGGTGCGCATGATACAGCTGCATGCGTGCCGTGGCATCCCTTTTCCATCCTACAACCAGCCGCTGCCATGAGCAACAAGAAAGAACTTCTCTGGGCGAGCCGTTTCAATGAACCCTTTGATCAGGGCGCATTGAAGTTTTCCTCATCCGTTCATGTTGACGGAAAACTTTTCCGTGAAGATATCCGGGGTTCCATTGCCCATGCAACCATGCTCGGGGAGGAAGGGAT
>JABMPC010000078.1 GCA_013203905.1 Chlorobium sp. | reverse complement strand
GCACCAGAGTCCAGAACCCCGAAACGGAACTGCCACCCCTCGGAAAGAATCGGTCCAGAGCCTCCCCATATCGTTCCTCAATGTCAGCTACTCGTACCCCCAGAGCGGCATGCAGGCACTGAGAGAGGCGAACTGTTTCATCCCGGCCGGCAAAACCACCGCCATCATCGGCCCGAGCGGTTCAGGCAAAAGCACCCTCATCTCCATGATTCTCCGTTTTGCTGACCCCGACTCCGGCACAATCTCCATTGGCGATGACCCTCTGGAAAGCTTTAGTATTGAAGGGTGGCAGCGCCTCATATCATGGGTTCCACAGCACCCGTTTCTTTTCAATGAAACCCTCCGCGAAAACATTCTGATGGCCAACCGCGAAGCTTCAGCGAAGCAGTTTCAGCAGGCAATTGTGTTCTCGGGGCTTGAAGGTGTCGCGGCCAGCCTCCCTCAGGGCCTCGATACTCCTATCGGAGAAGAGGGGGCACGGCTTAGCGGCGGTGAAGCTCAGCGGGTCGCCCTTGCACGCGCATTCATCAAAGACTCGCCGATTCTGGTGCTCGATGAACCGACATCACATACCGATCCGGAGCTTGAAGCCTCGCTGAGCGCATCAATGAAAACATTGATGGAGAACCGGACAACCATCATTATCGCCCACCGGCTTGAAACGGTGCAAAGTGCCGGGCAGATCATCATGCTTCAGGATGGCGCCGTTATGCACAGCGGCACGCATGAGGAGATGCTCCGCATAAACCCCTTCTATCAAAAGGCTCTCGCCACTGCACAGGAGGAGCCCTCATGAGAACCTTTTTTCGCCTGACATCCCTTGTCCGCCCCTGGTTCTGGTGGATGGCGCTTGCAGCCTTCACGGCATTTGCCGCAACCGGCAGCGGAATAGGCCTCCTGCTCACAGCAGCGTGGCTGATTGCACAAGCCGCTCTGCAGCCCCCGCTTGCCGCTCTGCAGATAGGCATTGTCGGCGTAAGGTTTTTCGGCATTGCCCGGGGAGTTCTGCGCTACCTTGAACGACTCATTGCCCACAACACCACATTCAAAATTCTCGCCAGCCTCCGCCTCTGGTTTTATGATGCTGTTGAACCGCTTGCCCCGGCAAGGCTCATACAGTTCAAAAGCGCCGATCTGCTCCAGAGAATTGTGGACGACATCGGCAGCCTCGAAAACATCTATACCAGAGTACTCGCCCCTCCCGTTACGGCAATTCTCACAAGCATTCTGATGTGGTTCCTGCTTGGCTTCTGGTCTACGCAAGCCGCACTGCTATTGCTTCTGTTCCACATCCTTGCGGGCATCGGCATTCCCGCCCTCTCGGTATTTCTCGGCCGCGGCAACTCCCGCGGCATACTCCGTCAGCAGTCACTGCAGCAGGTTCTCGCCGTCGACTTCGCCATGGGACTTGGAGAGCTCCAGCTCACCGGCAACATCCAGAGACACCTCGATCGGCTTGAAACCGCAGAAAGGGAAAAACTCCGTCTGGAAAGAAACAATGCACTCGGGGACGGCATGCATGAAGCCCTCACCGGACTCCTGATGAATGGTGCGGTCATTGCCGTTCTCTCGGCAATCATGCCTCTTGTGGAATCAGGACAGACCAGTGGCATCGCCCTCTCAATTGTCACCCTTGCCGTCATGGCTTCCTTTGAAGCCATTCTGCCCCTTCCCGCCTCAGCAAGGCATCTGGAGGCAGACATCCATGCCGGCGAAAGGCTTTTTGAAATCCTGGACCAGAAGCCCGAGGTCACCGAACCCCAACTCCCGCTTCCCATACCCGGCAATCTCGACCTGCAAGCCCGAAACCTCTCCTTCACCTATCCCGGCAGCTCCAGACAAGCCCTTGACCAGGTAACCTTCACCATCCCCCAGGGCAGCCACACTGCAATTGTCGGACCGAGCGGATCAGGAAAATCAACCATCATCTCCCTTCTCATGCGCTTCTGGAACTACAGCGAAGGTGAGTTGAGCCTGGGAGGAGAGAACATCAGCCGCTTCAAGCACGAAGAGCTTCGCCGCCATATCTCTCTGGTGTCGCAAAAAACCTACATTTTCGCAACAACCATCCGCGAAAACCTCCTCCTTGCAAGGCCTGAAGCCTCCGAGGCCGACATCACTTCCGCTCTTGAAGGCGCTGGCCTTGGCCATTTCCAGAGCCGCCTCGACGACTTCACCGGACAGCATGGCATGCAGCTCAGCGGCGGAGAACGGCAGCGCATTGCCATAGCCCGGGCAATCCTGCAGAATGCTCCGATCGTCATTCTTGACGAAGCAACGGCCAACCTTGATCCGCTTACTGAAGTGGAGATCAACCGGGCTATGGATGAGTTCACACAAAACCGTACCCTCATCACAATCACCCACCGCCTGCAGGCAATGGAGCGTTACGACACTATTCTTGTTCTCGTCAATGGACGGATTGCAGAACAGGGAACGCACCGCGAACTCATGGACCGGAACGGCGTCTACAGCCGGATGAGCAAGCTGAACCGTATTGTCAAAACCAGCTGATTTTGCTTATGTTGCATTAAAACAGAAGAGAAAAAACCCTTCATCAGCCAGTCCACCGTGAACACTGAACCAGACAACCAGTCAAGACACTCCGCCCCCGGAACGGAAACCCCCAAACGCATTTTCGTCGTCGGGGCAACAGGATATATCGGAAAATTCGTCACCCGCGAACTGGCCGCACGGGGTCATACAGTGGTCAGTTTTGCCCGTCCCCGTTCAGGCGTCAACGCCAACGCCACAGAAGCTGACACCCGGCAGCAGCTTGCCGGCTCTGAAGTACGGTTCGGTGATGTAGGAAATCTGGAGTCGATAGCACAAGAAGGCATAAGGGGCGAACGGTTTGACGCTGTCGTATCCTGCCTCACCTCACGAACCGGTGGACTGGAGGATTCATGGGCAATTGACTACCAGGCTACCCGCAATGCTCTGGATGCAGGAAGAGGGGCTGGCATATCGCAGTTCATTCTCCTCTCGGCAATATGCGTTCAGAAACCGATGCTTGAATTCCAGAGAGCCAAGCTCCAGCTTGAGCGAGAACTCATAGCTTCAGGCGTGAGCTACTCCATTGTCAGACCGACCGCCTTTTTTAAATCAATCGCAGGGCAGGTTGAAAAGGTAAAAAACGGCAGCCCTTACCTCATGTTCGGCGACGGTGAATTGACCGCATGCAAACCGATCAGCGAAGCTGATCTGGCCCGTTTCATGGCCGACTGCCTTGTGGATGCCGACAAAAAGAACCGCATTCTCCCCATCGGCGGCCCGGGCAAAGCCATCACAGCAAAAGAGCAGGGCGAAATGCTCTTTGAGCTCCTTGGCCGCGAACCGAAATTCCGGAGAGTACCAATCCAGATGTTCGACATCATCATACCAGTCCTCGCCACACTCTCGAAACTCTTTCCAAAACTGAAGGACAAGGCTGAATTTGCCCGGATCGGGAAATACTACAGTTCCGAATCCATGCTGGTGCTCAACCCCGAAACCGGCCGTTACGATGAAGCGATGACCCCCTCATACGGAACCGACACCCTTCGCGACTTCTACGCCCGGGTACTCAAAGAGGGCCTCGCAGGCCAGGAACTCGGCGCCCACGCTGTTTTCTGAACCGAACCCACTGTCGAACCGAGACCGACCTATCCACCACGCATTCCGCAATAACAATTGAAGTTTCGCCCCCCACTCCTCCCTTGACGCATTTTTTTTCTCTGCTTATTTGGATTTTGTATAAATAAACATAAATTCAACCTGTTCGTTAATTATAATTAATCTAAATAAGCTGCTATGAAAAAGATGATTATTGCTGGTGTCACACTCGCATCCCTTGGAATGGTTACCTCATCAGGAGCATCTGCTTCGGACGAAGTACTTGAACTGAAACGCCGTCTTGACCTTTTGGAGGCTCAGCTAACCCCACCCTCCCAACCGGAAGCAAAGAAAAGCAGCATCACCAAAGGGTTGACATTCGGAGGTCTTGTGGAAGTGGAAGCAAACTATCAAGACCCTTCGGACTCGAAAGCGACTTCCGATCTCACCCTTGCAACCTTTGAGCTCGGCCTTGAGGCAACATTGAACCCCTGGCTCACCGCCTACGGTGTTTTACTGTATGAACAGGGTGAGAACGATGACAACATTCTCGTTGAGCAGGCCTACTTACGAATGAAGTCAGAATCCTCCCCTCTCTTCGCAGAGGTCGGGCGCCTCACCCAATCCTTCGGCTCGTTCGAAAGCGACATGATTTCCGACCCTATGACTCTCGAACTCGGCGAGAGCAAACTGCACGCATCAGTGAAAACCGGTTATGAGGCGGACGGCCTCACTGGCTCGCTCTCTGTGTTCAAGGGAGATGTACAAAAAACAGATGAAGACAGCATCAACAGCCTCGTTGCAGCTCTCAGCTGGCAGAAAGAGGTTGATGATTTCCGCTACGGCGTCGGTGCATCCTGGACCAATAACATGGCTGATACCGATGGACTGCAGGACGGTTTTGCTGATAGCAAAACGATGGATTTCGTCGGTGGATGGTCGGCCAACGCCATGACGGGCTACGGGCCATTTGTATTGAGGGGTGAGTATCTCGGTGCCTGTGAGAGCTTCGCCGATGGCGAAAACAGTGGCAGGCAGCCTGCAGCATGGAGCGTGGAAGCCGGGTATGCGCTCAAAGTACCGCTGAACATTGCCGTTCGTTACGAGGGAGCGGACGACTTCGGAACAAACGACTCCCGCTATGGCGCAACCCTTGGCTGGGAAGTCACGGAAGATGCCGGCCTGTCGTTCGAATACCAGCGTGCTGAGAACAAAACAGAGACTGCCGATACCGATACCTTCACCATGCAGCTGGCGATGGAGTTTTAATCAACAGAAAAAACAGGAGTAGCTATGATTGTTCAGCTTGGTATGCTTAAAACTGGTGAATCCGCTGAAATCATTGGATTTCGGAGGGCGCAAGGCAGAGGCGGTCCGCTCTCCTGCAATCACGGTACAGGTCGCCACCAGCATGGCGGCCGTCACCCTGGCCATGGCCGACTCCGTGATGGAAGCGGACAGGATCGCCGCCTCTCAGAGCTCGGGTTCAGTTCCGGACAGGTGGTAGAGGTTGTCCAAAACGATCGCGGCATGCCGGTCCTCGTGAAGGTTCGCGACGGCAGGATGGCTATCGACCATACCATATCCATGGAAATCATCGTAAGGAGAAAAACACAATGAATCTTTCTGAATTAAAAAAAGGGCAGATCGGGAAAGTACTTTCCGTGTCGGCCTCCCCGCAACTGAAGCGTCGCCTGTTCGATATGGGGCTGCTTACGGGCGAAACCGTCAAGGTGGAGGGGGTTGCCCCGCTTGGCGATCCATTTGAAATTTCTGTTAAAAATTACCGCCTTACGCTTCGCAAGCACGAGGCTGAAGGCATAATCGTTGAGGAGGTGAAATGATACATGCAGAAGAACTGGCAGGTGCTGTAACGAAGCCGCGCCCAAAAGCGGGGAGGCCGAGAGTTATTGCGGTTGTCGGTAACCGTGGATGCGGGGGCCCTTGACGAGGCGTTCTCACTTGTTGGCTCGCTGGGCGAGGCACTGGCCACAATTCCCGAGAATCTTTCAGGTCTGGCCGGTTCACTACTCGACCCGCTCGGCATATCGGTAGGGGATGTCTCCGATTCTGAAGCGTTCGCCGAAGAGCAGGAGGTCGGTTCCTCCATCTTCGGCTCTATGGTGAACCTGTTCGACGGGACTGCAGGCGCATTCGCCTATCTGGTATTCATCCTGCTCTACTTCCCCTGTGTGGCGGCCATCGCAGCGGTCTACCGTGAAACCAACCTTGCATGGACCCTTTTTGCGGGCGCATGGACCACAGGCCTGGCATGGATTTTTGCAGTCCTTGCCTACCAGATCGGCACATTCTCCGCCCATCCCGCTTCTTCGTCTGCATGGATTCTTGGAATGGCCGCCGTCCTAGCTGGTTCTGTAGGGCTCATGTACGGGGTCGGAAACGGCTGGTTCAAAAAAAGCAGAACCGGGTCGAATTAAGACCCGGTTCCGTTACGGGAAGGGGGCGTCGGTGACGCCCTTCCCTCTTATTTATCTAACAACAGCAGAACCAATTATGACACTGACAAACATCAAACAGTATCTCTCCCTGAAAGGCAGTGCTTCGCTATCGGAGCTTGCCCGCCATTTCAATGCCGACAGCTCTCTGATTGAGTCGATGCTCGACCACTGGATCCTGAAGGGACGAGTTGTCGTTCGAACTTCCCTCGCCTATGGCTCCAGCTGCTGCGGAAAGTGTAGCGGTAAAAACCATGTGTGGTACGAATGGGTGGAAGGTGACAAAAAAGATCTCAGGAAACCTTCTTCAGCATTCAGTCACCTCTCTTGAACGGAGGCTGACTGAAATCGACAGGAAAGGACGGCTCCACCCTCCCCTGCCGGTCGATGCCCTCGGGCATTGCATGCACGCCTGTTGGCAATGCATCATGCGCCATCAGGTAGTCGAACAACCATCCGCTCAGTCGGTAGTATCCTGACGGTTTAGCCGATGGAGACTCTGCGGCAGGGTTCGGAGGCTTTCCTTCAGCCCACTTCTCCACCAGGCCCTCCACCAGGTCCCTGTACCGGGTTTCGCATGCATTACTCTCCATCCGAGGCCCCCTCTGACCGCTCCGACTGGTCGACAAGACGCAACTCGTCAGCCGTAAAGCCGAACTCCGCGGTCTTTCGGGTCAGCTCCCCAAGAAGCCCCGGATCCATTTCCGGGCTTCTTGACAGTATCCAGAGAAGATCCCTGTCATGTCCGGAGACAATCGCCCATCTGTACTCCTCACGATCGAGGGCAAGAATGTTGTATCCTGCGTAGAAGGGGCCGAAAAAGGAGACTTTCAGGGCTCCGCGGTCACTCGGCCCGTCGAATTCGGCTCTGCCTTCAACACTCTTCCACCTGTTTTTTTTCGTGTCGTATCCTCTGTTCTCTACTCTGACCTTTCCGTCCGGCTTCAAAGTATAGGTTGCTGAAACAGCCTCGAAATTTTTTTCGAAGGAGTTGTCGAGACGGGCAATTTCGTACCAGGTACCAAGATAGCGCTCAAGGGAAAAATCATCAACCACATCAAGCCCTTCGGGAATGCCGGTACATCCGGCAGGCAGAAGGAGCAGCAGCAGAGTCAGCAGGCGTTTCATCATGACAATACTCTTGAATTTGTTAAAAAAAACACACCATATTCAGCCGAAAAGGGATGCATGCCGGGAATGCACTTCAGTCAAACACAACGGTTTTACTGCCGTTCAACAGAATCCTGTGTTCACTGTGAAGCCGCACGGCACGGGCAAGCACAAGGCGTTCAAGATCACGCCCGCGCCTGATGAGATCGGCCAGGCTGTCGCTATGCGTTACGCGAACAGTGTCCTGTTCAATAATGGGGCCCTGGTCAAGCTCTTCGGTAATGAAATGGCTTGTTGCCCCGATAATCTTCACACCCCGCTCATATGCCTGACGATAGGGATTGCCACCCACAAAAGCAGGCAGGAATGAGTGATGAATGTTGATGACCCGACCCCTCCAGCGCTCAACAAAAGCGGGGGAAAGCACCTGCATGTACCTGGCCAGAACCACCCAGTCAACATCGTTCGCCTCCAGAAGGGCGGTCGTCTGCTCTTCGGCAGCCATCCGGTTCTCACTGCTGAGGGGAATCACATGAAAGGGAATCCCGCAGTGTTCGGCAAGAGGCTGGAGATCGGGATGATTTGAGACAATCAGGGGAATCTCTATCTGAAACTCTCCAATGCCGTGACGCCACAGGAGCTCCTGCAGACAGTGATCATATCTGGAAACAAAAACCGCCACCCGGCTTTTCCTTCCTGTAAACCGAAGAGCCCATGCCGCTCCCAGCTCTTCAGCAAGAGGACGAAACTCCTCTTCCAGTTCGCCTACGGGTATGGAAAATTCTTCGAGGCTCCATAAAATCCTGATAAAAAACCGTCCCTCTACCGGGTCAACATGTTCATCAAGATCAATAATATTACCGCCCCGTTCAAAAATATACTGCGAAAGCCTTGCCACAAGTCCCCGGCGGTCGGGACATGACAGAAGAAGGACAGCGCTGCCGGCGGCTGCATGGGGGCTCTGTGGTGGCATGGGAGGAATGCTTCAAGGGTTCTGGTAATTATGTATATTTATCTTTTTTCAGAACGATGTTCAACAACAATAAATTTCATCTGCCCTCCATGGCTGATTCCCGATCCATTGCATCCCCATTCATTATCGCTGCCGTCCTCCTTGCCTGCGCAATTTCCTGGTTCTTCATTGACCTGCCGGCGGTCATCCTTTTCCATGCACTCGACCAGCCGCCCTACCATGACCTGTTCAAAGCCATCACCCGGCTCGGGCAGTCGGAGTGGTACCTTGTCGGTGGTATTCTGCTCTATCTGTTTTTTCGCAAAACCAAGCCGAGGCAGGCTGCGGCAGGCCTCTTCCTCTTTACCACCACAGCTGTTTCCGGTCTCGGAGCCAACCTTATAAAATTCATTGCCGGAAGGGCCCGGCCGAAACTTTTTTTCAGCGAAGGGATCAACGGTTTTAACTTTTTCCATATCGAACACGCATGGGCCTCGTTCCCTTCGGGGCATTCGGCAACGGCATTCAGCGTAGCAATGGCCTTTGCCCTGCTCTGGCCGAAAGGGCGGCCTCTCTTTCTTCTTGCTGGCGCACTGATTGCCTTCAGCCGCATATTCCTCACGCAGCACTATCCGAGCGATGTCATTGCCGGCTCATACATCGGCATAGCTTCCAGTATTCTTTTGTACCACCACTACTTCAAAAAACAGCTTCATGACTGATCGGGGACTACAGTCCGGCGGGGGACTCTATCTCGCCATGCTCGGCATCCTTGTGCTTGGCGGCTTTGTCGCCGTGCTTGGCAATGCTCCGCTGTTTGATGTGGACGAAGGAGCCTTCAGCGAGGCGACCAGGGAAATGGCAGTAAGCGGCAATTACCTGACAACCTACCTGAACGGCATCCCCCGGTTTGACAAACCCATTCTTATCTACTGGTTCCAGCTCCTCAGCATCCGTACCTTCGGGCTGAACGAGTTCGCCCTGCGCCTCCCCTCAGCCCTGTTTGCCGGAGGCTGGGCAATGGCCATGTTCTTGTTTGCCCGTCGGGAGTTCAAAGAGAGAGAGGCTTTTCTGGGCTCGGCAATGCTTGTTCTCTCGCTGCAGGTTACCATCATTGCAAAGGCGGCCATCGCCGATGCACTCCTGAACTTCTTCCTGGCGCTCACCATGCTGGCCATCATGCGCCATTACCGGACCGGGTCCAGCCGGATGCTCCTTATTGCTTTTGCGGCCATGGGTTTGGGGATGCTCACAAAAGGGCCAATCGCGCTACTTATACCCATAGCCGTCACCTTTCTCTTCAATCTGCTGGAACTGCGGCTAAAAGAGTGGTTCCGAATGGTGCTGAACCCCTGGGGAATCCTTCTCTTTCTGGCAATAGCCCTTCCATGGTACCTGCTTGAGTACCGCGATCAGGGCATGGCGTTCATCGAAGGATTTTTTCTCAAACATAATGTCAACCGCTTCAGCTCCTCGCTGGAAGGCCACTCCGGCTCTCTCTTCTACTATATCCCCGTCATTCTTATCGGCCTCCTCCCTTTCACCGGTCTCTTTTTTACCCTTCTCTTCCACCTTCGTTCATTCATGGCCGACAGGATCAACCGATTCCTCTTCATCTGGGCGGCGTTTGTCTTCGTCTTCTTCTCGCTCTCCGGCACCAAGCTTCCCCATTACATGATATATGGCTACACGCCGCTTTTCCTGCTCATGGCGCGGGCTCTGCCGCTTTCCCCTCACCCGCGCCTCCATGTCATCTGGCCCCTCGGCCTCTTTCTACTCATTCTCGCCCTGCCCCTGGCACTGCCCGAAATGGCAGCAGAGGCCCCGAACGCCTATGTGAGTGACATCATTGAAGCTGCGATCCTGCTTCTTGACAGCCGCCACATGGCAATCACCCTTACTGCCGCCACCGCAATGGGCGCTCTTGCTCTCTGGCCCCGCATGGCAGCAGGAACCCGGCTCATTGCAACTGGCATCATCTTCTCTCTTTTCATCAATCTGCATGTCATGCCCCTTGCAGGAAAACTTATGCAGGAGCCCGTTAAAGAGGCGGCTCTTCTGGCAAAAAGGAATGGCTGGAAAATCGTGATGTGGAAAGTCGATTACCCCTCTTTTTTAGTATATTCGGAGTCATTTGTCGAAAAAAGGGCCCCCCGTGGCGGTGAAATTGTACTGACCACCACCCGTTATCTTGACCGACTTGAATCCCCTGCCGTGCTCTACCGGAAAAACGGCATCGTTCTTCTGAAAACATCTGAATGAACCGCACGCAATGAAGCTTTCGGTCGTTATACCGGTCATGAATGAACAGGAGAGCATCAAGCCGCTGTTTGATGCCCTGGCCTCCTCACTCTCTTCGGTGGAGCATGAAATTGTTCTGGTTGATGACGGTTCCACCGACAGCACCGTCGCCGAAATTGAGGCGAACCGCCCCTCAAACCTCAAGCTGGTGGTACTCAACAAAAACTACGGCCAGACAACAGCTATGGCTGCCGGCATTGACGAAGCCTCCGGCGAACTCATTGCAACCATGGACGGCGACCTGCAGAACGACCCCGGCGACATTCCCATGATGATGCAGTACCTCTTTGACCATGACCTTGATGTTGTGGCCGGACGACGCGCGGGGAGAAAAGACGGCATGGTCCTCCGAAAAATTCCGAGCAGCATTGCCAATGCCATCATCCGCAACATGACCGATGTGCACATCCGCGACTACGGCTGCACCCTGAAGGTCTTTAAGAAAGATGTAGCAAAGAATCTTGGCCTGTACGGTGAGTTGCACCGTTTCATACCGGTGCTGGTACAGCTCTACGGAGCAAGAATGGAGGAGGTTGATGTCCGCCATCACGCACGGAAGTTCGGCCAGTCGAAATATGGCATCGGGCGCACCTTCAAGGTGCTCAGCGATCTGCTTTTCATGGTGTTTTTTCAGAAATACAGCCAGAAGCCGATGCACCTTTTCGGCACCCTCGGCTTTCTCTCACTCTTGACCGGACTCGGTATGAACCTCTACCTGCTTGTAGTGAAAATTCTCGGGCAGGACATAGGAAACCGGCCACTGCTCTCGCTCGGCATCATCCTGACCTTTATCGGCATCCAGCTCATTACAACCGGGTTCATAGCGGAATTCATCATGCGGACATATTATGAGTCGCAGAACAAGAAACCCTATATCATCAGAAAGATCGTTGGCAAACAATAGCTCAAAAGTAAAAAAACTGCTCAAAACGGCAGTTCAGATACTCGTTACCCTCATAGCCCTCACCCTCGTCCTCCGGAAAACTGACATCGGAGAAATCGGCAGGATCATTCAGGGCGCCAATATCGGGTATCTTCTTCTGTCCCTGCTGTTCTTCAACATCTCCAAGCTGGTAAACGCAGTACGCTTGAACCGGTTTTTTAAGGCGGTGGGCATTGAGCTCTCATGGGTCTACAACCTCAAACTCTACTACCTTGGCATGTTCTACAACCTCTTCCTGCCGGGAGGCATAGGGGGCGACGGGTACAAGATTTTCGTTCTGAAAAAGAACCACGAAATCAAGACGATCAATGTCTTCCATGCCGTATTCTGGGACCGGGTCTGCGGCATTTTCGCCCTTGTCTTTCTGTCGCTTATCCTGTTGATTCCAAGTTCGTTCGCAACAGCACTTCCAGACGCCGTACCCTACGCCTGGGCCGGCATCATAGCCATCTATCCTCTTGCCTTTCTCCTGAACAGGTTTGCATACCGGCAGTTTCTGCCGATATTCGCCATCACTGCATGGGAATCCATTCTCGTCCAGGCCACACAGGCAATCTCCGCCTGGTTCATCCTTCTGGCCATTGCCCCCGACATGCCGGTCATAGACCATCTTGCCATTTTCCTTATTTCAACAGTAGCCACCATCCTTCCCATCACCATCGGCGGAGCAGGAGCTCGCGAGGTCACCTTTTACTACCTGTTGAACTTCCTCCATCTGGAAACAACCACAGGCATTACCCTGTCACTGATATTCTTTGCCATTTCCGCACTCTCCTCCCTTGCCGGAATCCTTACTCGCATCCGCCATGAATCAAGCGGTACGAATGTACAGAAACCTGCCTGAACTGACCCGGACAGAAACAGCCGCACTGCTGATACAGTTGTCTCCGGGCGCTTACGGAACACGGCGGAGCGGACTCTCAACGGAAAGATCCCGCACTTTTGCCTGAGGCTCCACCCTGCCATTCCACTCATGCAGCTCAAGAGAGTAGACCATTGCAAACGACTGGCCGGAGGACTCTTTCAATGCATCGTAGATATCTTTCCGGTCAAAGGCGATGACCTCAAGCCTCTTTCCGGTTGCATCCCTTACAGTGAACTTCACATGGCGCTCCTTCAGGAGTCTCGGAGAGCCATTGCACTGCAGGCCTTCCGTAAGAAACAGCGGTTCGGGATTTCCAACTCCATAGGGTGAAAATCGCTGAAGTGATTTCATGAAGTTGCCGGTAATCTCACCCAAACCAAGCTTCGTATCAACAACCAGCTCCTTCTGCCGGGCATCCATATTGAGCACTCTGGCAGAGACCTCGTCAAACCGCTTTCTGAAGGCAGGAAGATTCTCCGGACGCAATGACACCCCCGCGGCCTGCTGATGGCCCCCGAACTGCTCAAGAAGATCTGAGCACTCATGGAGAACTTCGTAGATATTCAGCCCGGGCACACTTCTTACTGACCCCTTCACCAGCTCCTTCGAAGAGCCCATGATCACCGTCGGAAGATGGTACCGTTCAAGCATTTTCGAAGCTACAATACCAACCACACCAAGATGCCAGCTCTCATCATAGAGCACAATGGATGAACAGAATGATGCAAAATGCCCTTCAACCATCTCCTCCGCCCGCTTCAGCATCTCTGCATCTGTCCGCCGCCGTAAGAGATTCAACTCTTCAAGCTCCCCGGCATGCTCTTTAGCCTCAGCCACTGACGCTGAAAGCAGCCAATCAACCGCCTTGCCGGCAGATCCCATCCGCCCCGCTGCATTGATGCGTGGAGCAATCCCAAAGGTGACACCGGTCATAGTCAATTCTGCTGAACGCGCATTCATAAGAGAGAGCATCGCCTCAATTCCCGGCCGTGGTCGCTGTTGCATCATTCTGAACCCCTCCCGAACCATTGTCCGGTTCTCATCCGAAAGTACAACCATGTCGGCAGCCGTAGCAATTGCAGCCAGATCAAGATACTGCTGCCAGCTCTCTGCACTGAGCTGAAGCTCTTCAGCAAGAGCCTGAATGAACCTGAAGGCCACGCCGCAGCCGCAGAGCTCCCTGAACGGATAAGTGCACCCTGGAACTTTCGGGTTCAGAATGGCATAGGCATCAGGCAGTTCAGCCGGTTCATGGTGGTCGCAAACAATAACATCCATCCCCAGTTCCCCGGCCCGTTCTATCGCCAGATTGGCACTGATGCCACAATCGACTGTAATGATGAGCCCGACTCCCCGTTCTGCCGCCGCTCCGATACCCTCCATTGAAAGACCGTACCCTTCCTCAAACCGGTTGTTGATATAATAGGAGACATCGGCTCCCCGCTCCCTTAAAAAAAGGCTCAGCATCGCCGTTCCTGCAATGCCATCGACATCATAGTCGCCGTATATCATAATGTTTTCACCTGACCGGATTGCCTCCTGTACACGGCCAACCGCTTTGGGCATTGAAGCAAAGAGTGAAGGCGGGGGAAGCGTCTCCAGAGAAGCAGTAAAAAAGGCTTCAGCAGTTTCATAGCTTTTCACCCCTCTCCGGAAAAAGAGGCGGGCAAGAGGAAGTGAGGCTTTGATACTGTCGGCAAAAGAAGCAAGAGCGTCGTCATCAACGGGAGGCAGATTCCAACGGAAGCGTTTCATGAATAAGCAGAACGGAATTAAGGGCAAAATGATGGCAAAGAACCAATGTAACGCTTCCCCCTGATCCCGCAAAAGGAAAGGGCTACTGCTTGAATTTGGGTCAGGATATCACTACATTAAATGCTGAAAAGGCCCCTCCTTTGTCACTCTTGCATCAATCACCATTGAACCCACAAGCATGAGCAAGCTGATTACCATTGAACGACACATCCTTGAGCAGCAGAAAAACTTTCCTGAAGCAACCGGAGAACTGACAGATCTCCTCAGTGATGTTGCCTTTGCCGCCAAACTGGTCAGACGGGAGGTTGTGCGCGCAGGACTGGTCGACATTCTTGGATTTGCCGGCAGCACCAATGTACAGGGGGAAGAGGTCAAGAAGCTTGACTTGTTCGCCAACGAAAAAATCATTAATGCCATTGGCCAGCACGGCCGGTTTGCCATTATGGGCTCCGAAGAAAACGAGGAAATCATCATTCCCCCCAACAACGAAAACGGCAGCTATGCCCTGCTCTTCGACCCCCTTGACGGCTCTTCCAATATTGATGTCAATGTGAGTGTCGGCACAATATTCTCCATCTACAAAATCAAGAACAGCGACCCCAGCAAGGCAGATATCAGCGACTGTCTGCAGAAAGGCTCGGAGCAGGTTGCAGCAGGCTATGTCATCTACGGCTCTTCGGTGGTCATGGTCTACACCACCGGCCACGGCGTCCACGGGTTCACCTACGACCCGACCATTGGCGAGTTCCTCCTTTCGCATGAAAACATTGTCACCCCGAAACGCGGAAAATACTACTCAATAAACGAGGGATCATACGAACAGTTCAACGAGACCACAAAAAAATATCTCAGCTATATCAAGCAAGAGGACTCCGCAACAGGGCGCCCCTACAGCACCCGCTACATCGGATCTCTGGTTGCCGATTTCCACCGCAACCTGCTGACCGGCGGCGTCTTTGTCTACCCTCCAACAGCAACGCACCCAAACGGAAAACTCCGCCTCATGTATGAAGGCAACCCTCTCGCCTTCATCTGCGAACAGGCGGGTGGACGGGCAACTGATGGAAGAGAGCGCATTCTGGACATCAATCCGGCCGAACTGCATCAGCGCACACCGCTCTACATAGGAAGCGAAGATGATGTGCGGGTGGCCGAAGAGTTTGAACAGGGCATTCGCTGAACTTCCCCTGCAACCGTTACTGAAAAACAGAAAAGCCACCCGACAGGTGGCTTTTCTGTTTCAGATGCTTCCCCGCTCAAAGGGAGGATAAAAGAGCCGCTCAATGCCTGTTGCCATGCCGGTATCGGCATCAAAAGCCATAATAAGGCCCGACATATGAACATCATCTTTTGCGCACTCATATTTATGCGGTGTCTGGTAGAGCATACGGTCTGTGGCAGATTTGATCTGCATGCCGATAACTGACTGATGCGGTCCACTCATGCCTGCATCGGTGCAATATGCCGTCCCTTTCGGCAGAATCCGTTCGTCAGCCGTCTGCACATGGGTATGCGTTCCTATCAGCGCCGACACCCTGCCGTCAAGATACCAGCCGAGAGCAATTTTTTCAGCTGTCGCTTCCGCATGGAAATCCACAAAAATGAAACGGGCCTGCTCCTTAACCTGTTTGATGACCCAATCGGCTGTCCTGAAGGGGCAGTCAATGGGTGACATGAAGGTTCTTCCCTGAAGGTTGACGACTGCAATATCACCCAGACCTTCCGGAAGGCGATAGATGCCGTATCCTTTGCCATAGGTTCCTTTGGGGTAGTTGAGAGGGCGAAGAACCTGGGGATGGGTTTTCAGGGTATCGAAAAAGTTGAAGTTGCTCCAGGTATGATTGCCACCTGTCACAACATTCACACCAGCTTCCAGCAGCTGATTAAGGGCATCAACACTCATCCCCTTCCCGTTGTGCGCGTTCTCTCCGTTGCAGACCACAAAATCAATATTGCGGCTGCTGATAAAGCTTTTCAGCATCCGACCCACAATTTGCAGTCCCGGAGTGCCTACCACATCGCCGATAAAGAGTACCCGGAGGGTTTTCTTTCCCATACTCACGCATCCTTCTTGTTACTGTTTTCGGTAAATTTATAAGGTACGCATGCAAAAGCACAATAGGAACTTCTCCGTAAGGAAAGGGCGCACCAAAAACAGCAAAAGCCCGGCAGATACCGGGCTTTTGCTGTTTTAACTCCAAAAAGTGGAGAGCACAATCACATAGCGTCAATGATTGCGTTAAAGGATGCGCTGGGACGCATTGCTGCCGAAACCAGTGCATCGTCCACATGGTAATAACCGCCTAAGGCAACAGGCTTACCCTGTGCAGCAATCAGTTCTTCATTGATTGCTGTTTCAGCGGCGGCAAGTTTTGCGGCAACATCAGCAAAACGGCTCTTCAGTTCAGCGTCACCACTCTGGGCAGCCAGAGCCTCGGCCCAGTAAAGGGCAAGGTAGAAATGGCTTCCACGGTTGTCAATCTGACCAACCTTGCGGGCTGGTGACTTTCTGTTGTCAAGAAACTTTCCGATTGCCTGATCGAGAGTGGCAGCCAGTACAGTCGCCTTCTCATTGCTGAACGCTGAGGCAAGATGCTCGAAGGATGCGGCAAGTGCAGAGAATTCCCCCAAAGAATCCCAGCGGAGGTATCCCTCTTTCTCAAACTGCTGCACATGCTTCGGAGCAGAGCCGCCCGCACCGGTTTCAAACAGTCCGCCACCGTTCATCAACGGCACAACAGAGAGCATTTTAGCGCTGGTACCGAGCTCAATGATGGGAAAGAGATCGGTCAGGTAGTCGCGAAGTACATTGCCGGTAACGGAAATGGTGTCCTGTCCGGCACGGATACGATCCAGAGAGAACTGCATCGCTTCAACCGGATTCATGATGCGGATATCAAGACCGGTGGTGTCATGCTCTTTCAGGTAACATTTTACTTTTTCAATCAGCTGTGCATCATGCGCACGGTTGCTGTTGAGCCAGAAAATGGCTGGGGCCCCGGTTGCACGGGCCCGTGAAACGGCCAGTTTGACCCAGTCACGGATGGGAGCATCCTTTGCCTGGCACATCCGGAAAATATCACCGGTTTCAACAGCCTGCTCCATCAGCACGGTTCCTGCTGCATCCACCACGCGGATGGTGCCCTCGGCGGGAGCGGTGAAGGTCTTGTCATGCGAGCCGTATTCCTCAGCTTTCTGCGCCATCAATCCAACATTGGGCACACTGCCAATGGTTGAAGGATCAAACGCACCGTTCTTTTTGCAGTCCTCTACCATTGCCTGATACATGGTAGCATAGCAACGGTCGGGAATCATCGCTGTGGTATCATGCAGCTCGCCATCCGGTCCCCACATTTTTCCGCCGTCACGGATAACCACCGGCATGGAGGCATCAACAATGATGTCGTTGGGAACATGAAGGTTGGTGATTCCTTTGTCGGAATCAACCATGGCAAGCGCGGGGCGAGTAGCGTACACGGCCTGGATGTCGGCCTCTATTTCAGCACGCTGTGCATCAGGAAGAGCTTTGATCTTGGCATACAGGTCGCCAAGGCCGTTTCTGACATTGACGCCAAGCTCCTTGATGACAGCCGCATGCTTTTCAAACACATCACTGTAGAAAACAGAAACTGCATGTCCGAACATGATGGGATCGGAAACCTTCATCATGGTAGCCTTCAGGTGAAGCGAAAGCAGCGTACCGTTCATTTTTGCCGCATCAATCTGGGCCTCAAAGAAGCTGCGCAGTGAACGGACATTCATAACAGCTGTATCAATGACCTCACCCTGCAGAAGCGCGGTTTTGTCTTTCAGCACTGTCACCGAGCCATCGGTGCCTGCAAACTCAATGCGAACAGTGGTCGGGGCGGCAACGGTCAGCGACTTCTCGCTGCCATAAAAATCGCCACTGGCCATGCTGGCAATGGAAGACTTTGAATCGGACGACCAGGCGGCCATACGGTGCGGATTCTTCTGCGCATATTTCTTAACAGAGAGCGGAGCACGACGATCGGAGTTCCCCTCACGAAGAACCGGGTTCACTGCGCTTCCAAGCACCTTTGCAAATCGGGCCTGAAGAGCTTTCTCTGCTTCGGTTGAGGGTGACTCGGGATAATCAGGAATGTTGTAACCCTGCGACTGGAGCTCTTTGATGGCAGCCTGAAGCTGGGGAATCGAGGCGCTGATGTTGGGAAGCTTGATGATGTTTGCTTCAGGTTTCAGCGCAAGCTCACCAAGTTCAGCGAGATAATCGGAAATTTTCTGCTCTTCTGTGAGATTTTCCGGGAAGTTCGCAATGATTCTGCCTGCAAGCGAAATATCACGGGTTTCCACGCCAATTCCCGTCCCTTTCGTGAAGGCCTGAATAACAGGAAGAAGCGAATAGGTAGCGAGAGCCGGAGCCTCGTCAATTTTGGTATAGATGATGGTCGCGTTTTTTGCCATTGGTGTTATGGTTTGTATTGTATGGTTACGAGAACTAAAACAAGAAAGGCCAAAACATCGTCTCACCGCACCGGCGCTCAGCGTGGTGCAGGGGTACTGAAATACCTATGACTGAAAAAGGAAAGCTGCAGGCAGAAAACTGCCATTGCTGTACAACCGGACACTAGGGCCGGCAGTGAAACATAATGTCACGAACCGCTTCAGCGACAGCTTAGCGGAGGAAAGGCGCTATGGAGAATCATGCGGCGAAACAGAGAGCCGCCGGAAAGGCAGCTCCCAACCGATACAAGTTTATGCGGAAGGCTTGAAATCTTCAAGACCAACCCTTGTGGCGAGTTCCTGGTCATTGAGAACCTCATGGGCAAGCTTGATCATGGGTATGGTCGCACCCATTGAGCTATAGCCACCGTCATGGAACAGGTTCTGCATGGTAACCTTGCGGGAAAGGTCGCTGAGCACCGTCATGGCATACTCGGCGCATTCTACCGCAGAGGCGTTGCCAAGGGGCGACATCAGGTCGCTGTATTCATACATTTTCTCAAAACCGGGGATTCCGCTACCGGCCTTTGTGTAGGTCGGGCTCTGGGAAATGGTGTTGATGCGGATACCCCTCCGGGCAAGCCGCGGACCGTAGCTGCGGACAATAGACTCAAGCAGGGACTTGGCATCGCCCATATCCGAATAGGTCCAGTAATTGCGTTGTGAGGCTATATAGGAGAGCGCCAGAACGCTTGCGCCGTCATTGAGCACATCATTCTTCAGTGCATAGGAAACCAGACGGTGGAGCGAAAGTCCGGAAACATCAAGCGTCTTCATGAACCACTCATAGTTGAGTTCCTCATAGGGAAGCTGCTTGCGGATATTCTGCGACATACCAATGGAATGCACAATAAAATCCACCTTGCCGACTTTTTCCTTGAGCTCTTTGAAACAGCTGTCGACATCATCGTTTTTCGATGCGTCGCAGACAATGACAGGGGCGTTTCCGCAGAGAGCGGAAAGTTCATCGGTATTACCGAACCGCATAGCAGCTGCAACATTCGATATTGCAATACTGGCGCCCTCTCTGTATGCGTGAACCGCAATCTGCCAACCGATACTGCTTTCATCAAGTGGGCCAAAGACGATTCCCTTCTTCCCTTTCAACAGACCATAGTGCGCTTTCTCGGACATGATATAAGCTGATTCTTTAACAAAATGGGAGACAAGACCCCGTTGAATTCAATATTTTAAACAATGAAGATACAAGATTCCCTTGAAAACTTAAAAGGTTACCCTGATATTTCTTCTGAAAGGGCCTCTCAGGCCCCTCCCTGCAAGACTTCAGATTTTCATTCGCCTCATTGAGCGAAGCTTGTCCAGCACATTTTTATTGACATTGAGCTCCGACTCCTCCTTCGGCACAGGAATTTCCCGGAAAATTACCCTCAGGAGATTGTCCTCGCGTATGAACTCCTCCATCTCCAGGCTATAGAGCGCCCTGGGCAGGGTAATGATGCGCTGAGCACGGTCAACGGCAACGACAATATCCGTACCCATTCTTTCAACGCTCACATCCTCAGCATCTTTCAGAAATGGAATCTTTATGCAGAGAATTTCATGATGATCTTCACGAAGCTCGTTCTTGCTGCTCTCAATCCAGAAGTTCTTTCCTGAATAGAAAATTCTGTCAGCGACCTGATCACCAAACACCAGCTTGCTGATTTCATGGAGAGCGTCAGGCCCGATCGGCTCGTGCCGCTGCAGATGGCAGCGAAAAACAGGGGTCGGATAGAACGAGTTGTCGATCTCCATCAGGTACTTGCTGTGAAGATCGGCCCAGAACTCAAAATACTCCCCGACCGTTGTGGAGGTAGGAAGAATCTTGTTGATGAAAATGCCGTCAATGTTGATGCCATAGAGGTGCACAAAGGTATATGCCCTCTTGGTTTCGAGGATGGAAAGTTTTTCGGGGTTAAGCACCAGCCTGAAAGTAACCTCAGGGCTGAGAATAAACTGGTTGATATCCTCCATCTGCTTGAGCAGAACATTGACCTCATTGAAGAAATCGTCATCAGGAATAGAGGCTCCCGAAAGCGGACGGGCAAGCGAGGACATGCTTTTGTAGAGCTTGAAAAACTGCTTGCCCATGTTCCCCCCGATGATGATTTCGGGATAGGCGAGAAGACGGAGTGTATTACCGGTCGGAGAGGTGTCAAGCACCACTGCGTCCCATTTTCCGGACTGCGACTCATCAAGAAGGCGGCTGAGAGCGAAAATTTCATCCAGTCCCGGCTGAGTCGTCAGCTCCGAAGCCATGCCGCTGTCAATCCCCTTGTTTTTGTATGATGAGGAGACAAACTTCTGGAACCCTGACATGTTCTTTTTAAGCTCATAGACCGTATCAACCTCAAGGCCATAGAGGTTCTGCTCAATTTTCTGAGGGTCATTGCGGCTGATGCGCACATTGAAAACATCGGAAAGCGAGTGTGCCGGATCTGAGGACATGATCAGCACTTTTTTCCCCTGTCTGGCCAGTGCCACGGCAGTTGATGAGGAGATGGTGGTTTTGCCGGTACCGCCTTTTCCGGAATAGATGATGACTCTGGTTTTGGATCCCTTTTCAGTTAAATCCCTGGACAGCATAGACGAACCCCGGTTACGGAAATGAATTCTTCATTGACAACCTCGCAAGGTACCACTTTCCCGTTTCAGAGAAAAACGGTCTTTTTCTCAAGCGCCCGGGCAAGCTGAACCATATATTCCTCGTGGCTTATTTCTACAGCGCCGAGACGCTTAAGATGGGGATTGATGATCTGCGCATCAAGAAGACGGAACCCTTTGAGCCTGAGACGGCGCACCAGAAAAGAGAGTGCAAGCTGTGAGGCGTAGGACCGGCGTGAGAACATCGACTCGCCGAAAAAAGCCCCCGCCATAGACATACCGTAGAGTCCTCCGGCAAGCTCTCCCTCATGCCAGCACTCAACGCTATGGGCAACCCCCAGTTTGTGAAGATGCAGATATGTGGCTATGATTGGCTCTGAAATCCAGGTTTCAGGGTCTCCTTTCCGGGGAGCCGCGCATCCACGAATCACCCCCGAGAAATCATGGTTGAGGGTGAGCCGGAACACCCCTTTCCTCTCAAGACGCCGCACATCCCTTGAGGGAGTGAACTGTTCAAGCGGAAACACCGCCCGCATATGGGGACGGCACCAGTAAAGCTCGCCATCGTCGGGGTCCGACATGGGAAAGAACCCTTCCCGGTAGGCCTTCAGAAGCGTGGGGATGCTCAGCATGCTTTCAGGTGGACCACTCAATGGAACCGAAGCAGCACATCGGCGGCCTCCCGCTTCGGCACATGGTGAATGTCGTTGTGGTCGCGATAGTAGCGGATGCTCTCCCCTTCCCCGATCTTGTCAATGACAATGGTTTCAGCAGGTTGCCCAAGAGCGATGACCATGAGAATCTGGTACTGCGCGGGAATACAGAGTTGCTGGCGAAGGGAATCCTTCTGCACCGACCCGACAATGCATCCACCATAACCTGCCGCAGTGGCACCCAGAAGAATGGCTCCGGCAGCTATGCCGCTGTCGCAGGAAGAATCTGCAGCAATTGATGTGTCGTTGAGCATCACCAGATAGGCGGTGGGCCGCTCACCCTCCTGCGGACCCGGCCACTCTTCAAGGTAGCCGGCCCACCCGAGCAGGGGAAAAATCGCCTCGCACTCCGCTCTCTCGGTGAGGGCAATGTAGCGCAGCGGCTGCAGGTTGCGCACCGAGGGCAGGCAGCTTGCAATCGCAACAAGGTTGCCGACAGCCTCTTTGTCAACAGGCGCACCACCGTCAAAACGCCGGCAGCTCCTGCAGCGAATCACCAGGTCCCTGAACTTCAACTCTTTTCCCGCCATGCCGCCCCTGCAAAATGCGCCTGATCGTCCCATCGACCACTTCCTATCCACTCAGCAATATAATCGACCGTATGAGCATAATGCAACGGCTCGCGACAGGGCGTCTCAAGCCAGGAACAAAGAATGGCGCTATCGAGCGAATGCATTGACATCCCATACCCGAGCTGCTCCATGGCCATGGCATTTGACTCCTGTTCTATCTGACCGTCAAGAGGGCGCAGCAGAAGCTTTCTTCCGAGATGCAGCGCCTCTCCGGGAAGTTCGAATCCGGCATTGCAGACCACCCCCCCGCACTCCATGAGGTCACGAAGAAATCCCTCACGGGAGTAGCCGCGAAAATGCATGTTGCCCTCATCCCGATCGGCCTCAACTTTCCCGTAAATATAAAAACTGTTGTCGCTGAAGGGTGAAACAAGCCTTGCCACATCACTAATCTCTTCAAAGGGAAGATAGACGAGAATTTTCCCCTTTACCGGAGCAACGGGAACACTGCCGTATAGCGAAGGGGGAATGACAGGAGGAAAAATCGGCTGGTTGAAATGATGCCAGTGAAGACCGGCGTTATGGCGGGCGGGTGCAAAATTGAGCAGCGTATATCGCTCAAAAATATTGCCGCGGGCCATGGGCACGGGATAGGGAAATGCGTACTGGTGGCCGAACCCGAGAGAGGGTATGTTGCGTATGCGGGCCACCATAGAGGTGATCGGCTCAAAATCGGTAACAATAAGGTCAATTCCTGCCGTATCGAGCGACCACACATCATTCATGAGCCGACCCAAATCCAGCTGGAACATTGTCTCCATATAGTTCATCCGCCCGCGATAGGTAATAAGGGTCATCCCCTTCATCACCCGGTAGGGCTCGAAAACCTCAATCTCCTTCAGCTCCTCCTCTTTCCTGCCGCTCACAATTACCTCAACCTCGTGCCCGTCAGATTTGAGCTTGCGGACAAGCTCCCTGCTACGGCTGATATGTCCGTTACCGGTACCCTGCACACCGAAAAGGATCCTCATGCTGCTCTTTTCTTGTATTGAAAAAACGGTTGTAGAACTTACGGAAGAACCTTGAGATTCGCATACTGCACCATCAAGGTTTTCTCACCCGAGCCCCTGAAGAGTATTTTCGCTTTCTGCTGTGCCCCGCGTCCATGAAGCTCAAGAACGGTACCGGAACCGAACACTGCATGATGAACCCTCGCACCCTTCCGCATACCCCCCTTATCCAGGGGAGGAGAGGTCGGGCTCTCCGGGCGACGGGCAGATTCAGCTCTCCGTGGAGACAAAGCGGCCCCTGCTCCCCCGCCATGCACCTTTCCGCTTTCGGTATGGACAATATCGCCGTCAATCTCGTTAATGAACTTTGAACGGAGGCAGTGCTGCGGCTGACCGTAGAGATAACGGCTCTGTGCCCACGAGAGGAATATCTTTTCACGCGCCCGTGTCACGGCAACATAAAACAGCCGCCGCTCCTCCTCCAGCTGCTCGGGCTCATAACAGTTCAGAGGGAAAAGCCGCTCCTCAAGACCGGTAATGAAAACAACAGGAAATTCGAGCCCCTTGGAGGCATGCACCGTCATAAGGGAAACAAAATTATCGGACTCCTGTGTCTCATCATAGTCAGAAGCAAGAGCGATATTCTCAAGAAAATCCCCAAGCATCCCCGCATCAGGGTTATGGTCCGAAAAATCGCGGGCCATACTGAGCAGTTCCTGCAGGTTATCGTGCCGGGCCATTGATTCAGGGGTGTTTTCCGCCTGCAGCAGAGAGAGAAGCCCGGTCTGCACGAAGAGGCTATTGAGCACTTCATAGACTGTTCCCGTTTCCGCGATTTCCCTGAGCGACTCAATCACGGAGGAAAATGACGAAAGCGCATTGACAAGGCGCTGCTGATATCCCCCTTCATCAGCACAGCGGATAGCCTCATAGAGGGAAATGTCTCGTTCGCGGGCGAAATCACGAAGCTTGCCAATGCTGACATCACCAATTTTTCGGGGCGGGAAATTGATAATTCTGAGAAGCGACTCGCTGTCACGATCATTCTGAATAAATCGGAGATAGGCAACAGCGTCTTTGATCTCCTTGCGCTTGTAAAACGAGACACTGCCAAAAATCTTGTAGGGCAGTCTGTGCTGACGCATGGTATCCTCCAGCACCCTCGACTGGGCATTGGTACGGTAAAAAATGGCGAAGCTCCGGAAATCCATCTGCTTTTCAACCGAAAGTTTTCGGATCCAGTCGCCAACCTTTTCAGCCTCCTGCCGCTCATTGAACGCCTCAATGAGGGTCAGCGGCTCACCCGTCGCACCCTTCGCCACAAGCTCCTTTTTAATCTGGCGCTGGTTCCGGCTGATCACGCTGTTGGCCGCCTGCAGAATGGTTCCTGTGCTACGATAGTTTTCAACAAGCTTGAAGGTTCTGGCATCATCATAGTCATCCCGGAAGTTCAGGATGTTGGAAATATCCGCCCCGCGCCAGGAATAGATTGACTGTGCGTCATCACCCACCACAAAAATGTTGCGATGGCGGGATGCGAGCATTTTCGTCACCAGATACTGCGCCCTGTTGGTATCCTGGTATTCATCGATAAGAATATAACGGAACAGCTCCTGCAGCTCCTCCAGCACATCCGGATGGTTCCGGAACAGTTCAAGCGGCTTGATAAGCAGGTCATCAAAATCAAGAGCATTGTTCTCCTTCAGCTTTCGGGCGTAGAGTTCATAAATCTGCGAGGCTTTCTGCTGGTTGTAATCGGCGGCATTACGGTGAAAATCAGCAGGCAGGACAAAGCTGTTTTTCGCCTTGCTGATAATGCCCTGAACCGTATTCACCGGCACGGAATCCTGAGAGATGTTGAGCTCTGCCATACATTGGCGAATAAGGCTCTTGCTGTCATCGGAATCAAAAATCGAAAAGCTCCGGCTGTAGCCAAGACGATCAATATAGTCGCGAAGGAGTCGGGCAAAGACGGAATGGAATGTACCTATCCAGAGACCTCCCGAACTGCCGGGACCCAGAAGCTGATCCACACGGTGACGCATCTCGCCCGCCGCCTTGTTGGTAAAGGTAAGGGCCAGAATGTTGCGGGCCGGAACACCCTTATTGCCAATCAGGTTGGCGATACGATAGGTAATAACCCGGGTTTTTCCCGAGCCGGCACCCGCAAGGACCATTACCGGTCCTTCAGTTGCGCTGGCGGCATCGCGCTGCACGGCGCTGAGGTCTTGCAATAAATCAGTCAAAAAAAGAGTACCCGTTATTCATTTGAGGGAGATAGGCGTAAGTGCAACAACTTAACCCTTTTTACAGCTACTTTACAAACCTCAGCGCCCGCTTCAGCACCATTTGTTTTTCCTCTTTTTATCCGCTTCTCCTGTATAATTGAATGGCGGAGTTCCTATATTGAAAAACAAACCGGACGCCTCAGCCACCTGAAACAGCAGTTAAATCTATGTTCCCTCTCGTTTACGAAATCAACACCAGAATCTGGCTTCAGAAACTCAGCCGTCTCAACGGCCAGGCCGTGACGCTGGGCAATGTTCCCGAATCTGAATTCCGGTTTTTCAAAGAGTCCGGGTTCACCATGGTGTGGCTGATGGGGGTATGGACACCAAGCCTCTACAGCAAATCCATCGCCACATCACACCCGGGCCTCCGCGGCGAGCTTCTCAACCATCTCTCCTCGCTCCACCCGGAAGACATCGCATCATCTCCATACTCCATACCTTCATACACCGTCAACGAAGCACTCGGTGGCAGAAGCGAAATGCTCATTTTCCGTCAAAAACTCGCAGAGCATGGCATCCGGCTTATGCTCGACTTCGTGCCGAACCATATGGCGCTCGACAACCAGTGGCTTCCCTCGCACCCTGAACACTTCATCTCTGTCTCCGCAGACGAACAGAGTCAGGATCCCGGCTCCTGTTTTGAATATGCCAAAGGCAAATACCTTGCCTATGGAAGGGATCCCTATTTCCCACCATGGACGGACACGCTCCAGATCAACTACGCCAATCCCGCCACCCATGCAATGATGACGGAGAACCTCTTCGCCATCAGCGAACTCTGCGATGCCGTGCGATGCGATGTGGCAATGCTGGTTCTGAAAAGCGTCTTCAACACCACATGGAAAAGCCTCAGCGGACACATGAAGGAAGAATTCTGGGGACCGGCAATTGCTGCCGTCAAAAAGCGCCACCCGGGATTTCTCTTTCTTGCGGAATCATACTGGAACAAAGAGTGGGAACTGCAGCAGCAGGGATTCGACTACACCTACGACAAACCCTTTTACGACTTTCTTACGAGCGCACCGGTCAATGGCGACAAACTCATGGGCCACATGAAGGCGCAGTGGAACTATCAGAAACACCTCTGCCGCTTCATTGAAAACCATGACGAAGAACGGGCGGCCGGAAAAACAGGACTCAACTGCAGGGCTGCTGCAATGATATTCCTCACCGCCCCGGGCATGCATCTTGTCCATCAGGACCAGATGGAGGGATACCGGCACAAAATTCCCGTGCAGCTGATCCGTCAGGCTCCCGAACATGAAGACCGGGAACTCATGGAACTCTACAGAAAACTGTTCCAGCTGCAGAGAGAGGAGGTTTTTCAGGAAGGAGAGGTTGAATGGATCAGTGTGGAAGGAGCCTCCCATGCCCAGTGTTTCGGGTTCCACCGCTTCACCAGAGACCGGCACGCCATGATTCTTGCAAATTTCAGTGCAACAGGGATAGCGACCCGGTTTCACCACTCTGCGCTTGACGGAGTCAGTGAGGAGGGCCTGAACATACTCAGTACCGCAAAAGAACACCGCAGCAACACCACACACATTGAGGGTGATTGTCTGAAAACAAGGCTCTCTCCACATGAAGCGATCGTCATCACCTTCTAACACAAATCAGCCCCAAAGTCCGAGCCATGAAAATTGTCCACTCCACCCTCTCACTCAAAAGCCTGAAGCCGATTGAAATCATCGATGTCACCGCCGATGCAGAGCGTGCCGTAGAGGAGTCGGGCCTGCAGGATGGGTTGCTCACCCTCATCAGCCAGCACACGACCGCATGCGTGAACATCAATGAGAACGAGGAAAGGCTGATGGAAGACATGGAAACCTTTCTCAAACGGCTGGCGCCGCGGGACGGAAACTACAGCCACAACCTTGAGCCCATAGACGGCCGCGACAACGCCCACTCCCACCTGCTCGGGCTTTTCATGAACACATCAGAAACCATCCCCTTTGCAGAAGGAAAGCTCCTGCTTGGAAGGTGGCAATCGGTATTCTTTATTGAACTTGACGGTCCCCGTCCCCAGCGAAGCCTGCTCATGCAGGTGACCGGCATCTGAAAAGCATTGCAATCATGGCAGAATCACACTCTCTCCTCGACAGCATACACTCGCCACGAGACCTGAAAAAGTTCAGCATCCTGCAGCTGGAGACCCTTGCCAATGAATGCCGGCAGGAACTGATCAACCTCATTTCCCTCAACGGCGGGCACTTCGCCTCCAGCCTTGGGGTCACGGAACTGAGCATAGCGCTGCACCATGTCTATAACACGGAAAAAGACCGGATTGTCTGGGATGTCGGCCATCAGGCCTATATCCACAAAATGCTGACTGGACGGCGGGACAGGATGCATACAAACCGCAAATACGGCGGCCTTGCCGGCTTCCCGAAAATCCACGAAAGCCCGCATGACGCATTTGGAACCGGCCACGCCTCCACATCCATTTCCGCGGCAGCAGGAATGGCGGCGGCGCGCGACCTCAAGGGCGGCAATGAGAAGGTCATTGCCGTCATCGGCGACGGAAGCATGACGGGAGGAATGGCCTTTGAGGCCATGAACCACCTGGGCGAGCTGAAAAGCGATGTCCTGGTTATCCTCAACGATAACCAGATGGCCATCTCCCCCAGCACCGGAGGCCTCAAAACCCATTTGGTCAACTTCACCCTCAACAAAACTTACAACAAAGCACGCCGCCTGCTCTGGGAGAGCATGTCGATGATGAACAATGAGCTTGCAGAAAGAGCCAAAACATCACTGCGACGACTCGAAGACGGCATGAAAGCCGCCCTCACCCCGGGAGCCTTTTTTGAGGCGCTCGGCCTGCGCTACTTCGGCCCGATAGACGGGCACAACATGGGGCAGCTCGTCCGTGCGCTCAGGGAGATGCAGGACCTCCCCCATCCCAAACTGCTTCATGTCATCACCACAAAAGGAAAAGGGTTCCCCCCTGCTGAAGAGAACCAGAGCGACTGGCATGCCCACAACGGAGGGTTCGACACCGTCACTGGAATAACCGCAAAAAAAGAAGGGCCTTCCGCCCCGCCAAAATATCAGGAGGTGTTCGGAGAAGCCCTGGTGGAAATGGCTCTGAAAGACCCCGCCATTACCGCAATCACCGCTGCCATGCCCACCGGCACCTCGCTTGACATGTTCGCCAGCACCATACCCGACCGTTTTTACGATGTTGGCATTGCCGAGGGGCACGCAGTCACCTTTGCGGCAGGGCAGGCCCTTGAAGGGCTGAAACCAGTCTGCGCCATCTACTCCACATTCCTGCAGCGTGGCCTTGACCAGATCATTCACGATGTCGCTCTGCAGAACCTCCATGTGGTCTTTGCCATTGACCGTGCCGGCCTTGTGGGTGAAGACGGCCCGACCCACCACGGCGCCTTCGACCTCTCCTATCTGCATGCTGTCCCCGGGCTTACCATCATGGCCCCTTCAGACGGCCAGGAACTCCGCGACATGCTCCATACCGCGCTCTATCATATCGATGGGCCGGTTGCCATCCGATACCCGAGGGGAGGCACCAACGGAGACGACATGCGCAAAAACTTCACAGCACTGGAGCCCGGAAAAGGGCGGATGCTCAAAGAGGGAACCGGCCCCGTCATCCTTACCCTTGGCACCATGGCGGCCACAGCGGCTGAAGCGGGACGCATGCTTGAAAACGAAGGAATCAGTGTGGAAATTGCCGACATGCGCTTCCTCAAGCCCCTCGACACCGCACTCATTGACAGGCTCGCCGCTTCTGCAACCCATATCGTCACCCTTGAGGAGAACAGCATCATTGGAGGTCTCGGCAGTGCCGTTGCCGACCATCTTTGTGAGGCATCAAAAAAAACCCGACTGCTCAGAATCGGACTACCCGATGCCTTCGTCACCCACGGCAGCATGAAGGACCTATACAGGGAAACAGGGCTGGACGCTCCCGCAGTAGCCGAAAAAATCAGGCGATTCTATACCGGCAAGGAGAGCTGAAGCATAGTAGCGGAGAAAAGAAGAGCACGAACGGCAAGATTGGCCAAAAGCCCCGCAAGAAGATCATCCATCATGATTCCCCATCCACCCGGTAGCCGCTGAACAAGGTCTACGGGGCCGGGCTTGAGAATATCGAACAAACGGAAAAAAACAAAAGCAAGCAGAGCCGGCATGAGCCCTGAGGGGAGAGCAAGAAGCGCCAGCCACTGACCGGCTACCTCGTCCACAGTCACCTCAGACGGGTCCTCTCCAGCAGCATCCTCCATAATGCCTCCCGACCACACACCGATAAGGGTCGCAAGAAGCACTCCGGCTGCCAGCACGGAAGGCTGCTGAAACAAAGGGAATAACAGGTAGAGGAGAAGGGCGACGGCACTGGCAGCCGTACCGGGCGCAACAGGAAAATACCCTATCCAGAAAACGGTGGACAGCGCTCTGGCCAACTGGAACCTCATCCCTTCAGCAGCAGCTTTCATTCCTTCCCTTTATCGTTCCCGGTAATGACCTGCCAGTTGTCCATCAGATAGGAAACACCCGTTGCCACCGTCACCACAGTGACAGTAAGCATAATCCAGTCAAGCGCAGGAGAAAAAAGGAAGCGGCTGATCAGTTCAGCCGAACGAATGCCAAAAAGCGCCGATTCCTGAAGGAATATCAGCACCATCACCAGATAGGCAAACACATTCTGGAGGAGGGTTTTGTACTTTGCCTGAACGCTTGTCACAACCGGCTGGTTTCTGAACTCGGCCCAGCTCCTGAGCGCCGTCACCACCACATCCCGCACAATGACAAGCACCACCATCCAGAGGTCCAGATACCCCATCCAGACATAGACAAGAAAAGCCGCTGTTATCAGCAGCTTGTCGGCAAGCGGGTCAAGAAAAGCTCCGAGACGGGTCTCCTCGTTGAACCTTCTGGCATGCCATCCATCATAAAGATCCGTCAGTGATGCCACCGTAAAAACAATGACCCCTACAAGCTTGAACGACGGGTCCTCATGCAGGAGGAGCAGCACAAACACCGGCACCAGCATAATCCGCAGGGCGGTAAGCTGATTGGGTATATTCATATAGCGTTCAGAAGCGGCTTTCAAGGGTAGTAGGGTTGAACGGTGACAATGAATTCGGGGTCAAGATACCAAAAATTCAACTCATATCATTCTATCGGTACCCATTCCGGGGCAGCACAGAAAAGTTTCCGGCAAGGGCGGCGTCTGTTCATAGGGTAAGAATGGTAACTCCATCGTACCCCTCGCCCCATGCGCCAACGCGGAATGATTTCACGACAGCATGGCGTTTGAGAAGCTCATGAGTCCGGCGGCGGAGCACCCCGGTTCCGGTGCCATGAATAATGGTTGCCGAGTGGATTCGGCTACGGTGCATGTCGTCAATAAAGCGTTCAACACGGGGAACGGCTTCATCGCCGCTGAGGCCGCGGATATCGAGTATTGTCGACTCCACCGGCCTCAAGGCCCCACTCCACCCTTTCGGCTGAGAGGCAGCTTTGTCGGCTTTCCGGGTTTGGCGCCTTGATGTTTTTTCAAGGTTTTTCAGCAAGACACTCACACGGAAGTTCCCGCAAAGCACCACGGCGTTTTCTCCCGTAAGCCTTTCCACCTCACCGCTTGCCGAAGAATCCAGAATCCTGACCAGATCCCCTTCACGGATACTCAAATCGGGGGGAGATGCAACTTCCTCATGAAGGAGTGCACTTCTTTTTTCGGCCTCAACCGCTCTGGAGGAGAGTTTTTTGCGGGCCTCCTGCAGGATGCGCGGGTCCCGGGGTGCATTGCGCACCTCCTGAAGGATGTTGCGGATTTCGCGCCGGGCACCTTCCACCTCGCGCTGTATCTCTTTTGACGCTTTGAGTTTCTGCTCCCTGCTTTTTCGCCCAAGAGTTGCTTCAGAGTCAGCAGCCGACTGCTCACGAAGTGCCAGGCGCGCCTCCGCCGTTTCAAGCTCACTGCTGCGAAGCCGGTTGTCAGAGAGTTTCCGGTGAAGATCCGCAAGCAACCCCTCGAGCGCCCGATGCTCTTCATGCATGAAAGCCCGGGCCTCATCCAGCATCGTCTGCGGAAACCCCAGACGCTGCATCATGGCAAAGGCAAAACTGCTTCCCGGTACCCCCTTAATAAAGCGGAACGATGGCAAGAGAGCGGTGCGGTCAAACTCCATGGCTCCGTTTACCACCCCATCGCGCTCATGGGCATAGGCTTTCAGTTCGCCGATATGGGTGGTCACTATGGCCTTGCTCCCCCGTCGCATCAGCTCCTCAATAACACTCCGCGCAATGGCACCCCCCTCGGCGACATCAGTTCCCGAACAGAGTTCGTCAATGAGCACAAGAGAGTTCTTTCCCGCACCATCAAGAATGCGGCGCACCTCCCGAAGATGGGAGCTGAAGGTGGATAGATCGTTCTCAATGGACTGTTCGTCTCCTATTTCAATCCCGATTTCCGAGAAGAACGGAAAAACCGAACTTTCGTTGCACGGAAGCAGATAGCCGTAGCGCAGCATAAGAGCGAGCAGACCGACGGTTTTCATTGCCACCGACTTTCCGCCGGCATTGGGGCCGGAAATAATCAGAACCGATTCGTCAACAGAAAGCTCAAGGTCGAGCGGGAAAACTTCACGGTCACGATGAGAAATAAGTAGCCAGGGATGGTACCCCCGGACGAGGCGAAGCTCCCCGCAACTGCTTATGGAGGGAAGCACGGAGGCTGTTTCAAGAGCAAAACGGGCGCGCCCCACAAGGGAATCAAAGAATGCGAGCTGTTCACCGTTATGGGAAAGATTCCCGAGGTCGGGGCGAAGGCGGTCGGTTATCTCCCTGAGTATCCGGTCGATTTCCCGCCTCTCATGAATCTCTCCCTCCTGAATGCGATTGGCTATTTCAAGGGTTTCAGCAGGCTCAACAAACACCGTCTGACCACTGCCCGACCAGTCCTGCACAAACCCCGGAATCCTGTGACGATACTCCAGCTTCATGGGAAGACAGAGGCGTGAATTCTTTATTGCAACACCCTCTTCCATTAGCCAGCCGTTCCTCCTGCAATGACCGAGAATCTTCTCCATACGACGCAGAAGAAGCTGCCTGTCATCACCAAGAGCGTGCCGAATCCGTTTGAGTTCATCGCTTGCCGAACTTCTGACTTTGCAGTCCTCATCAATAACCGCCCTGATAGCAGGCCGTATGGATGTGTCAAGCCAGAGCTTTTCACTAAGTGAAGCCAGACACGGCCACGACTCGCGGTTTGCCGCCAAAAAGCGCTGCAGTGCGGCCGAGGCCTGAAGCATGGTGCTGATATCGTAAAGCTCTTCGGGCTCAAGCCTGTTGCCCTCCATGCCAATTTTCAGCAGAAGAGCCCGCGTATCAGGAAGAGTGGAAAACGGGAGGGAAGAGCCCTCCTGAAGAAGTGATTTCAGCTCAAGCACCCGTTCAAGTTCCGCAAGCAGCTCCTCCCGTTTGGAGAATGGAGCGAGCCCCTGCAGTGCGTCCCGTCCGGGCGCCGACAAGCAGAGCCCTGCGGCATAACCGGACACCCTGTCAAATTCAAGTTTTTTATGGTTGTTGCAGTCCATAGAATCGTCAGCCGGAATTTTCCGCTTTGTCCTTTTTTTCTTTAGTTTCGCATAAGATTTAAATACTGTGTACAGCCTTGAACTTAAATTATCATCATGCGCCTTGCCGTCAATATAGACCACATAGCCACACTGCGCAATGCCCGCAACGAACACGACCCCGATCCGGTTGCAGCCGCACTTCTCGCAGAAAAAAGCGGAGCCGCAGGCATTGTCTGCCACCTTCGTGAAGACCGCCGCCACATACGCGACCATGACCTTGCCGGACTGAGAAAAGCGGTAACGACAAGGCTCGACCTTGAAATGGCAATGACAGATGAAATGGGGGCCATTGCCGTGGCAACCATGCCGGAACTGATTACGCTTGTTCCCGAAAAGCGGGAGGAGCTGACAACGGAAGGCGGGTTCGCCATTGAACGGCACTTCAACCGCCTGGTTGCATTTCTGGAGCCGATCAAAGGAGCAGGAATTGAAATCAGCCTTTTCATTGAAGCAGAACAACGGGCCATTGATCTGGCTGAAAAAGCGGGCGCCGATATCGTTGAGCTTCACACGGGGGCATACGCATTGAAATCAGGTGAAGAACAGGCGACTGAACTCAAAAAAATCCGTCAGGCTGCCGCATACGCCAAAAACCTTGGCCTCAGGGTTGTTGCCGGACACGGCCTCAATTATCAGAACATCGCCCCCTTCCGCACTATTGAAGAAATAGAGGAGGTCAGCATAGGCCACGCTCTCATTGCACGCGCCGCATTTGTCGGCATTCCAGCTGCCGTCCGGGAAATGCTCGACATCATCAACTGATATGGCGTCCCCGCCCAAAGCACCCGTCACCATCATCCTTGCCACAGCCAACCCCGACAAGGTCCGCGAACTCCGTCCGCTTCTTGAGGGCATCGATCCACGCTTCAGCGTCCTCTCTCTTGCTGAAGCAGGCATTGCTATCGACATAGAGGAGACAGAAACAACCCTTGAGGGCAATGCCATGCTGAAGGCGAATGCCATTTTCCGGCTGCTCAAGAACCGCTTTCCCTCCATGATCGCCTTTGCCGACGACACCGGCCTTGAGGTTTCGGCGCTCAACGGCGCCCCGGGAGTATACTCTGCCCGTTATGCTCCCGTTTCGAGCAGAGAAAAACCGACCTATCAGGACAATGTTGACCACCTGCTCAAGGAAATGGAGGGGGAAAAAGACCGAAGCGCACGGTTCAGAACAGTGATTGCGCTGAAAGGCATCATTGCAGAAAAGGAAGGGCCGGACGAAGTCGCACAACAGAGAATTGAGAAGACGATTGAGGGCGCGGTTGAGGGAACCCTCACCACTGCAGCCGACGGCGACGGCGGATTCGGATACGACCCTATCTTTATGGTTGCTGCTGCAGGAAAAACCTATGCACAGATGAGCGGAGAGGAAAAAAACAGGATCAGCCATCGTGCGCTTGCAACAAAAAAAGCCATTGCATTCCTTCACACAATACACTGACCCGCACCTCAAATCATGACACTTTTTCAAGCCATCATGCTCGGCATCGTACAGGGGCTTACTGAATTTCTCCCCATCAGCAGCACCGCACACCTGAAAATCGTCCCTGCCCTTCTCGGATGGAGCGACCCTGGAGCAGCATTCACGGCAATCATCCAGATTGGAACCCTGGCCGCTGTACTGATTTATTTCTGGCGCGACATTATCGCCATAGTGACTGCTGTCATGGCGGGCCTCATGAAAGGAAAGCCATTGGAAAGCAATGAAGCCAGAATGGGATGGATGATTGCTGCCGGAACCATTCCAATTGTGGTGTTTGGACTGCTCTTCAAAGATGACATAGAAACAACCCTCCGATCGCTCTATTGGATAAGCGGCGCTCTCATAGGGCTTGCTCTTCTTCTCTCCCTTGCGGAATGGAATATCAAAAAGCGGCTCATCAGCGGGCGGTCACTGAAAACCATGGATCAGATAGGGTGGAAAGAGGCTCTCCTTATCGGTCTGACCCAGAGCATCGCCCTTATCCCCGGCTCATCCCGCTCGGGGGTCACCATCACCGGGGGGCTCTTCCTGAATCTTTCAAGAGAAACAGCGGCCCGTTTCTCATTTCTGCTCTCCCTGCCCGCCGTCTTTGCTGCGGGAATTTTCCAGCTCTACAAAACCTGGGATATCATAACGGCCTCACCCGGCAACATCATGAACCTTGCCGCAGCAACCATCACATCCGCCATTGTAGGCTACCTTTCCATAGCATTCCTGCTCAACTACCTTAAGAAACACACCACCACACTCTTCATCCTCTACCGCCTCCTTGCCGGAATTCTGCTCCTTCTTCTGCTCTCCACCGGCATACTGAAGCCCTGAAACACCATTGAACCCTTACCGGAAAGAGCCGCAGCATGCCCCGATGCAACTTTTTACCGATCAGTAAGGGTTTTTTTCTTATATATAAAGAACTTGAAATAACCTTTTAATCACCAAGCAGCCATGCCATCCAGCCTTTCAGGCACAGGGCATAATGGCTTTGAAAAAGCAGACTTACATATACACACCAAATGTTCTGACGGTATCTGTTCACCTGAAGAGATTGTTGAAAAAGCTGCGGCCGCAGGGCTGAAAGCAATCAGCATTACAGACCATGATTCCGTTGCCGGTATTGACAAAGCAAAGCCATCTGCCATAGCAAAAGGCATCGAGCTTATTCCCGGTGCAGAAATGAGTTCGGCCTACAAGGGCTACGACATTCATGTCCTTGGATATTTTTTTGATTATGAGCAGTCCGACCTCAAGCAGTATCTGGACCACTGCCGGCTCCAGAGAACCGAAAGGGCTGAGCGGATGGTCGGAAAGCTGGCCAAAATGGGCGTCAAAATCGGAATTGAGCAGATTATACTCAAAGCGCAGAACGGAAGTGTAGGGCGTCCGCACATTGCAGCAGTACTGCAGGACGGAGGATATGTAAAAAGCTTCAGCGAAGCCTTCAGCCGTTACCTGGGCGCGCACAGCCCGGCGTATGTCAAAAGCATCGAGACTCATCCCGCAGAGGTCATCAAGCTTATCAATGAGGCTTCGGGCCTGTCGTTTCTTGCCCACCCGGCCCAGAGCGTATCGGATGAAATCCTCAAGCAGCTGATCACCTTCGGCCTTGACGGGATTGAAATTGTCCATCCCTCTCACGACAGCTACAAACAGAACTACTATCGTGAAATAGCCAACGAGTATTTCCTGCTCTTTTCCGGCGGCTCCGACTTTCACGGACTCAAGGACCGTGACGATGAAATATTCGGAAAAGTCACCATACCCATGGACTGGGTAACAAAAATGAAAAGCAGGCTGGTCAAGGCCTGAGCATTTGACAATGGTTGGGGAATTGATGAACATTTGCTATAATCACGACTCTCGTTTCAGGACACACTGCACTCTGTGCGGCGCGCACCCCAACACACACAGCACATGCCGGTAACTCTCATACGGAACCTTGAAAAAGACCTTGTCTACAGGCTTAAGGACTTTTTTCTCACCATGCAGGATTTTTTCCTCTTTGGAGTGCGCTCATTTCTTACCATTCCGAAAATCAGAAGATACTGGAGAGACTTTCTCGATCAGGCAAAAATATGCGGGGCCGACTCCATTCCGATTGTGCTGGTCAGTGCCATATCCATCGGATCACTGCTTACCATTGAGGTAGGCAACCTGCTTGAGGATTTTGGCGCCAAAACCATGCTTGGCCGCTCAACCTCCATATCCGTCATCCGAGAACTCGGCCCTCTGCTTATGGGGCTGATGCTTTCGGCCCGCTTCGGTTCACGGAACGGAGCAGAGCTTGGAGCTATGAAAATATCAGAACAGATTGATGCGCTCAGAGCATTCGGAACAGACCCGATAGCAAAACTGGTGATGCCGCGACTTGTCGCCGCCCTCGTCATGTTCCTGCCCCTCACCGCCCTTTCCGACTTTGCCGGCCTCTACAGCGCAGCATACATGGCCGAACATTACCACCATCTCGACCCCGGTATCTTCTGGAACTCGGTCTATCCCCGACTCGCACTGAAAGACTTTGTCGTCGGATTTGCCAAAGCCCCGGTGTTCGCCATCATCATCACTCTGGTCAGCAGCTTCAACGGCTTTTCAGCAAGCGGAGGAACAGCCGGTGTCGGCCGCTCAACAATCAAAGGAATCGTCGTCTCCTCGGGCCTGGTGCTGATTGCCAACTTTTATGTCTCGAAGCTCGTGCTGGAAAACATGTAACTGAATGATTGAATTACGCAATGTCAGCCTGAAATATGGCGAGAAAGAGATACTGCACAGCGTCTCCCTCACCATTGAAGACAACACCATCAAGGCTATTCTCGGCCCAAGCGGTGTTGGCAAAAGCACCATCCTGAAGCTGATGCTTGGCCTTATGCGCCCTACTTCCGGTCAGGTTTTTGTTGACGGTGTAGAGATTTCCAACCTTTCAGAATCGGAACTCTTCCCCATCCGCAGGAAAATGGGCATGGTCTTTCAGGGCAACGCGCTATTCGACTCCATGACAATCAGCCAGAACCTCGGGTTTTTTCTGCGCGAAAATCTCAATCTTCCCGAAGAAGAGATACTGAAACGGGTTCAGGAACAGATACGATTCGCCGGTCTTGAGGGATATGAAGAGCAACTGCCCGAAAGCCTCAGCGGAGGCATGCGCAAACGCGTAGCAATTGGACGGGCTCTGATTTTCAAGCCCCACATGATTCTCTTTGACGAGCCAACAGCAGGACTTGACCCGGTAAGCTCGAAAAAAATTCTTTCGCTGATCAGTTCATTGCGTCAGCACAACAACCTCGGAGCCGTCATCGTCACCCATATCATTGACGATGTCTTCAAGGTAGCCGACTGCGCCGCAGTGCTGTATAAAGGGGAGATCATTTTTGACGACGCCACCCCGAAACTCCATGAGGCAGAGCATCCGTTCATCCGCTCCATCCTCTCTGACAAAATTCTCGAATTGTAAACGACTAAAGAACGCCACAGGTATGAGAAACCCCAACGCGCTGAAATGGAGCGATTTAAAAACTGGAATTTTTTTCATTTTTGGCATAGGCTTTGCCGCCTATCTCGGACTGGTCATAGGCAAAAACAGCAGCCTTTTCACTGGAGTAACCACAGTCAAGGTGCTTGCCGGCAACATGCAGGGTCTTGCTGAAAACAACTTTGTCTCCATATCGGGGAAAAAAGTGGGGACGGTATCCCAAATGGAATTTATCGGAAGCCATGACTCACTTTTTGTTGTAGCCGACCTGCGTCTTCGCAAGGAGTTTGCGGGGCTGGTCACCAAAGACTCAAAAGCAACCATCAAGTCTCTCGGCGTTCTGGGCGACAAGTATGTTGACATCACAACAGGAAAAGGGGCTCCGGTTATCGACGGAGACTTTATCGCACTTACTACCGAGGACGGCATAGCGGGGCTGACCAGCGGCGCCCAACAGGCAGTAGAACAGCTCAACACACTCCTTGAAAAGCTCAACAGCGGAAAAGGGGTTGCCGGACGGCTTATTTCCGATGAAACAATGGGCGAGGAACTTGCCGGCACCATCAAAAGCCTCAACTCAACGGCCGACGAACTTGCCGCTATGACCAAAAAAGCAGCACATGGCGACGGACTGCTCGCAAAACTCATCAATGACAAAACGCTTGCCAAGAACACCGAAAACACCATTGCCCGCCTGAACCATGCAGCACTGCAGGCCGACTCCGTCATGATGCGTATCAACAGCGGCGAAGGCACGCTCGGACAGCTTCAGGAGAACCCTGCGCTCTACAACAACCTGACCAAATCACTCGGAACGCTTGACACGCTTCTGGCCGACTTGAAAAAGAATCCCGAACGCTATGTCCGCTTCACGCTTTTTTAAGCGTTGGCAAGCCGCCCGCCCTTCGCCTGCCCGGAGAGGCAGCAAGGCACTGCTCCTCTTGCTCTGCCTTGCGTTCATGCCCTCCATATCCTCCGGCTATGACTTCACGCCTGTTGAGCAGCTTATGCAGGAAGGGGTCAACAAACAGGTCTTTCCCGGAGCATCCATCGCTGTCTTCCATAAAGGGAAAACCGTTTTCCACCAGGCATTCGGCAACGCCCGGTGCACACGGCGACCCACTCCCGCCGACACCACCACCATCTATGATCTTGCCTCTCTTACCAAGGTCATAGCCACAACCGCCGTTGCCATGCAACTGGTTGAGCACGACTCGCTTGACATCGACCGTCCGGCCGCCCGGTACCTCCCTGAATTCGGCAACAATGGAAAACAGCGCATCACCGTCCGCCAACTTCTGACACACACCTCCGGCCTTCGATCCCACGCTGACTATATCGACTCCTGCCGAACCGAAAGTGAACTCTTCAAGGCGGTAGCAAACGATACACCTGTCACTGAACCGGGAACCCTTACCGCCTACAGCGACAACGGGTTCATTGTCCTCGGCAAAATCATTGAATCCATCACCCGAAGAAGTCTTGCCGACAACTTTAGAACCCGGTTTTCAGACCCCCTCACTCTGCGCTCCACCTGCTTCACCCCTGGCCCGGAACTTCTGTCGGAAATAGCACCAACCAGCCGTGTCAACTCATGGAACCTCAACTGGAAACGGCCACTTGTCAACGACGAAAACGCCGCCATTATGGGGGGCGTTGCCGGTCATGCCGGGCTGTTCGGCACAACAGGCGACCTGCTGCGATTCACAAAAATGCTGATGGAAAAAGGAGAGCTTGATGGGAGAAGGTATTTTAAAGCCTCAACCATCAGACAATTCACCAGAAGAGAGGGTAAAGCGGAGCGTGCACTGGGATGGGACCTCCGTTCGCAGGAAGGCTACGCCTCAACCGGCCCGGAATTTTCAGACAAATCGTGGGGTCATCTCGGCTTCACCGGCACAAGCCTATGGATAGACCCCGAAAAGGACCTGGCAGTCATCATGCTCTCAAACAGAGTCTGCCCCTCTTCTGAGAACAAAGACATCAGAAAGTTCAGACCCCTTCTGCATACAGCTGTTGCCCGCTGCATCGGCTATGGACCCGCCTCAACACAGGAAATCAGGCGAAAATCCCATCCATAGGAACAATAGGAAGTGGAACCTGTTCCACCCCCTCCTGCCTGAAGATAGCGTTAGCCGCCATTCGCCCTGTAAAGGCGGCAGCCTCCATCAGAAAAACCGGTGCCTCCACCCTCACCCAGTCACCCGCGAGAAAGAGATTCGGAAGCGGCGTTTCTACACCGGGTCGTCCCGCATGCTCACCCGGCGCCCAGCGTGTGAAGTTAGACTGTATCATAAAGAGCTCATGCAGAACCCTGACCTCCTCAGTTTCCGGGAACATGTGATGCATCTCGGCAATCATAGCCGCTTTGATCTCCTCTTCCGGACGCATATCGGCCGGCGCAATAGCGTAGGCATGCAGTTCAACCACGCACCCACCTGTTTTCCCGGCCCAGCTGATGAAGGGCTCCTGAAAAGCCGAGTAGAGAGAAATGGAATCGGTATAGGTGTAGCCTGAAACCGTATAGAACGGGAACGAAGCTGACTCAATCGGACCCTCAAGCCAGAGACGGTAGACCGCGTAGGGATCTGCCTCACCAAGATCCGCTACGGATTGCTCAAAAGAGGGGTTGGCGAGCCGTGAATTTGCTACAATCTCCCGTGTACCACGAACATCGGTAGCCATCACGCAGTAATCGCAGTCCAGAAGTTGTTCGGCTTTTCCGCCGCCTCCTTCTGGAGAATGAAGAACGAGCACACCATCCCCGCTTTTCACCGAAAGCTTGACAAGAGGTGCCGGCGGCGGCCCGCCCAGAACATCGCCATTACTGCTGAACCTGCCGGCATGACAGGGACAGAAAAACCCGCCGCTCTCATCCGGAACAACCGGGCAACCCATATGGGTACAGCGGGCATCAAAGGCGAGATACCCCCCGCCCTCCCGCTTCACCAGCACGGGAACGCCCTCGCGGCTGATAAGGCTTGTCCACCCCGCTCCCTGAACATCCTCAGCATTCACATGAAGCCTCTCTCCCGTGCTGCCTGCACCCTGAACCGAAACACCAGAAACCCGGTCGTCCTCAACCTTGAGCGAAAGTGCCCGGTGCCCCGAAAGCACCGTAACGCCCAACTCCCGAAGCTTTGCTTCAAGCGGGTTGATGAGAGCCGTCATGCAATCACGGTTCGTGATGTTGAACGACAGCCCTTCAGGGCTGCCCATGAAATAAAAATGAAAATACCTGATAGCTTCAGCCGCAGAGAGCACCTCCATCCTGTTCATGGTAGCATCGGCGAACGGATGGAGCACCGTATCGACGAAAGCCGGAAGAATCTCCCCCTTACGGCAGTATTCCATAAAATCAATGCCGTCATAATCACGGAATGTCTTGCCATACTCGTAACCAAACATGCTCACAACCGGCAGGAGGCCCCGGTAGTTCCTGAGAAAGGATGCAATATCAAGAGAGCGGGACTGACCGACAACGGAGAAAATATTGAAAGGAAACACTTTTGGCGTCTGGCCATAAGTTTCCGCCGGCCGCTGCCTGAAGAGCACCGGATAGCCAGGAGAAGCGTCAAAAACATCATCCGTGATGCCCGCCGAAGCAAACATCTCGTTGAGGTTATAGTACTGATCAAAAAAACCATGGAACCCATGCTCAACAGGCATGCGCTCTCCAAGCGCCTCAATATCCCATCCTGTAAGCTTTCCCCCGAGAGCGCCTGAAGATTCAACCAGCGTAACGCATGCACCTTTCCTGGCCAGTTCAAGAGCAGCACTGATTCCGGCAAGCCCTCCACCGACCACTATGCACCGTTTCCCCACCGGAAACGACTGAGTGCCGACGCTCTGGTCTGCCCCGTCTCGATACATCTCCCTCCGGGGCTGATAATATCCAACAAGACCTGCTGTCACTGTTGCTCCGGCACCAACGCCAATACCAGCTCTCCTCAAAAACCTCCCGATAAACTCCCGTCGATCCATAGTGCCGTAAATATAAAAGTGTGTGCTTCAACGACTCGTAACAGCCGCTTTTACTATATTTAATGATAAAATTGACGGTATCATAATGAACGACGAATGACCACTCGACCCGAAACCCCCGCCCGAGATATACGGCGCGCAGCTCTCCAACTCGGCTTTGCCGCCGTTGGGTTCAGCTCTCCAGCTCCCCGCCCCCAGGCGGCGGAACACTATAGGCAGATGCTCGAAGAGGGCCGGAACGCAGAGATGGCCTATCTGGAGCGAGGCCTTGCCGGTCGCCTGGAACCGGACCTGCTACTGCCGGGAGTAAAAACGATCGTATCGCTTGCAATCAGCTACCATACCCCCTCCCGCCCGAAGAGCACAGCATCCCGCATTGCCCGCTACGCCCGGATTGCCGACTATCACAGGGTAGTGCGGGAACGGGCGGAAGCCCTGCTGGAGAAAATCGAACAGATCCTCGGCAGGCGCCCCGAGTCATACATAGCCATTGACAGCGCTCCACTTCTGGAAAAAGAACACGCAGAACAGGGAGGAATCGGTCGAACAGGCAAAAACACCCTCCTCATCGTCCCCTCTGCCGGCTCCCATGTCTTTCTTGCTGAACTGCTCATCGATGAAAGCATCTCTGAAGAACGCCCCCCGCTACCGAACCCCTGCGGCAGCTGCAGCATCTGTATTGACGCATGCCCGACAGGCGCCCTTATAGCCCCCGGAAAACTGGACGCAACCCGCTGCATAAGCTATCTTACCGTTGAACTCAAACGGGAGTTCACAGTTGAAGAATCTGTAATGATAGGCTCCATGCTCTTCGGCTGCGACGCCTGCGGGGAACACTGCCCCCATAACCAGCGACCTCTCATCACAGCAGATCCAGCTTTCACCCCAAAAACAGAACTCCTCGAGCTTCCGCCCGAAGAGATACTGAAACTCACCCGCAGTGAATTCAAAAGACTCTTCGGAGGCACCCCCATCTGGAGAATCGGACTCAAACGCCTGAAACGCAACGCAAGCGCCGTTCTGGCAAACCTGGAACGGGAAGTCCCTGAACCCTTACACCCCAACTGACATGGACATGACGCAACTGCTCCCGATAGCCTCCGCAATTCTGCTCCTCGCCGGATTTGCAGGACTTCTCATTCCCGCCCTGCCGGGTATTCTGCTGATTTTTACAGGGCTGGTGTTCGCCGCATGGGCCGAAGGATTCGCCTATGTCGGCTGGAGCACCATCACTGTTCTCGCCATCCTGACAGTGTCCGCCTGGCTCCTTGACACCCTTGCAGGCCTCTTGGGAGCAAAGCGCTTCGGAGCCGGAAAATCCGGCCTGCTCGGAGCGGCTGCAGGAACAGCCGTCGGATTAGCATTCGGCCTGCCGGGAATAATCCTCGGCCCCTTCATCGGAGCCGTGCTCGGAGAACTCTACCAGCACAAAGACCTTCGCTCCGCAGGCACAGCAGGGCTTGGCGTCTGGGTCGGCATTGCAGCAGGCACAGCCATCCGCATCACCGTCGCCTTCGTAATGGCAGGAATCTTCATACTAGCCCGCCTCCTCTAAAAACTAGGGGACGAAAACTAGGGGACAAAACTAGGGGACGTTTTTGATTAACGCAAATAAAAACTAGGGGACGTTGT
>JABMPC010000077.1 GCA_013203905.1 Chlorobium sp. | reverse complement strand
GTTGACGCTGTTGTTGTCTCCACACAGCACGATCCCGAACCTGCAGGCATGAGCGAAGCCGAGTTCCAGGCCGTCATCAGAAAAGACATCATCGAGAATGTCATCAACAAAGTCATTCCCGCCGAGCTGCTTGATGCCGACACCAAATTCCACATCAACCCGACCGGCCGTTTCGAAATCGGCGGACCACACGGCGACACAGGACTGACCGGACGCAAGATTATTGTCGACACATACGGCGGTGCAGCCCCCCACGGTGGCGGCGCATTCAGCGGCAAAGATCCTTCGAAGGTTGACCGCAGTGCAGCATACGCTTCACGCCATGTAGCCAAAAACATAGTTGCTGCAGGTCTGGCCGACAAATGCACAGTACAGGTCTCTTATGCAATCGGTGTTGCCCGTCCGGTATCCATCTATATCAACACTCACGATACCGCAAAGCACGGCCTTACTGATGAGCAGATTCAGGAAAAAGCCGAGAAAATCTTCGACCTTCGCCCGCTGGCAATCATCCGTCGCTTCAACCTCGACAAGCCTGAAGGCTGGAGCTATCAGGAAACTGCCGCATACGGACATTTCGGTCGCGAGAACTTCCCCTGGGAAAAAACCGAAAAGGTCGCAGAGCTGAAGAAAGCCTTCAATCTGGCATAAGATTCGCCGCTGACCTTACCCATACACAGAGACCCGCCGCAAGCGGGTCCTGTTTTATCAAGCCAATACACTGACAACATTTTCAAACCACTGAGGAAAACAATAATGACTATCGCAGCCACAGCGCTTGACTACAAGGTAGCAGACATCTCACTTGCCGAATGGGGCAGAAAAGAAATTGAGATTGCTGAAAAAGAGATGCCGGGCCTCATGGCCATCCGCAAAAAATACGAAGGCCAGAAGCCCCTTGCAGGCTCAAGGATTTCAGGTTCGCTTCACATGACCATTCAGACCGCTGTTCTCATTGAGACCCTTGTGGAACTCGGAGCAGATGTCAGATGGGCCAGTTGCAACATTTTCTCAACCCAGGACCATGCCGCCGCGGCAATTGCCGTCACGGGCGTTCCCGTGTTTGCATGGAAAGGTGAAAGCCTTGAAGAATACTGGTGGTGCACCCGCCAGATTCTTGACTTCGGAAACGGACTGGGACCGAACCTTATTGTTGATGATGGCGGTGACGCAACAATGATGATCATTCTCGGCTACAAGGCTGAAAATGATCCCTCAATGTTCCTCAAAGGCGGAAGCAATGCCGAGGAAAAAGCACTCTTTGGGCAGCTGAAATCAGTCTATGATGAAGACAGCACCCGCTGGCACAAGGTTGCCTCCGACATGAAGGGCGTTTCGGAAGAAACGACCACCGGTGTTCACCGTCTCTACCATATGATGGAAAAAGGCGAACTGCTCTTCCCCGCCATCAATGTCAACGACTCGGTCACCAAATCCAAGTTCGACAACCTCTACGGCTGCCGTGAATCACTCGCTGATGGCATCAAGCGTGCAACCGATGTGATGATTGCCGGCAAGGTCGCCGTCGTCCTCGGTTATGGTGATGTAGGCAAAGGCTGTGCGCACTCAATGCGCTCCTACGGCGCCCGCGTTATCGTCACTGAGATTGACCCGATCTGTGCACTCCAGGCTGCCATGGAGGGCTTTGAGGTCACTACAATGGATAATGCCGTTACAGAAGGGAACATCTTCGTCACCACCACCGGCAACAAAGATGTCATCACCCTTGAGCACATGAAGCAGATGCCCGACGAAGCCATTGTATGCAACATCGGCCACTTCGATAACGAGATTCAGGTTGAGCCGCTCAACGAGTACAAAGGCGCAACCAAACTCAATATCAAGCCTCAGGTTGACAAATACACATTTGAAGACGGTCACTGCATCTACATGCTCGCAGAAGGACGCCTGGTAAACCTCGGCTGCGCAACAGGCCATCCGTCGTTCGTCATGAGCAACTCCTTCACCAACCAGACCCTTGCACAGATCGATCTCTGGAAAAACAACTATGAGATTGGTGTCTATCGCCTTTCAAAGGCGCTTGACGAAGAGGTTGCCCGCCTTCACCTTGAACAGATTGGCGTCAAGCTGACCACTCTGTCAAAGGAACAGGCCGACTACATCGGTGTTCCGGTTTCAGGCCCTTACAAGCCCGAGCACTACCGCTATTGATTGACAGACAGCTATCCCCCCGGATACAGAAAAGGCAGCCTTTCGGGGCTGCTTTTCTGTTTTCCCCAGAGCATCATTCACCTGAACAGCAGAGCTGACAAGGTTGTGAATCTCACTGATAATGCGTATAATCAAAACCGTTTAATGGGGCGTCGCCAAGTGGTAAGGCATCGGCCTTTGGAGCCGACATCCGCAGGTTCGAATCCTGCCGCCCCAGCCTCGTCCGGCAATTATACCGGCAACAGTACACCTGACTGCAACCGCCCGCGCCATGACCCGAACCAAGATTTGCGGCATTACCCGTCTCACCGACGCGCTACAAGCAAGCAGCCAAGGAGCTGATGCGCTCGGGTTCAATTTCTCCCGCAAAAGTCCGAGATCGATTACGCCAGCATCAGCGAAAAAGATTATTGACGAGCTTCCACCCTTTGTGTCGAAGGTGGGCGTTTTCGTGGAACACTCCCCAGAAGAGATTGTAGACATCTGCAGCTACTCTGGTATTGCAATTGCCCAGCTCCACAGCGACCACTACAGCGCAGCTGACGCCCGTTTCCTCAAGGATAT
>JABMPC010000076.1 GCA_013203905.1 Chlorobium sp. | reverse complement strand
TAAAGTGGGCATCGGCATTGAGAGTCCTAACCCGGAGACGCTGCGGCTGATGAACAAGAACAATGCCCCGGATGATGTTGAGAAGGCCGTCGCCCTATGCAGGGAGTACGGTATCGGTACCGAAGGATATTTCATTCTCGGGTGCTTGAACGAAACTGCTGCCGACAGCTTTGCCTATCCGGCCTATGCCCGTTCCCTCGGACTCGGTCAGGCGCTGTTCATGGTGATGACGCCCTATCCGGGTACCGGGGTGTTCGGCGAATACGAGGCAGAGAAGAGGATCCATTCCTATGACTGGGACCTTTACAACAATTTCAGTCCTGTGGTTTCTGCGGGAGGAATGGATTGCCGTGAGCTTGTCGGGATGATGGCCTATTGCGACATTGCTTTCAGTCGACTGATGCCGCTTCTCAAGAGGAGAGGAACGATGGGTGTCATTGTCAGCTGCATATCGGAACTCCTGCATGTCTGTCTTCTTCTGCGTGTCAACAGAAGTCTCTCTATCAGTGATGTTGAAGAGGCTGTTGGCGGAGCATTGCTGGAGTTTGGCGCCCGGGAGGGTGGTTCCGTCAAGAGAGAGTGGCGCGCAGATCCCTCCCGGAAACCATTACGGCCAGTGGCTTTTCGCCTCCTGCTCAGCGGTGGCCGGGCGATTGATTTCAGGCTTGGAGAAGGTGGGGGGCGTCGCGAGCTTTGCATGACGCCGTTGCATACGGATGAGCTTCACGGAGGCAGCTCTTCTTTTAATGGATCCGGGCTGAGGCTTGAGGGGGTGGTTCGTTTCGCTTTTTCTCTGTCAATGGACCGTTTGATGGCAGTGCTCTATCAGAGTGAGTGGCTCAGGAACAATCGCGATAAACCTTTCGAGAAAGCCCTCCGGTTCCTTCCGTTTCTTGCCGATAGGGAGCTGCTTGGTTCCGCTGTTCAAATGGCGGGGCTGCTTTCGGGGGGGCTCCGGGGCCGGCGGCCGGCGGTGCAGTGACATGAAGGCGTTGCATTCGGGGGCGGTTCTCTGTATATACTTTCTTTGCCGGAGAGTTCCGGTGTCATGAAATTATTTCCAGAAGGTATGAGGGTTCCGGTTTCTGAGGAGGCGATGCATGATGCACTGCAGAAGGTATTCGGGTTCAAGGGGTTCCGGCCGAATCAGCGGGAAGTGGTCAGGGCCCTTCTTGACGGGAGAGATGTTTTTGCCGTAATGCCGACGGGTGGCGGCAAGTCACTCTGCTATCAGCTCCCGGCGGTTCTGCTTCCGGGTACCTGCATGGTTATCAGTCCCTTGATTGCGCTCATGAAAGATCAGGTAGACGGGGCGAGAGCAAACGGCATTCGTGCAGCGTATCTGAACAGTTCTCTCTCTCTGGCTGATCGCCGCAAGGTTCTTGATGAGCTGGAGTCAGGTTCACTTGACCTCCTCTATGTGGCCCCCGAACGCTTTGCCGTCGATTCTTTCCGGAAGCTGATCGGGAAGGTGCCCGTCAGCATGGCGGTCATTGACGAGGCGCACTGCATCTCTGAATGGGGGCATGATTTCAGGCCTGATTACCTCCAGCTCTCTTCTCTGGTCACCATGTTCCGGGATGTTCCCGTGGCGGGGTTTACCGCTACCGCCACCCAGCGGGTGCAGCGCGACACTCTCCGGCGGCTGGCTCTTCGTGAGCCCTTTACGGTCAGGGCTTCGTTTGACCGCCCGAACCTTACCTATTCGGTCCTTTTCAAGGATGGCGTGGATGCACAGATTGTTTCACTGCTTCGGGCCCATTCCGGCAAGGCTGGCATCATCTACCGTACCAGCCGTAAAAGTGTCAACGATACTGCCGCCATGCTTCAGGCCAAGGGGTTTCGGGCTCTTGCTTATCATGCGGGTCTGGGTGATGAAGAGCGGGAGCGGAACCAGAACGCCTTCATCCGTGATGAGGTTGATGTGATTGTTGCAACCATAGCGTTCGGTATGGGTATCGACAAGTCGAACATCCGGTTTGTCATTCATGCCGACATGCCCAAAAGTATTGAGAATTATTATCAGGAGACAGGCAGGGCCGGTCGTGACGGCGAGCCAGCGCACTGTACCCTGCTGTTTTCGCAGGGTGATCAGGCAAAACTGCGTTTTTTCATTGACACCATGGAAGACGAAGGGGAAAAAGCCCGTGCGCTTGAGGCACTCCGGAAGGTGGCATCTTTTGCCTCGTCGGGGGTATGCCGGCGCAAAGCTTTGCTGAACTATTTCGGGGAGCAGTACAGCAAGGAGAACTGTGGTTCGTGCGATGTCTGTCTTGGCCATTTCAGGAGCGTTGACTGCACGCTTGAAGCGCAGATTCTGCTGTAGGCAATTGCACGCACC
>JABMPC010000010.1 GCA_013203905.1 Chlorobium sp. | reverse complement strand
GTTGCTGGTGTCTTCAAGAAATCCGCGTATTGATTCCTGATCGGTTTTACTGATCATTCGTTTCTTTTTCGGGTGGCGAAGGGACTGTTAAGCTGATGCTGCTGTCTTTCAGGGCCGGCACAATGGCTGGCGTGAGGGGATGAGCTTCAAAAAGAGTGTCGGCCGTGGCAGCACCAGCCGGTACTGGTGGCTCGGGAATCATGTGCCGGAGGTATTGGCGGATCAGTTTGCCGGCAATCGGCGCGGAAACACTTCCGCCGTAACCGGCGTTTTCAACCAGAACAGTCAGCGCGATTTCAGGGTTGTCGGCGGGGGCATAGGCTATGAACCATGCATGATCTTTGCCATGAGGATTCTGGGCTGTTCCGGTTTTGCCGCATACGGCAATTCCCGGCACCTGTGCCAGTCTGCCGGTTCCTGTCTGGACAACATCGGCCATGCTTCCCCGGATAAGCTCAAGGGTTTCCGGCTTGAGGGGCAGGCGGTGCTGCCGGTAGCGGAAGGGGACATAGGTGCCTGTTCGGGTGTCGCGATAACCCTCAACGATATGAGGCTGGTGGAGGGTTCCGCGATTTGCGATGGCGGCGGCATAGGTGGCAAGCTGAATCGGGGTGGTTCCGAGCTCCCCCTGGCCGATTGCAAGGCTGACAAGATTGCCTTTTGTCCACCGCCCTTTCCCATAACGGCGATTGTAATAGTCGCTTGAGGGGAGCAGTCCGCTGCGTTCGCCGGGCAGGTCTATACCTGTTTTAGTTCCGAATCCGAACAGTGCCCCGTATTTTGTCCAGGCGGTGAAGCCGACATCAAAAATCAGGCTGTAGAAGTAGACATTGGATGATACGGCAATGGCTTCTCGCATATCCACCAGGCCGTGGCCCTCCCCTCTGTGGCTCAGGTACTGACGATTTCCGAATCTGAATACGCCATTGTCGAGTACCTTTTTATGGGGGTCAATGGTGTGTTCTTCGAGGGCTGCGGCTGCAAGAACCATCTTATATATAGAGCCGGGCGGGTAGACGGCCTGTACCGTGCGGTTGAAGAGGGGTTTGTCGGGGTTAGACCTTATTTCGTTCCATCCGGCGGGGTCGGTTGCGCCGTTGAAGACTTCAAGGTCAAAGTCCGGGGCGCTCTGGAGGGCAAGAATGCCTCCTGTTTGAGGGTCAATGGCAACAACAGCTCCTGATTTTCCTGTTTCGGCCAGAAGTTTTCCCGCCAGTTTCTGCAGTTCCATATCAATGGAGAGCGAGAGGTCGTTCCCTCTGGTTGCCGGAATGTCGCTCTTGCCCGCATCATATCGGCCCGCATTTCTGCCAAGAGGGGTAACCATGACGAAACGGGTGCCTTTGATGCCTTTCAGGTGGGATTCATACTGGCGCTCCAGTCCGCTGAAGCCTATTTTGTCGTCCCTGGCGTATCCCTCCTCTTTCAGTTCTTCAAACTGGGTCGGGGAGATGGCGCGCAGGTATCCAAACATATGTGCTCCGTAGAGCGAGTCGGCATACTTGCGTTTGTTTTCGGCAGCAATGATGACACCTGGCAGTTTCCAGATATTTTCACTCAGTCGCGCGGTATCTTCAGTACTGAGATCTCTTTTGAGGGTGAGTGCGGAAAACCGGTTGTATCTGGCGCCTTCGGCAATGCGTTCAGCAATTTCACTCTCAGGCATGTTGATGAGCCAGGCGAGTGCAGCTGTTCGGGAGCTGTTGAATTCGGATGGGATGAGCTTTACCGAGTAAAGAGGGCGGTTGTCGACCATGATTACACCGTTTCTGTCTTTTATTCGTCCGCGGGGCGGCAGTTCCCAGATTCTCCTGATGCTTGCTGAAGCACCGACTGAGCCGAGCTGCTGGAAGTCAAGAACCTGAAGCCAGAACAGTCTTCCAAGCAGAAGGCTGAAAATGGCCACGATGAAAAGAATGGCTGTTGAGGTACTTCGCTGATAGGTATCCATCATTTCGTTCAGTCAGCAAAGGATTTCTTCATGAAGAGAAGGCGGGCTGCTATGGCCAGCAACAGGGTGAATATGGCTGCAATGCTGCCCAAAACCAGTATTCTGTATGCAAATGAGAGGGCAAGCGGGTTTGAGCCTGCCGCCATGACGGCGAAGCTGGTGAAGCTGCAGAGTGTTGATGCCAGAAAAAATTTCCGGGTTTTGAGACTTTGGGTGGCGTGGCTCTCTTCGGGAATCTGGAAGAGACCTGCAATAAATCCGCCGATGGTGCCGGCAAGCATCAAGAGGCCCATTTGCCCAATCAGCATTCCCGTCAGCATTCCGCCAAGAAAGCCTATCAGCATGGATGCGTTCCTGCCGGATGATATGGCGGTAAACCCGACAAGAACCGCCATGGCATCCGGTGAGACATGCAGAACCGAGAGACGGGGCAGCAGGAAGACCTGCATGAGAGTTACGGGAACAAGCAGGGCTGCAATGCGAAATGTTGTTGCTTTCACGATAAAGAGGTTCCTCGAATAGTTAGCGGTCGGTTCCGGATTCGGTCCTTCCTTCCAGGAGTCTGAGTTTTTCGGGATCCCTGTTGAGAGGCACCACGATAACATGGTTCAGAGAGGAAAAATCAACAGCAAGGCGAATGGTGACGGTGCTGAAGAGCGCCCCCTGTGTGATAGAGACTACACGCCCTACAGGGAGTCCGGGAACAGCAAAGGTGCTGAAGCTGGTTGTGAGCATCTCCTCGCCCAGTTTCAGGCTGCTGCTGATGGGCACATGGTCAACAGTTGCCATATCTTCACGACCGCCTTTCCAGGCGAGTACTCCCATGGTGCCGCTTTCTGAAGAAACGACGCTTGCCCTGAAATCGGCATGGATAAGCGGCATTACTTTTGCATAGTGTTCGGAAACGGCCACTACCCGTCCCACAAGGCCCCGTGGTGTCATGACTGTCATGTCCGTCCTGATGCCACGGCTAAGCCCCCCGTCAATGAGAAGCATGTTTTCGCGGTTGCTGAACTGGCGGTCCACTACCCGCGCCAGGGTGAAATTTTTCAGTTGTTCTGCTGTCCCGCTGAGAATGCGCGAACGGTCGGCTTCAGTTCGAATGGCGTTATCAGTGGCGAGTATTCGCCCGATAAGAGCGATGTTCGTTTCAAGAAGCCTGTCGTTTTCATTTTTCAGGTCAATGAGGTAGCCGTAGCTTGCTATTTTGTCGGCAATGGCAGCTCTGAAGGCTGTTCCGGCAGTGTTGATGCGCTGAAGAACATCCGCCTGTTCCATTTTTATGAAGGTCAGCGAGACGGCTGAAAGCGCTATCAGCAGAAGCAATGAGTTGTTTCTGAAAAAAAAGCCGAAAAACTTCTTCACCGTATAGAAAACTTTTTAGTACAATGAAACCTGAATGAGGGTGCTGGCAGCCTTTTTCTGTTATAATCCGCCAAGAGCAAACCAATGAATCAAAATATCAAAATTACAGCCAAATTCATTGTTGTTGGCGACAGGGTTCTTGTCAAGCCGAAATCTCTTGATGAACGGACCAAATCAGGTATCTACCTGCCGCCAGGAGTGCAGGAAAAGGAAAAGATACAGAGCGGCTACATCATCAAAACCGGTCCGGGATATCCTGTTGGACCTCCGCCGGAATCGGACGAGCCATGGAAGGAGAGTGCGGCCACCCCGCAATACATCCCTTTGCAGGCACAGGTTGGTGATTTGGCAATTTTTCTGCAGAGCAGTGCCCATGAACTTGATTATGACGGCGAACACTATGTTATTGTGCCCAATTCAGCCATACTCCTCCTGGTTCGGGAGGATGACGATATTGAATATTATTTGAAGTGATCATGACTCATTCCTCTCTTTCCCTTTCTATTGATGAGCTTACCGTGCGTATTGCCGCCCTTAAAAAGGAGATGAACGCTGTTATTCTTGCCCATTACTATACCTTGCCGGAAATTCAGCAGGTGGCCGATGTTGTGGGCGACAGTCTTGCTCTTGCCCGTGCTGCCGAGAAAATTGATGCCGATGTTATTGTGTTTGCCGGTGTCTATTTTATGGGTGAAACAGCAAAAATCCTCAACCCCGGCAAACTTGTACTCATGCCCGACCGCAATGCCGGTTGCCCTCTTGCCGACAGCTGCCCACCTGATGATTTTCGGGAGTTCCGTGCCCGCCATCCCGAAGCAGTTGCCATTACCTACATCAATTCCACGGCGGAGCTCAAGGCCTTGTCTGATATTACCTGCACATCGTCCAATGCCGAGCGCATTGTAGGGATGATTCCGGAGGGAACCCCGATTATTTTCGGACCCGACAGGAATCTTGGCGGTTATATTTCCCGTAAACTGGATCGGGAGATACTTCTCTGGCAGGGATTCTGCTATGTGCACGATGCCTATTCCGCCTCCGTGATTGCAGAGGCATGCGCTCTGAATCCGGAAGCGGAACTCATCGCTCATCCTGAATGCCGTGAAGAGGTCCTCAATCTTGCTTCATTTGTTGGTTCCACTCAGGCGCTGCTTGACTACAGCGTTGAGGCACCGGCAACATCATTCATTGTTGCCACAGAGCCGGGGATTCTCTATGAGATGCAGCGTCGTTCTCCCGGAAAAACATTTATCCCTGCCCCTCGCGATTCACGCCCCGGGGGAAGCATCTGTACTCAGATGAAGCAGAATACGCTTGAAAAGCTATACCGGTGCATGCTTGAGCGTTCACCCGAAATCACCATTCCCGAGCCGTTGCGGACTCAAGCCCTGAAGCCTGTCAGGCGGATGCTTGAAATGTCGGCATAACACAGGCACCCCCTCACCTATTTCCGGAGACTGCATGAGAGAAAAACGAACGGTAATTCCGATGCTCATGCTTGCTCTCCTTGCTCTGCTGTTGTTGCCCTCCGCAGCCTTTGGCTGGCATGACAGAACCCATGTCGCCATTGCCTGGGCGGCAGGTTTTGATAGATGGTACAGTGCGGCAGCTCCCGATGTTGCCAAGCTGAAATATCCATGCGGTGCCTATGAGGGCAAAAACCACTATAGCCACAATACTGCGGGAGAACCGGTGAGGCCGGAACTCGTCAGGTCGCAGGTGAAGCTCTATGACCGGGCGGATGACTCTGAGGGCCATCTGTATGGCGCCATCATAGCCTCCCTTGCCGGGTACCGCAAGCTTGAGGCAGCGGGGAAATTCGCTGATTATCATCTGGTGTACTGCTCTCACTATATCGGCGACCTTTCAATGCCGCTGCACAATGTTCCCTATGATGCGTTCAACAAAGCATACCATCATGTCAATGACGGAATCATAGAGTCAACAGTTTTCCGGGACGCCGCAGAGATTCGCAGCCGATGCTACAGTATCGAAATTAAAAACGAAGATGATTTAGCCAGAGAGATTGCGCGAATTGCGGAAATTTCCCGACAGCTTGCCCTGAAAATGAAGCGGGAAGAAAGAAGCATGAGCAGGGAAGAGGCGTTGACTCAGGTGGTGCACAGTGCCTCGCTGTTGCGTGCAGTTCTGCTTTATGCAGGCCGGCCGCTCATGGAGGTAGATGGCCTTTTGCGGGGCGCAGAAAAGTCGGAACGGTGAGAGAATTTATGTTTTCCAGGAAATGTTATATTCCTGTTTATATTGAAATTACGCTATCTATCCGGCGTCTCCTGTTTTTGGTGATTTGTCGGTTAAGTCTTTATATATAAATGGTTTAATTCCAACCTCAACCCCTGATACTGGAGAGTTTTCATGAAAGTTTCCCGCCTTTTCACCCGTCCCGGTGAGTCTGTGTACGACCGGTTTGAGTACAGCCTGAAAACATCCATGCTTCGCAATACCGATGGTTCAAAGGTATTTGAAATGAACGAGGTTGAGGTTCCAAAACATTGGTCGCAAATGGCGGCCGATATTCTCGCCCAGAAATATTTCAGGAAGGCCGGCGTGCCTCAGCGGGATGCCTCCGGAGAACTCCTTCTTGATGAGTCGGGCAATGTTGTGAGGGGAAGCGAGAATTCCGTGAAACAGGTGGTTCACCGTCTTGCCGGATGCTGGCAGGAGTGGGGTGAGAAGCATGGATATTTTGATACACCGGAGGACGGCGAGTCGTTTTACGATGAAATGGTCTATATGCTGCTGGCGCAGATGGGTGCACCCAACTCTCCCCAGTGGTTTAATACCGGCCTGAATTATGCCTATGGAATTACCGGGCCGGCTCAGGGCCACTACCATGTTGATCCTTCAACAAAAGAGGTTTGCGAGTCTGAGGATGCCTACAGCAGGCCCCAGGCACACGCCTGTTTCATTCAGTCGGTCAATGACGACCTTGTCGGTGAAGGGGGCATTTTTGACCTTGCCATCCGTGAGGCAAGGGTTTTCAAGTTTGGCAGCGGCTCGGGGACAAACTATTCGAACCTTCGTTCTTCGGGGGAAAAACTCAGTGGCGGAGGAAGTTCATCCGGACTGATGAGTTTTCTGAAGATTTTTGATTCATCCGCGGGCGCCATAAAGTCGGGCGGCACCACACGCAGGGCGGCCAAGATGGTCATTATCGATATTGATCATCCTGATGTTGAAAAGTTCATTGAGTGGAAAGCCCGTGAAGAGGACAAGGTTGCCTCGCTGGTTGCGGGTTCGCGCATCTGTTCCCGTTTTCTCAAGGCCATTGTTGAAGAGGCGCTTGAAAATGGCGCCGATCGGACACAGAACCCGAAGCTCCAGCGGTTGATTGAAAATGCGCTGCAGCGGGCTGTTCCCATGAACTATATCATCAGGGTTCTTGCTCTTGTTGAGCAGGGCTTTACCTCACTTGATTTTGATGAGTATGATACCAATTACGAATCGGAAGCGTATCAGACCGTAGGTGGCCAGAACTCAAACAATACCGTCAGAGTGACCAACGAGTTCATGAAGGCTGTTGAGAACGATGATATCTGGACCCTTAAAGAGCGCACGACTCGAAAGAGCGCCCGCGCAGTCAATGCACGCGATCTCTGGCAGAAAATTCTTATGAGCGCATGGAAATGTGCCGATCCCGGTCTGCAGTTCGACACAACCATCAACGAGTGGCATACATGCCCGAACAGCGGCCGCATCAATGCGAGCAATCCCTGCTCCGAGTACATGTTCCTTGACGATACTGCCTGCAATCTGGCCAGTTTGAACCTGATTCACTTTCTTGATGAAAAGAGTGGAACCATAAAGGTTGATGAGATTCGTCACGCTTCAGGCCTCTGGACGATTGCGCTTGAAATTTCTGTTCTGATGGCTCATTTCCCCTCGAAGGAGATTGCCCGTCTGAGCTATGAGTTCCGTACCCTCGGCCTCGGTTTCGCCAACCTCGGAACCGTGCTGATGGTGCTTGGCATTCCTTACGATTCACCTAAAGCTCTTGCGCTGGCAGGTTCAATTTCAGCCCTCATTACCGGACAGGCCTATGTTACCTCTGCCGAGCTGGCGCGTGACCTTGGACCCTTTGACGGCTACGCCGCAAACTCAAAAGAGATGCTTCGTGTGATCCGCAATCACCAGAGAGCAGCGCATAATAAGTCGGAGGAGGAGTATGAAGGGCTCTCTGTCAAGCCGCGCGGCATTGACTCCGAGTACTGTTCAAATGAGCTGTTTGCGGCAGTTGGCAAGGTGTGGGATGAGGCGCTTCAGAAGGGTAAAAAACATGGATTCCGCAATGCGCAGGTCAGCGTTATTGCACCTACCGGCACAATCGGGCTGGTTATGGATTGCGACACTACGGGTATTGAGCCCGAGTTTGCCATTGTAAAGTTCAAGAAGCTTGCTGGCGGTGGTTATTTCAAGATTGTCAACCAGTCCGTTCACAAGGCTCTTGGTCGGGTCGGCTACAGCCCTAAGCAGATTGAGGAGATTGAGCTCTATTGCAAGGGCAGTGGAACCCTGTCGGGATGCCCGACCATCAACCGGCAGTGGCTTATAACCAGGGGATTCACCGATGAACGGATTAAGGCGGTTGAGGAACAGCTTGAAACTGTTTTTGATATCCGTTTCGCGTTCAACAAGTGGATTCTCGGAGAGGAGTTCTGCGAGTCTCTGGGCTTTACTGAGGCTCAGCTCAATGATCCGGATTTCAATATGCTTGAGGCACTTGGCGCCACGGAGGAGGATGCTGAAGCAGCCAATGACTATATATGCGGTACCATGACCATTGAGGGGGCTCCGCACCTTAAGCTTGAGCATCTGCCTATATTTGACTGTGCAAGCCGCTGTGGACGAAAGGGAGAACGGTTCATCAACCACATGGCACATGTTCACATGATGTCGGCGGTGCAGCCATTTGTTTCTGGCGCAATATCCAAAACGGTCAATATGCCCTCCACGGCTACCGTTGAAGAAATAAGCGAAGTATACCTGTCGGGATGGCATCACATGATCAAGGCTATTACCGTCTATCGTGACGGCTCAAAGCTCTCACAGCCACTGAACATTTCCAGCTATCAGGATCTTGACGAGGTTATCATGCTTGGCAATGAGGATGATCTTGATGAAACCAAGGGTCCTCGTGAGGTTCAGGAGCGCATTATTGAGAGGGTCTACCACCGTTCGGAACGCAGAATGCTGCCGAAGCGCCGGAAGGGTTACATCCGCGAAGCCTATGTGGGTGGCCACAAAGTGTTCCTGCGGACAGGGGAGTATGAGGACGGTTCGCTTGGCGAGGTGTTTATTGACATGTATAAGGAGGGGGCTTCCTTCAAGGGCCTTCTGAACTGTTTCGCAGTGCTTGCCTCAAAGGCGCTGCAGTATGGCATGCCGCTTGAAGAGCTGGTTGACAGTTTTACCTTTACCCGCTTCGAACCGGCCGGCAGTGTTCAGGGACACAATGCCATCAAGAATTCCACATCAATTCTTGACTATGTGTTCCGCTCCATCGGTTACGACTATCTCGGCCGCAAGGATTTTGTTCATGTGAAAGCGGTTGATGAAGTAGCCGAAAACGGCACTGCCGGCAAGGAGAAGCAGAGTGCGCAGGAAAAACCTGTTGAGGTTGAGCCTGTTATGGCTGTTCACCATGCTCAGTCAGAGTATTCCAACACCTTGAAGAGTCAGGTTGTTCAGGCAAAAGTACAGGGGTATACCGGTGAGCAGTGTGAAAACTGCGGTTCCATGCGCGTCAAGCAGAATGGAACCTGCAAGGTCTGTGAGGATTGCGGTATGACGACAGGCTGTTCCTAAACTGAGCAGCCTGAGGGTCTGAATCCCGTCTGAGAGGGCTCAATTGTCGTTTCTCGTATGTTGAGCCCCTCTATCAGGAGGGTGCGGGAGGGGGAGTGGCGCACCAGTTCGTAGTCGTGGGTGCCAACAATCACAATAATACCCTTCTGGTTGATTTTCTTCAGGTACTCAAGAATTTCCAGTGATGTGTCGGGGTCGAGGTTTCCTGTTGGCTCATCAGCCAGGATGACCAGTGGTTCACGAACCAGCGCTCGGGCAATGGCAACCCTCTGCTGTTCCCCTCCTGAAAGCCGAAAAGGCATCTCTTTTGCTGCATCCATAAGCCCGACGCTTTCAAGCGCCTGCATGACGGAGTCCTTTATCAGTTTTTCTTTTGTTCCCGTTACTTTCAAAACAAAGGCCAGGTTGTCATACACCGAGCGGTCCTCAAGAAGCTTGAAATCCTGGAAAACAATCCCGAGTTTTCTGCGGAGCAGGGGAATCTCGCGGTTTTTTATGGTACGGGAACTGTACCCGCCAATCTGGATTTCACCTTTTTTCGGCCTGATGTCCATGTACATCGACTTCAGAAGCGTCGACTTTCCGCTGCCGCTCCGGCCAACAATATACAGCAGTTCGCCGGGCTGAACGGTCAGGTTCAGATTGGTGAATACAGGCTTTCTGTTCAGTTCCAGGTCTACATTGATGAATGAAATCATTGTGCGGGTCCAGTTGGGTTTCTGTGTTGGGCAATACTGATGGCAAGCATGGCGGCTTCATAAAAGCTTTGTTCAGAGGCGGTTCCGGTTCCGGCTCTATCGAATCCAGTGCCATGGTCGGGTGAAGTACGCACTATCGGAAGGCCCAGGGTTATATTTACTCCGCTCTCAAATGCAATGACCTTGAAGGGGAGCAGCCCCTGGTCGTGATACATGGCAACCACCCCATCATAGTTTTTCCAGCGGCTAGAGCCAAAAAATCCGTCAGCAGGAAAAGGCCCATCAATGTTCATTCCCTCATTTCGAAGCCTCTCTATAGCCGGGCCAATAATAGTGCCTTCTTCGCTGCCCATCACTCCGCCGTCGGAGGCATGAGGGTTGAGGCCGAGAACCGCCAGGGATGGTTCAAGAATGCCGAAATCACTCCGGAGTGCTCCAGCAAGATGACGGAAAAAGCCGTCAAGGTCCATTGAGCTGATGAGGGAGGGTACCCGGGAAATCGGTTCATGGATTGTTGCAAGCGCCACCTTCAGTCCTGTTCGGGGGTCGGCAAACATCATGATTGGAGAGGGAATACCGAACATTCTCCCCAGAAATCCCGTGTGGCCAGTGTCTTTGCTTCCGGCAAGAGCAAGCGCTTCCTTATGCAGCGGGGCCGTGACAAGAGCGTCACAGATGCCGTCCCGGCAGAGTTCGGCCGCACACTGCAGAGACTGTACTGCAAGTGTGCCGGCTTCAGCCGAAAGGGTGCCCGGTAGTATTGTTTCCGGTTCAGCAACCGAGATGACGGGGAGCACGCCGCAGCTGCATGGGGGGAGGCTTTGTGAGAGACTGAAAGCATCAATTCGTTCAAGCTCGATCGGCAGACCGAGAGAGCGGCGATAGAATTCCATGACCCGCAACGAACCGGCAACAACAACTGAATGGCCGGATCGCTGCATTTTCAGGAAGCTTTTGAGTATGATTTCCGGTCCAATGCCGTGCGGGTCTCCCAGAGAGCAGACAATACGCATACTCAGAGCCTCTTGTACGCGTTGGCAATTTTCTCGTCCTTCACGACGCCCTTCATGGCGAGCCAGAACAGCACCGGTTCGGGAAGAAGGATGAAAAATCCCGCTTCGGGCCGATGGGTGACTTCCGGGGCGAGCGCCTGAAAATGCTGGTTCATGAAGTGAGCCGCCGTGAGTCCTGAGAGAAGGTCGCCAAGAAAGAGGAGTATTCCGAGAGTAATAAAACTCCTTTGAATCTGCCGGTTTTTATAAAGGAATATGGCGGCAATAGCTGCCAGTGCCGTCAGAGGTGAAAATATGCCGGCTGCATAGCTTCCTGTTACAAACAGTGCTCCGGCTCCCGTGTAGAGAGAGAAATCTGAAAAAAGAAACTGCTGTTCTGCAGTCACGCTCCAGAACGGGAGTGCCATGCTGCCGGCGGCAAGCAGAGCGGCAAGAAAAAGGTAAAGGGTTTGGATGCGGGCTATCATGGCCAACGATATTTTTTCGGTTATCAAGGACCCTCAAGATACAACGCCTTCAATATAGCCCAAACGCATTAAAATAAAGTCAGGACAGGGGGCTCTCCTGTCAGGGGCGCTGATTTTTTTATTAGTATTTTATATTATTTAGTAATTATTCTTTCCTGATTGGTTGAATATGTTGTATCTTTGAATAGAAAGAAGTTGATCCCCGAAAAAACCGTAAACAAAACACTGATAAAGGAGAGAGATTACAATGTCACAGCATCTTGAAGAGGAAATGTATTATGATATCTCCATGCCGCTACTTGGAGATGAATTCCCTGAACTGGAAGTGCAGACTACGCATGGGCCGATGAACATTCCCGGTGATCTGAAAGGTTCATGGTTTGTGCTGTTCAGTCATCCTGCAGATTTCACGCCGGTATGCACCACTGAGTTTGTGGCTTTCCAGGAGCGGGTACAGGAGTTTGATAAAATCGGCTGCAAGCTTATTGGCATGAGCGTTGATCAGGTGTTCTCGCACATCAAATGGGTGCAGTGGATCAAGGAGGAGCTTGATGTTGACATTTCGTTCCCGATTGTGGCGGCAAACGACCGTATAGCAAACAAGCTTGGAATGTTGCATCCGGGCAAGGGAAGCAATACCGTCCGTGCCGTTTTTGTGGGCGACACTCATGGCAAGGTTCGTCTTGTGCTGTATTATCCGCAGGAGATAGGCCGGAACATGGATGAGATTCTCCGTGCTGTTCAGGCGCTGCAGATTTCCGACAAACATAAAGTTGCAATGCCTGCAGACTGGCCGAACAATACGCTTCTGAAGGACCGCGTCATTATTCCTCCTGCCACAAATGTAAGCGATGCCGACAAGCGTCCGCAGCAGTATGAGTGCTATGACTGGTGGTTCTGCCACAAGCCGCTGGAGAAGTAGAGCTCTTTTTTTACCATCCAGAGCGGTTAGGCGTGAACGCTGAGCTCTCTGGTGGCTTTTTTGTATTGGTGCTTTTGCTGGATCGTTTTGTCAAATATCTATGTAACCAGGGAGGGTGAAGCTATGGGCACAAGAGGTCGTGAAATTGTAGGGGAGCATATTGGCAGGGTGCTGGAGTTGCTCAACAAGGCTTTTGCCGATGAGTGGCTGGCTTACTATCAATACTGGATAGGGGCAAAAATTGTGGAAGGGCCTATGAAGGATGCCGTAATGGCAGAGCTGCTGCAGCATGCGGCTGATGAGCTGAGGCATGCTGAAATGGTGAGCACAAGAATCATACAGCTTGGCGGTACTCCGCTGACAAGTCCGAAGCAGTGGTTCGAGTGGACCAACTGCGGTTATGATGCCCCTGAGAATCCATTTGTGAAGAACATTCTGGAGCAGAACATCTCGGGTGAACAGTGCGCCATTACAACATACAATAGCATTATTGAGGAGATCGGCATGAAAGATCCGATCACATTCAACCTTGCCGTGCAGATAATGCAGGATGAGGTGGAGCATGAGGAGGATCTCCAGTCTCTTCTGGAGGATCTCGGGGTTTTTCTCAAGCGCTGAAGACCACCATTGTGAAGGAAGTTTTTTTGTTTAGTTACCAGTCTATCAATTGAATTCAAACCTCGTGCACCTCTCCATAAAGAGAGATGCACTTAAGACAGGAGGACACATAGTTATGCCATCAACCCACGAGAATCTGAAGGACGCTTTTGCTGGTGAAAGCCAGGCCTATATGAAGTATGTGACTTTTGCGAAAAAGGCAGAAAAGGACGGATTTGCCAATATTGCAAAATTGTTCCGGACAACCGCTGAGGCTGAAAGAATCCATGCCGAGGGGCATCTTGGAGCTGACGATGCTATCGGTTCAACTGCCGATAACCTTGAGACGGCTATCGGCGGGGAGACCTATGAGCACGATGAAATGTATCCTCCCATGTATGAGCAGGCTGTGGCGGAAGGGCACAAGGCAAAGCGGATGTTCGGTTTTGCGGTTGAAGCGGAGAAGGTGCATGCCGCACTGTACCGCCAGGCACTTGAGGCTGTGAAAAATGGTGAGGATATAGTTGCAACGGCTGTATGGCTTTGCCCTATCTGCGGCCATATTGAGCTGAACGCTCCTCCTGAATTCTGCCCCATCTGTAAAGTCAAGGCTGAGAAGTATGTTCAGGTTGCCTGAAGAAACTCTTCCGAGCTTCCATCAGTAACGATAAAGCCCCCGAGATTGCTGTCGGGGGCTTTTTTAATGCGCAAAATGCAGGTAGTCCTTACTCCTTTCGGGCTGATTGTCTGCATGTCTCACAAATTCCGCTGATGATGACACGCCTCCCGAGAGCCTGAAATCGATTGCTGTTTACAGCTTCGGGAAGAGGAAGGGTGTCGAGCATCGGGTCGGAAAAGTCAGTAATGCTTCCGCACTGAACGCAGTGCAGGTGATGATGAGGTGCCAGGTCCGTATCAAATCGCCTTACCCCGGAGTGTGATTCAACGGTGTCTATAACCCCTATCTCTGCAAAGGTCAAGAGGGTACGGTTTACTGTGTCGAAGGAAATTGTGGGGTTGGTTCTGACAATGTTCCTATACACCCTGTCTGCTGAAGGGTGCTCGCTACTACCGACCAACTCTTGGTATATGGCGAGCCTTTGCGGGGTGACTTTCAGTCGGTTTTCCCTGCATCGCTTCATGAACTGTTCAGTCTGCAGTTCGCCGGTTTTCTTTTCCATGACGCTCCGTTGTTTTGTTATGGGACTATGGGGACGCCAAATTGGACAATAATCGTCTTTTTTTTAATGTAGTGAAAATATCGGGAAAGAACAATTCTTATGTAAGAGTGTTTTCCCTCCGCGGGCTCTTTTGTTACTCATCTCCGGAAATCATATTTTGTCTGAAACCTCCATATCGCCCTTTGTCATGAAAGAGAAAAATTGTCCCGTCACCAGACTGCCAATTATCCGGAAGCCGGAATGGGAAGTGTTCCATCCAGGCCCGGATTACCGTGTGGTGTTTGAAACTATAGGCACGGACATTATTCATGCCATTGTATCGGCTGAGAGAGGAACCTATCTTGACTTCATTGACAACGAACTTTTCCAGACGGTATGCAATGCACTGAAGGTTGAGGAAAAAAAGGTTTTTGTCGTTATCGATTATGATCCCATTCGTGAAGTCCGTCTGAGCTACAAGCAGGATTATGCCAACCTGTTCTATAATTGGGGGCCGTGGATAGCACTTCTTGTCGTCTACAATGTGCATCCTGATATCAGAACCGACATGGAGGGGCTTGGCGCACTGTGTCCCTTGAAGTCACGGGCGATGATTGTTGACAGTTATGCTGATGCGATGCGGAGCGTTCTTGAGGCACAAGAGCAGTTTGGAGAAGACGAATCTCCCCGGGCTGTTGCAGCGGATTCGGAAGAGGATCTCAAAAACCGTTTTCTCGCTGCTGTTGCGCGCCTCTCATGGCTTGATCTTGTTGATCATCCCATTGATATCCCCTCAAAGGAAGCCGGGAGGGAGGTTTATTTCAGAGCGCTCGAAGCTCTGCGTATGGACCTGCTGGAAGGCCGGGAGCATCATGAAAAGGAGGTGTCTGCAATAAAACAGGAGTATGCCGGTCGTGAGGCGCAGTATGGTTTGCAAATCAATCTGCTTTCAGAGGATGCTCGCAAAAGCCGCCGGTATTTTGAAATGGAAAGAGATTCCTTAAAGGACACCCTTGCCCTCAAAGATGCGGAACTTGCTGCTGTTGAGCATCGCTATGATGATGCCATTCATTCACTCTCATCGCTCTGCACTCAGATTGTCGATGCGGGCATTGAGCCGAAGTTGCAGCAGGCTCTGGTTGGAGTCTGTTCGGATCTTTCAGAAAGGGAGCAGGCCGGAAAGGCACTGGGTCGCGAACTGACCGAAGCGGATGCCGGATTTATCTCTAAACTGGAGTCTCTCCATCCCGCTCTAAGTGAGCGGGAGAGGCGAGTCAGTCTTTTTGTCAAGCTCAATTATTCGTCCAGGGAAATGTCGCGGATTCTGGGGGTATCTGTCAGGGGGGTAGAGAATATCAGGTATCGTCTCCATAAAAAACTTGGACTCGGAAGGCATCAGTCGCTGAAGAATTATTTTGCGGGACTCGTTGTGGCTGATGCTCTCCGATAGGCGTTTTTTGCATCAATGGCTTCTCCGATACAGCCGGAAATTCTTGCGGTTGCACCCGATCCGCTTCGAATAAACTTTCCTGCGGCTTCCCCCTGTTTTTTTCCTGCTCCTTGCTGGTTGATGAGTCTGTCAAGGATCCGGTGGAGTTCGTCGGGGGTTTTGGCTGTTGATGCGCCGCCGGTTTTTAAGAGAGCTTCGGCTTCAGGCGAGTTGTGGTATCGGGGTCCGAAGATGACTGGTATTAGGTAGACCGCAGGTTCCAGAGTGTTGTGCACATTGACGCCAAACCCCCCTCCTACGAAGGCTATTGAGGCAACCGAATAGAGTTCCAGAAGGTATCCGGTCTGGTCTATAATGAGCACCTGCTTTCCTGCGTCAAAACTTTCATCAAGGGCGGATACCCGCATAGAGCTGAGGTTCTCTTTCTGAAGACGGAGTTCAATGCGCTCAATGCTCTCTGTGCCAACTTTGTGCGGAACCAGTATGAGTGATGGTGGATTTTCAAGAGAGCGCATTGCCCCCAGTATCATCTCTTCGTCTTGTTCCCAGACACTGCCCGCAACAAGAACATTTCGGTTCATGAAGAGGGGTTTGAGGTGGGCAACACGGTCCGTGTTTCTGCTGCGCAGTATGACCTGGTCAATTCTTGGTTCTCCTGCGGTGTCGGCCTGAAGGCATCCAAAGCGCTCCTTGAATGCCCGGGTGTCACTTTCCGATACGGTGAAAATACGGTCGAAGAGATTGAAGATGGTACGGTAAAATCCTTTCAGGAGCGGGTTGAAGTAGGCGGAGCCAGGCCGGAGCACGGCGGCAGCAAGAATCATGGTGGCGCCGTGCCTTTTTGCCGCAAGGAGGTGGTTGGGCCAGAAGTCGTAACGCATCAGCATGAAGAGGTCGGCTTTGACAAGCGCTGCAGTTTTTTCGGCATTGTCGGGGGTGTCTGCCGGGAGATAGAATACGGCGTCGGCGTCGGGGTAGTCTTTTCTTGCGTTGTATCCGGAATCGGAGAGGAATGAAACAAAAATGGCAAGGTCTTGGTGGTTCGCTCTGAGCGCTGAAATGATAGGGCGCGCCTGTTCAAACTCTCCTACGGATGCGGCATGGATCCATATCCGGAACCTGCCTGGAGGAATGGCGCTGGTGGCGGTTTCAAGCTCAGAGAACACTGTGCGGCGAAGTGCAAAAAACAGCCCGGCTTTCGCCTGTACTTTGCCGATCTGGCGGAGAATGAAGAGGGTTGCTGGAAGAAGCAGGTTGTATAAGGTGATTCCGGTATTCTGCATTGGTGCTGTTGTTATTCTCGTCAACGCTTTATTCTGACTCTCTTGCCCCTGCTGCCCTCGCTTTGTAAAGTACAAAAAAACAGATGGATGAGGGGGTGAAATACTTTTCGCTATTGGTAGAAATAATGCGTACCTTTGCAATCGCATTGACCGCGTGGTGAATATGCTAAGAAAGAGCAGGTGTTGTGTGCTTTCGTTTTTATGATGATCGTTGCCTGTCTGTAGGGATTTTTTTTGCAACAGGCAGAACTTCTTCCTTCATATTATTCCTTTCCTGCATTGTTGCCACCTCAATGAACGAGGTATTGCAAACAATTTTATCCATACAGGAAGAAAGAGCATGAGTGACGAAAAAATACAGCCCATCAGCAGTTTTAGTGACCTGAATCTGGCCGAGCCGGTTCTTCGGGCGTTAACTGATGTCGGCTATGAAACTCCTACCCCAATTCAGGCCCAAACCATACCGCTGCTCCTTGAGGGCCGTGATGTGCTTGGGCAGGCACAGACAGGAACCGGCAAAACAGCCGCTTTTGCGTTGCCGATACTTTCCAATATTGACTTTTCAGCTACGGAGCCGCAGGTGCTGGTCCTTGCTCCTACCCGGGAGCTTGCCATTCAGGTGGCCGAGGCTTTTCACAAGTACGCCGAACACCTTAAGGGTTTCCATGTGCTTCCTATATACGGAGGACAGGAGTACGGCGGTCAGCTTCGCATGCTTAAACGCGGTGTCCATGTTGTGGTTGGCACGCCCGGCAGAGTGATGGACCATATGCGCAAAGGTTCGCTCAATCTGCATTCGCTTAAGTGCCTGGTACTTGACGAGGCTGATGAAATGCTCCGCATGGGGTTCATTGATGATGTTGAGTGGATACTTGAGCAGACTCCTTCCGACCGTCAGGTTGCCCTGTTTTCAGCAACCATGCCCGCTCCCATCCGCCGCATAGCCCAGAAGTACCTGAACAAGCCGGCTGAAGTCACCATTAAGGCGAAAACGACAACAGTTGACACCATCCGCCAGCGCTACTGGATTGTTGGTGGAAGCCACAAGCTCGACATTCTGACAAGAATTCTGGAGGTGGAGCCGTTTGAGGGGATGCTTATTTTTGTGAGAACCAAAACCATGACGCTTGAGCTTGCTGAAAAACTGCAGGCAAGAGGCTACAGTGCAGCGGCTCTCAACGGTGATATGGTTCAGCAGCAGCGTGAGCGGACGGTTGACCAGCTGAAAGCCGGAACGCTCAATATTGTTATTGCTACTGATGTTGCGGCCCGTGGTCTTGATGTTGAGCGAATCAGCCATGTTATCAATTACGACATTCCTTCCGATACGGAATCGTATGTCCACCGCATTGGCCGGACAGGGCGTGCCGGCAGAAGCGGTGAGGCAATTCTGTTTGTTTCACCCAGAGAGAGGAACATGCTTTCCTCCATTGAAAGAGCTACCCGCAAGAAGATAGAGCTGATGGAGCTTCCTTCAACGGAGATCATCAATGACAAGCGGATCGCAAAATTCAAACAGCGCATTACTGATACCATCGCCGCAGAGGATCTCGCATTCTTTACCCGTCTTGTAGAGCAGTACTGCCACGAGCATGATGTGCCCGAGGTTGAGGCTGCCGCAGCACTTGCTGCCATGGTTCAGGGCGATACCCCTCTGTTGTTTACTGCGAAACCCGCAAAGGCTGAAAGGCCTGTCCGTCGCGAGATCGGTGAGCGGTCGAGAGATGATGCCCCTTTCCGCAAAAAGGCGAGACGGGACGACATGTATGGCGATGAACGGAGAGAGGTCTACCGGATTGAGGTAGGCAGCGGGCATGGGGTTCAGGCCGGCAACATTCTTGGCGCCATCATCAATGAAATCGGGCTTGATCCTGAAGCTATCGGGCGTATTTCAATCGGTGATGATTACAGTACGGTTGAGCTTCCTGCCGGGATGCCAAATGATGTCATGCATGATCTTCGCAAGGTCAGGGTTTGCGGCCGTCAGCTCAGGGTTTCCAAAATGGAGTCGCGCGACTCTGCCGGAGCGTATGCAGGTGTTGGTAAAGGTGCAAAACGGCCATCACGACCTGCAGGAAAATTCCCGTCCAAAGATGGCGGGTTCTTTACGGGTCCTAAAAAGCGACGCAAGATCTGAAAGGTCAACTGATTGAGACTGTAAGGTTGTACTATGGATATTGCATTCTACGGAGCAACAGAGCGGGTTACCGGTTCATGTCATATTGTGCATGCTGCCGGTAGAACCCTTCTGCTTGACTGTGGACTCGTGCAGGGATCGGACGCCGATGAGGCGCTGAACCGGAAACCTTTTCCCTTTGATCCAGCGTCCATTGATGCCGTGATTTTGAGTCACGGTCATATTGACCATTCCGGCCGCATTCCGCTTCTTCTCAGGCAGGGCTTCAAGGGTCCTGTGTATGCACAGCACGCAACCCGCGACCTGTGCAGTGTGCTGCTGCTTGACTCGGCGGTGCTTTCAGAGCGCGATGCCCTTTACCGGCAGAAACATCCTCACAGTGCTTCAGACCGTTATGCTGAACCGCTCTATACCCGCCAGGATGCTGTTGCGGCTCTCAATGTGTTCAAAGGGCTTCCCTATGGCCAGAAGCATGAGCTATTTCCCGGGGTGAGTCTCCGCTTTCGGGACGCAGGGCACATTCTTGGTTCCGCTCTGGTTGAGCTGTGGCTGCGAGAGGGGGAGAGTGAAAAGAAGCTGGTTTTCAGTGGCGATCTGGGTCAGTATGGAAGCCCTGTTCTCAATGATCCCGAAAGGGTTGAGAGGGCTGATGCCGTATTGATTGAGAGCACTTATGGCAACAGGGTTCACCGAAAACTGGAAGAGACAATTGCTGAGATAGGCGAACTCATCAGCGCGGCCAGACAGGACGGCGGAAATATTGTTATCCCGGCGTTTGCAGTGGGCAGGAGTCAGGAACTTCTCTATCTGTTTGCCGAACACTATGAGGCGTGGGGGATGGAGAACTGGAAGGTATTTCTTGATAGTCCCATGGCTATTGAGGCAAGCCGTATCTACTGGAGTTATCCCGATCTTTTTGATGCGGAAGCTGCAGCCTACAGGAACAACCCCTCCCTGCTGCCTCCTCTTCACAATCTCCATTTCACTCCGAGGGTTGAGCAGTCGCAGGCAATCAACGCCATTCATAGCGGTGCAATCATCATTGCCGGCAGCGGAATGTGTAATGGTGGAAGGATACTGCACCATTTGAAGCACAATATCCATCGTCCGGAATGCCATATTCTTTTCACTGGCTATCAGGCTGAGGGGACACTTGGCAGAGCTCTTGTGGACGGGGCCCGGGAGGTGAGTATGCATGGGCGTAAATACTCTGTAGCGGCTCATCTGCATACCATCGGGGGGCTTTCTGCCCATGGCGATCGCGACGATATGGTTCGCTGGGCGTCGGGCTTCAGTGGAAATCCTGAATTTTTTGTTGTGCATGGCGATCCTCCCGCCAAAACTGCGTTCCGTGACCTTCTGCAGGAGCGCCTCGGAGTGATGGCAAGCATTCCTGCTCCGGGTGAACGCTATTGGTTCGGTCTCTGATTTTCATTTTCTTCATTCATATCCTCGATTTACAGCCATGTCTTCATCGTCCATAGGGGAGTTTGTTCCGGTTCTTCAGACCGCAATAGGCCCCGTTATTCTCATTTCCGGAATCGGCCTGCTTCTGCTTACCATGACCAATCGGATGGGGCGCATCATTGATCGGTCGCGGGCCCTTCTTACGGGACTTGATGCATCGGAAGAGGGCTCCGCAGCAACCATCAACAGGGAGCTGGCGATTCTCTGGAAACGGGCTCGCTATATCCGCATGTCCATTCTTCTGGCAACCCTGACCTGCCTGGGAGCATCGGTGCTGATCATCCTGCTGTTTATTTCGGTGCTCATCACGCTCGACACCTCTCTGGTCATCGCATCGCTTTTTATTGGCGGAATGGTCTCCCTCTGCCTGTCACTGGTTTTTTTCCTGCTTGATGTCAATCTTACACTTGCAGCCCTGAAAATTGAACAGGAGAGCCACGAAAAGTCATGGTAGGGGAAGGGGGGCGCTGCTCCTTTATCCTCTGGGGTGAAAGCTTCTGTGGACCTCTTTGACAAAAGAGCGGTCGATGTGGGTGTAAATCTGGGTAGCAACAATGGAGCTGTGGCCAAGCATTTCCTGCACGGCGCGCAGGTCAGCCCCACCTTCAAGCAGATGGGTTGCAAAGGTGTGGCGGAAGGTATGCGGGCTGACGGTTTTGGTTATTCCAGCAAGCGTGGCATACTCCCTTACCATACTGAAGACGGCCATTCGGCTCATGTTCTTCCCTCGGGCATTGAGAAAGAGGTAGTCTTCGGACTGCGCCCCGGCAAGCTGTATGCGAAGTGCCTGCCGGTAGATGGTGAGGCTTTCGACTGCCGAACTTCCTACCGGCACCAGCCGCTCTTTTGAGCCTTTCCCAAATACCCGTATGAACTGTTCCTGAAGATACAGGTTCTGTTGCTTGAGGCCGACCAGCTCACTTACCCGCATGCCTGTTGCATAGAGCAGCTCAAGAATTGCCTGGTCGCGCAGGTAGAGTTTTCCCGGAGGAATCCGTTGTGCGGGAGCCTGAAGTATTCGCATCGTTTCCTCGAGCGTCAGAACTGATGGGAGGTATTTTGGTTGTTTTGGCTGGTGGAGATTTTCTGATGGATTGGTTTCAAGCACCCTGTCGTTGATGAGAAAACGGTGAAGTGAGCGGATGGCTGATACATTTCTGGCTATTGAGCTGGCTTCAAGGCCGGTTTTGTGAAGCTCATCAATAAAAAGGTTGATGGATTCCGGTGTGATTGCTTCAAGGGAGCCGCACCCCTCCTGCATTGCCTGAAGGTAGCGCTGCAGGTCGTTGCGGTAGGATTCCCGAGTGTTGGGGGAGAAATTCCGCTCAATGGATAGGTAGTTCAGAAAGTTTTCAAGAACGGTGCTGAAGGGTGTCTGCAGTGGTTCCATTGTCAGTCAGCTGGAAGTTTTAACCATCCTGTGGCAGAACCCGCCGTCAAACCCCTTGCGCTCTCCCTGAAGGGTGAGGAGTGAGCCGTCCGATTGTAACTCTGAGGCAAACGCGGGCGGCAGGGATCCCGGGTTTCCGTCCGTACTGAATTCAGGGTGTCGTTGCAGAAATGCCTCTGTTTGCAGATTGTTTTCGCGGGGGTCAACCGAACAGGTTGCATATACCAGAATGCCACCCTCTTTGAGGATGTGCGCTGCGTGATCAAGCAGCTCCTTCTGAAGTTGCAGGAGCTCGTTGAGTTTTTCCTGGCCGAGTTTCCACCTGAGTTCCGTGCGTCGGCCGAGAACTCCTGTGCCGGTGCATGGCGCGTCCAGAAGAATGGCATCGGGAGGGGTTGGGGGGGTGAGGGTTCGAGCATCAGCTGTTTGGGCAGTAATGATTGCAATGCCGAGGGTTTCGGCAAGCCGCTGGATTGTATCGGTTTTCTGCTGATAGATGTCAAGTGCGGTGAGGTGGCCTTTGTTGCTCATCAGTTCACAAAGTGCTGCCGCTTTCCCTCCGGGTGCCGCACACATGTCGAGCACCTCGCTGCCGGGTTCGGGGTTCAGGAGAAGGCAGGCCAGAAATTGCGTTGGATTCTGTATGCTGACAAGGCCGCTCTGGAGGGGAGCTTCAAACGGGACAAACTCTCGAGAAAGAAAAATATCGCTGAGGCCCGATTCAATTCGGGATATTTCCTGAGTACCGGTTTCATTGAAAAATCGGTTTGAATTCGTTTTCAAACTGTTGATGCGGTACCCGAACCATGGGGTTTCGTTGTCGTAGCGGAGCATGGTTTCTGCTCTGTCGGCTCCGTAAACTGCCATCCACTCCTTGACGAGTTCTTCAGGGTGGGAGTGCAGGATGGCGAGGCGTACGGCTGGTTCCAGGGCTTTGAGCCAATCTTCGAGATGGACGGTTTCGGGGCTGATTTTTCGCAGAACGGCATTGACAAGTTTTGCCATTCGTTCTCCTTTGAAGCGGCGGGCCAGCCGGACTGACTCGTTGACAACTGCCCAGGCGGGGACCCGGTCAAGAAAGAGCAGCTGCCATGCACCAAGGCGGAGGATGTTTCGTATGGCTGGTGCGGCCTTCTGGAGATTGTGGCTATAGAAGTGGCTTATGACGAAATCGAGCTGCAGGCGGTAGCGGAGTACGCCGTTGACAAGAGATGTGGCCAGTGCCCTGTCGGTACGGCTGAGAGCCGACTCCTGGAGCATGTCGTGCAGGAGGGAGTCGGAATGGCGATTGCCGGTTTCAAGTGCCTGGAGGAGAGTGAATGCGAGTTCTCTGGCTGAAGTCATGGTCGATTATACCGGGGTTCATGGTGCGGGGGAGCTGCGGGCTGTTTGTAAAATACTCTTTGCTGTTGTAGATTCATTGAACTAAAGTTCTTTTCAAAATTTTACGCTATCATCGAGAAAGGTGGAGGGACTGGCCCTGAGAAGCCTTGGCAACCGTCATTCCAAGAATGATTGGTGCCAATTCCATCCTGGCAGGGATGCCGGGAAAGATGACGAAACGCTCCCTTTATTGCAGAAGAGGGTGTTTCACTGATATTGTTAATCCCGCCCGATGATGATGGCCATCAACGCCTCAAGGCATTGTGCCACCATGACAGAGAATCCATCCCCATACAAGTTTGAAACCTTGCAGGTCCATGCCGGACAGCAGCCCGACCCGGTAACCAAATCCCGTGCTGTTCCCATTTATCAGACCACAGCATATTCATTCGACAGTGCCGAACACGGTGCCGACCTGTTCGCACTCAAAGTGCCTGGAAATATCTATACCCGCATCATGAATCCAACAACGGATGTTTTTGAGCAGCGGGTTGCGTCACTTGAAGGGGGGAAAGCCGCTCTTGCAGTGGCAAGTGGCCATTCGGCGCAGTTTATTGCCATTTCAAGCATCTGCCAGGCGGGTGACCACATTGTCTCATCCAGCTATCTGTACGGTGGCACATACAACCAGTTCAAGGTTTCCTTTGCCCGTTTGGGTATTGGTGTGAGTTTTGTGGAGGGGATGGATCCGGATCAGTTCCGTCAGGCGATACAGCCCTCAACAAAAGCCATATATCTTGAGTCCATAGGCAATCCGGCTTTTTATGTGCCTGATTTTGAGGCTATTGCCGCCATTGCCGATCGGCATGGCATTCCTCTTATTGTCGACAACACTTTCGGCTGCGGAGGATATCTCTGCCGCCCGCTTGAGCATGGCGCTTCAATTGTGGTTGAGTCAGCTACAAAATGGATTGGTGGCCATGGAACCTCCATGGGCGGGATTATTGTTGACGGTGGCTCGTTCAACTGGGATAATGGCCGCTTCCCGCTGCTCAGTGAGCCTTCGGAAGGCTATCATGGCCTGCGGTTCACTGAATCGTTCGGTGAGCTTGCCTTTATTGTCAAAGCCCGGGTGGAAGGGCTTCGTGATTTTGGCCCGGCCATCAGCCCGTTCAACTCTTTTCTTCTTCTCCAGGGTCTTGAAACTCTTTCACTGCGCGTGGAGCGGCACGCATCAAACACCATGGAGCTTGCCCGGTGGCTTGATTCCCATCCCGCTGTGGCTTGGGTGAACTATCCGGGTCTGGAGCAGCATCCCTCGCATGAACTGGCGAAGCGATATCTCCAGAACGGCTTTGGCTGTGTGCTCTCTTTTGGCATAAAGGGCGGTTTCGAGGCGGCGGTCTCTTTCATCAACAGCGTTCGGCTTGCAAGCCATCTTGCCAATGTGGGAGACGCCAAGACGCTGGTGATTCATCCTGCCTCCACAACACACCAGCAGCTGAGCGCCATGGAGCAGGCTTCGGCAGGCGTCAGTTCAGACATGATACGGGTGTCGGTCGGTCTGGAGCATATTGACGACATCAGGGCAGATTTTCAGCAGGCATTTGAACACTCCGATAACAAGGCATGAGAGCTATCAACGAACTTATTTCCCCAGACACCCTCCGTTTCACCTCCACTGAACCGTTTTCAACAGAGCTTGGCAGTGTGTTGCCGGAAGTTGAAATTGCATACAGAACCTGGGGCACTCTGAATGCCGCGCGCGACAATGTGGTGCTTGTCTGCCATGCCCTGACAGGATCGGCTGATGTTGATGCCTGGTGGCCGGGGCTCTTTTCGGCGGGCGGCGCATTTGATGCTTCGGTCGACTTCATCATCTGCAGCAATGTGCTCGGCAGCTGTTACGGCACAACAGGGCCGCTCTCTCTCAACCCGGAAACTGGCAGGCATTACGGCCCTGATTTTCCTGCGATTACTATTAGAGACATGGTGCATCTGCAGCACCGGCTTCTTCAACATCTCAAGGTCAGTCGCATTAAGCTGGCGGTAGGAGCCTCGCTTGGAGGCATGCAGGTGCTTGAATGGGGCGCCCTCTATCCCGAGATGGTTCAGGGACTTATGCCTATGGGCATTTCAGGCCGCCATTCGGCCTGGTGCATTGCCCAGAGTGAGGCACAGCGGCAGGCAATTGCCGCAGATCGGAACTGGAACGATGGCTGGTATGAATTATCAGCTCCCCCTGCCGGCGGACTGTCGGCAGCCAGAATGATGGCCATGTGCACTTACCGCAGTTTTGAGAACTTTCAGGATCGCTTTGGTCGCAGAGTTGGTGACGACGGGCTCTTCAACGCTGAAAGCTATATGCGTTATCAGGGAATGAAGCTGGTGGACCGGTTCGACGCCAACACCTACATAACCCTGACCAGGGCGATGGATATGCATGATCTTGGCAGGGGGCGCTCAAGCTATGAAGAGGTGCTGGGCGGCATGACGCTCCCGGTGGAAATTCTCTCCATCACCACCGACCTGCTCTATCCGAAAGAGGAGCAGGAGGAGCTGCAGCAAAAGCTGCCGAATGCCAGAATCCTCTATCTTGACGAACCATACGGTCACGATGCTTTCCTGATTGATGTGGAGGGTGTGAGCCGCATGGTTCGCGAGTTTCTTGATGCTATTTGCCGGAAGGAGTGATTTGGCTGAACCCCGTATAGGGCTTGAGTGCTTCGGGTATGAGAATACCTCCTTCAGGGGTCTGGTAGTGCTCCATCAGTGCGACCATGAGTCGTGAGGTTGCAAGCCCCGATCCGTTCAGGGTATGGACAAATTCGGGTTTTGACTTTGCATCCCTCCGGAACCGGATGTTTGCCCTTCGTGCCTGATAGTCTTCAAAGTTTGAGCAGCTTGATGCCTCAAGATACTTCTCTTCAGCAGGCGACCACACTTCTATATCATAACATTTTGCGGCATTGGCGCTGATATCTCCGCTGCAGAGCAGGAGCACCCTGTAGGGAATTTCAAGGGCTCTGAGTATCGCTTCTGCGTGGCCCCTGATTTCTTCAAGTGCCTGGTACGAGTCCTCCGGCCTGGTGAATTTGACCATTTCCACCTTGTTGAACTGGTGTACCCTGAGAAAGCCCCGGGTCTCTTTCCCGTAGCTGCCGGCCTCTCTTCTGAAGCAGGCCGAATAGGCCGCATAAGAGATTGGAAGCGAACTAGCTTCAAGGAGTTCGCCGCGGTGCAGGTTGGTTACAGGAACTTCAGCCGTCGGGATCATATAGAGCTCATCCTCGGGCATGTGGTAGACTTCGCCTGCGAATTTCGGCCACTGTCCTGTTCCCCGCAGTGACTCACGGTTGACCATAAAGGGAGGAAAAACCTCTCTGTAGCCGTGTTTTTCAGTGTGGCTGTCGAGCATGAAGTTGATAAGGGCTCTTTCAAGGCGTGCTCCCTTGCCCACATAGACGGGAAATCCTGCGCCACTGACCTTTGCGCCGCGTTCAAAGTCGAGGATGCCGAGTGATTTTCCCAGTTCAAGATGATTTTTCAGCGGAAAATCAAGCGGGTGAGTGAAGCTGACCGGTTCACCGAACACCTGGTTGTCTTCCGCAGAACGACCCACTGGAACCGAAGGGTGCAGGCGGTTGGGAAGAGCGAGAAGAATGTCCTCCATTGAGGTTTCAAGGGCCGTAAGGCGGCTGGCCATGTTGGCAATGGCAGTACCGACCGACTGCATTTCAAGAATGAGCGCGTCAGCTGAACTGTCGCCGCTTTTTTTCAGTTCGGCAATTTCCTTTGATTTCCGGTTGCGGAGTGATTTCAGCTCATCGCTCTCCTGAACAAGCTTTCTCCGTTCTGCGTCTTCTTCGAGGAGCTGGCGAAGTTTCGTTTCGTCTTCCGGTTGCTGCCGGCTATGGAGCATGGTGATGATGTCGTCAGGGGAGTCACGGAGCAGGGTGATATCAAGCATGGTCGGGTTGGAGGATGGTTATGGATTGAGCAATGACTTGACGGTGTTCTGAACTATTGTACCGTCAGCTTTTCCTTTGAGTGATTTCATGGCCTGTCCCATCACTTTTCCCATATCCTTCATGGAGGCTGCTCCCGTAGCTGCTATAATTTCCTTAACCACGGCGGTAATTTCCTCGTCTGTGGCTGGTTCGGGAAGATACTCTTCAATAATTGCAAGTTCAGCCTCTTCAATGGCAGCAAGGTCGGGCCGGTTTCCTTCAGTGAACTGTGTTATGGCATCACGACGGCGTTTTGCCATTCCGACAAGAACCTCAGTTTCCTGTTCGTCACTGAGTTCAGCCTTTCCTCCTACCCGTATGGAGACCTCTTTTTCAAGAAGCCCTGCACGAATGGCGCGGATGGTTGTCAGCCGGTTTTTGTCGCCGCTTTTCATGGCGGCTTTCATGTCGATATCTATTGTCTCCTTGAGGCTCATGGGCTTGGGTTCTGGTATTGAAAAGTCGCAGGTGGGCGAAGAGTTTGAAAATACAGGAAAAAAAGAAGCTTTCCCACAGAGGGAGATGTTTGATGCGTCCGATTATTCGTTGATGTCGCCCCCTACGGGCCGTATGACAATTTCTTCAACCGAGGTTCTTCGGGGAAGAAGGTAGGCTTCGACGATTGGCCTGGCGATGTCTTCGGGCATCATCATGAGGTCTTTCATTGCCTCGTCAATCTCTCCCCACATAGGGGTCAGTGCGGCGCCCGGCATGACATTGGTAATCCGGACTCCGCATTTGACGGCATAGAGCCGCATTGCTTCCACGAGACCCTTCTGCGCATACTTCGACATTGAATAGAGGGAAGAAGAGGGATAGGCTTTTTCGGCAGCTACGGAGGTGATAAAGAATATATGGCCCGAGCGGTTTGCTTCCAGTATCGGGAAAACCTTCTGCGTCAGGAAAAAAGTCCCTTTCAGATTGATGTCCATGGTGTACTGATAGTCCTCTTCTGTCAGCTCCGTGAAGGGGCCGAACCGTCCGACTCCTGCGTTGTTGATGAGGCAGTCAATACTCCCATGGCGCTTCATAATGCCTTCCACCAGAGGGTCGAGGCTTTGGATATCAGCAATGTCTGCCTGGATGCACTCTGTTCTGACTCCCTGTGAATCGCATTCGGCAGCAAGGCTTTCAAGGTCACTGCCGGTTCTGGATATAAGGACAAGCAGCGGCTCAAATGACGGGTTGAGTGAGGCGGCTCTCGAAAATTCAAGAGCGATGGCCCGGCCAATCCCTTTTCCTGCTCCTGTAATGATGATGGTGTGTTTCATTGTGGCTCTTTGGCTGTTCGTAATGTTTCTTTTATGTTAAATATGTATTCGTTCGTTGCGATGAGATGTTTTTGCTGTAAATGAGCTTTAATAAATTTGCTCTTTATGCAGAAAGTATTTTATAGTATATATTTAAACTATAATGCTTGAGGCGATCCCCCGGCCGCATGTATGGTTCGAGAGGTCTTTTCAATGATATAAATTTTTTTGGTAGTCATGGCAAGAAGTAAGGTGAAGTGGTTTGATGGGAAGAAAGGGTATGGTTTCATTCTGCATCCAGAGGGGGGGGGAAGATATCTTCGTGCATTTTTCCGCCATTGATTCAGAACAGCCTTTTAAAGTGCTGAATCAGGATGCTGAAGTGGATTTTGAGTTCGATACCACACAGAAAGGGCTCCAGGCTAAAAATGTCCGTGAGCTGACAGAGGGCGCGGGGAGCGGCGGGGCGGCTCCTGAGGGTACCCCTGGCATCTGAAGTGGTTGGAACCGGGATGTGAAGAGTTTCAGGAAAGCTGGTTGTTTTCTCTGAAACTGTACCAGCCTGTTTTTCCGATGATGACATGGTCAAGCAGATCAATCTGAATGACGGCGCTTGCCTGTTTGAGGAGGTTGGTGACCTGCCTGTCGGCATTGCTTGGTTCCGTATCACCTGAAGGGTGGTTGTGCACCAGAATGATGGCGTTGGCGCTCTCCCTGATGGCCGACTTGAATACCTCTCTGGGGTGGATGAGTGAGGCATTGAGTGTGCCGATTGTCACCTCTGCGCACTTTGTTATCTGATTTTTCGTGTTGAGGTGGAGCACAAAGAGGTGCTCTTTTGTTTCATCCGGCACTCTTCCCTGCATATACTCGAACACATCGCGCGCACCCTGTATTTTTCTGTTGGTGTTGCGTTTGTAATGGAGCCGTTTATTGAGCTCGAAGATGGCCGTGATCTGCATGGCCTTTGATGGGCCGATGCCGCTGGTTTTCTGTAGTTCTTCAAGATTCATCTCTGCAAGTGCTTCAAGCCCATGCAGGGAGAGAAGTGTATTGCAGGTATCAAGAATATTGTGTTTCTGTGTGCCTGTGCGCAACACAATAGCAAGAAGTTCTGCTGAACTCAGTGCTGCCGGGCCATGGGTAATGAATCGCTCCCTCGGCCTGTTTTCCGGGTCAAAATCCGCAATCCTCATGGGGGTAAGGTTTCTTGCGATTATTGAAGCTTCAGACTGTAGCGCTACAGGGCGTGGGGGCTACGAGCTCCAATGCCGGCGAGGATGCCGGCCCTCTGCCAAGGCGGGCAGTATTGTTTTTACTGCGTCGCCGTGGGTTTATGTAGGATAATACAGGAAAAAGAAGTATCTGTCAAGTTTTCAATGACGGTTGCCATTGATGGTCAGCAGTTTTTTTCTGCCTCTGCCGGCTTCGGGACTGATGCTTTGAGGGTGAAGAGATGGTAGTTCATGCTGTCCTGCAGAGCCTGCAGACTGGCTTCAATGATGTTGGTGGAGACGCCGACGGTTCCCCATGTACTGCCTCCGTTGGCCGTTTCAATGAGTACCCGTACTTTAGCACTGGTCCCCTTTTTTTCCTCCAGTACCCGTACCTTGTAGTCGACCAGTTTGATGCTCCTGATTTCGGGATAGAATCGGATGAGTGCCTTTCGAAGCGCCTTGTCAAGAGCGTTGACAGGCCCGTCGCCTTCGGCTGCTGTATGCTCAATCTCTCCACCTACCTCAACTTTCAGCACAGCCTGGTCCACCTTGCGGCCATCCTGAGCGGATTCGATAGAGACTTTGCTTTCCTGAATGGTGAAGTAGGGTGTGAATGAGCCCAGTTCTTTCTGCAGAATCAGTTCAAATGAGGCTTCGGCACCGTCAAACTGGAACCCTTTATGCTCCAGCTCTTTAACATGCTTTACAATATTTTTGATCTGATCGCCTGTTTCAGGAATGGCGATGCCAAGTTCCTTTGCTTTGTAGCGGACATTGCTTTGACCGGCAAGTTCAGAGACTAAAACCCTCTGACGGTTGCCGACAAGAGCGGGGTCTATGTGTTCATACAGCGAGCTCTCCTTCATGACAGCGCTCACATGGATGCCTCCCTTGTGGGCGAATGCCGATTTGCCGACAAAGGGTGCTTTGGTGTCGGGGGGAAGGTTCAGTATTTCGAAAACGAACTTTGAGAGCGAGGTCAGCTGAGTAAGATCGACAACAGAAGTTGTGGTGTCGGGGAGTTTCAGCATGAGGTTCGCTATGATGCTGATGAGGTTGGCGTTTCCGCATCGCTCTCCTATGCCGTTGATTGTGCCCTGAACATGAGTTGCTCCCGCCATGACGGCGGCAATGGAGTTGGCTACGGCAAGGTCGCTGTCGTTGTGGCAGTGAATGCCTACCGGTACGCCGGTTTTTTCCAGAACCACGCGTACTGTTTCGCTGACTTCATGGGGCAGAGAACCGCCGTTGGTGTCGCAGAGAACCATTCGTGTCGCTCCGCCTTCTGCAGCTGCCATGAGCATTTCAAGCGCAAACCCGGGGTTGTCCCTGTACCCGTCAAAGAAATGTTCCGCGTCAAAAAAGACCTCCCTGCCTTCGCTACGGAGGAATGCCACCGAGCGCTGGATAAGAAGCCGGTTTTCTTCGTCTGAAATGCACAGCCCTTTGGTGGAGTGTGCTTTCCAGGTTTTACCGAAGATGGTTATGACGGGAACCTCTGAAGCAAGAAGACCGAGCAGGTTGGGATCTTTCTCAACGGCTTCGGGGTAACGGGCGGTGGAGCCAAAGGCGCAGAGTTTTGCATGTTGAAGCCCCAGAGAAACGGCCCGCTTGAAGAACTCCTCATCTTTCGGGTTGCTGCTTGGCCATCCCCCTTCAATATAGTCCATGCCGAACTCGTCAAGACGAGCTGCAATCAGCAACTTGTCCTGTACGGAAAGGTTGATGTGTTCTCCCTGTGTTCCGTCGCGCAGTGTTGTATCGTAAAGCTCTACCGTGTTTCCTGATCGTGTCATATTCTTCAGCTCTGGGCCATAAGGTTTTCTTTGCGTGCATAGGCGAAAATGCCTCCCGCTTCTACAATCCTGAAGACATCTCCCAGCGCATTGAGCTCATAGGTCTCCTTCGATGTCAGGTTCTCAACCGTGTTGGCTTTGATATCGATTTTCAGTTCATCACCGGTTTTTACGGTTTCAGCGAGTCGGGCGGCCGTTTCGTAGGGTATTACAAAGCCGCCGTCAACACAGTTTCGGTAGAAAATTCTGGCATAGGATTCGGCAATGATTGCCTTGACTCCCGCCACCTGCAGTGCAAACGGGGCGTGTTCGCGTGAAGAGCCGCAGCCGAAGTTCTGGCCTGCAATAATGATGGTGTAGTCGGATGTGAAGCTTCCTTCCCTTACAAAGGGGATGTTGCCAAGAGGCAGACCGCTCTGTGCGGGTGGAACGCCGGAAAGGGCGTATTTTCCATACAGTTTCACCTCTTCGGGGTCGGAGAGGCTATAGACCAGATGCTCGGCCGGAATGATCTGGTCTGTGTCTATGTTTCTGCCCAGCACAAAGGCTTTTCCCTGAATGATGCTTTCCATGGTGGTTTGTCGTGTTTCTGTTCTGGTTCGTTCAGAGGTAATTCCTCGGATCAGTAAGTTTACCCGTTATGGCTGATGCCGCCGCAGTCAGGGGCGAAGCCAGATAGACCTCTGCTTTTTTGCTTCCCATGCGGCCAGGGAAGTTCCTGTTGGTGGTTGATACCACAACATCGCAATCAACCGAGCGCCCGACGGTATCCGAAGGGCCGCCAAGGCATGCTGCGCAGGAGGGAAGTGCTATGGAGCATCCCGCATCCTCAAATATGGACTTCAGGCTTTTGCCGTTGTAGAGTTCCGTTTCGAGGTCGCGCGCCACTTTCACCGTTGCGGGCACAATGTTTGTTGGTACCGAAACCTTCTGTCCGCTGAGTATCTTTGCTGCCAGCTTGAAGTCGGCAAGCTTGCCTCCTGTGCAGGAGCCTATATAGGACTTCGTTATTTTCGTGCCCTTCATGCTCTGCACGGTTGCCCGGTTGTCGGGGCTGTGCGGTTTTGCAACGACGGGCTCGAGCTCCGCGGCGTTGTAGCGGGTTTTGCTGAAATAGGCTGCACCGGGGTCGCTGGTGAAGATTTCGTAGGGCTTTGAAGTTTTCGATTTCACGAATGCTTCGGTGATTTCATCTACGGCAATTATGCCGTTCATGCCGCCGCCCTCAATTGCCATGTTCGTGAGGGTCATGCGTTCCTCCATCGGCAGCGAGTGGATAGCCTCGCCGTTGAATTCCATGGCACGGTATGTGGCTCCGTCGGTGCCGATATCACCGAGAATTTGCAGAATGAGGTCTTTTGCCGAAAGATATTCGGGCATTTCGCCATCAAAGGTGAAGAGCATCGATTCAGGTACCTTTTCCCAGAGTTTTCCGGTGCCGAGAATGAACGCCGCATCAGTGTTACCGATGCCTGAGCCGAACATGCCGAATGCGCCCGAGGTGCATGTGTGGGAGTCCGTGCCGAAGAGCACCGTTCCGGGTAGGTTGAAACCCTCTTCAGCAAGCGCCACATGGCATACGCCCCGGTAGCGGTCTGTTCCGACATCGTAATAGTTGGGCAGATCCTGCTCTTTGGCAAACTTCCTGAGCAGGTCAATATTGCGATGTGCGTGCTCGTTTGCCGTAAAGATATAGTGGTCGGGCAGGACAACAACTTTTTCCGGATCCCAGACGCGGGCGCCCTCGCCGAACTCCTGGTTGAAAATGTCAAAAGTCGGCGGTCCGCACACATCGTGCGTGAGAAGGACATCGACATTCAGCCAGACATTTTCACCCGCATTGACAAATTTCCTGTTTGCCGCCCGTGCAAGGATTTTCTGGGTAATTGTTTGTTCCATAGTGTCGTTAAACCCCGTGATCGATTGTTTCAGGTGTGTTGTTTTCAAAATGTTCGAGTCGAAGACCCAGAGCCTGAATGTAGGCCCGTGCGCTTGCTTCTATGATGTCTGTGGAGATTCCTCTTCCGTTGAAGGAGACGCTTCCGTCGCTGATTCTCACAAGAGCCTCCCCGAGCGCTTCTCGTCCGGCTGTTGCCGAGCGGACCGAGTAAGTTGAGACCATTGACTCTATGCCCAGAGCTCTCTCAATAGCCCTGAAGCAGGCATCAATGGGACCGTCACCCGTTGCCGATTCTTCAAAGACCTTCTCGCGGTGCCGGATGCGGACGGTGGCAGTGGGTATGGATGCGGTCCCGCTGTTAATATGAAGATAATCAAGTACGAAGGTGGTTGAAGGCTTTCCGAGTTCATCGCCCATCAGTACCCGGAGGTCGTCGTCATAGACCTCTTTTTTCTTGTCAGCAATTTCCATGAAACGGCGATAGACCGATTCAAGTTCCGTGTCGCCAAGGCTGTAGCCAAGGGCTTCAAGGCGGGCTTTCAGACCGTGCTTTCCGGAATGGCGCCCGAGCACAATACTGGTTTTTGGAACACCGACCGACTCGGGGGTCATGACCTCGTAAGTCTGTCGGTTTTTCAGCATGCCGTCCTGATGGATTCCGGACTCATGCGAGAAGGCGTTTTCACCCACAATTGCCTTGTTGGGCTGGACGATAATTCCAGTAAAGCCCGATACCATACGGCTTGTCCGGTAGATCTCTTCAGTGACAATGCCAGTTTGAAAATTGTGCAGGTCGCTGCGTACTTTCAGGGCCATTACAATCTCCTCAAGCGAAGCATTGCCTGCCCGTTCTCCTATGCCATTGATTGAACACTCCACCTGCCGGGCGCCGTTTTCAAGGGCGCTGAGGGAGTTTGCAACCGCAAGGCCGAGGTCGTTGTGGCAGTGGACACTGATGACGGCATTTGCGGAATTGGGTACGCGGCTGATGAGGTCGGCAATTTTGCGCCCGAACTCCGAGGGCCAGGTATATCCGGTTGTGTCGGGGATGTTGACCGTTGTGGCTCCGGCTGCAATGACCGCTTCGGTTATTTCAGCGAGGTATGCGGGATCGGTACGGCCGGCATCTTCAGCGGAAAACTCAATGTCGGAGGTAAAGGTTTTTGCAAATGCCACTGCATCAACGGCCATTTTGAGAATTGTCCGCCGTTTTTCCTCAAGCGTCCGGCCGTACCTGTCGCCGGCGAATTTGCCTGCAATGTGGATGTCGGAGGTGCTGATGAAGGTATGGATGCGTGGTTTTTTTGCTCCCTGAAGTGCCGTCCATGAGGCCTTGATATCGTTTTCAACGGCTCTCGACAGGGCGGCTACAACTGCACCCGATTCATCGCTGATTCTCTGTACCGCTTCCAGCTGAAGAGGTGAGGATGCGGGGAAGCCGGCTTCAATGATGTCTACACCGAGTTTCTCCAGCTGTCGCGCAATTTCAACCTTTTCCTGGACATTAAGGGATGCACCGGGTGACTGTTCACCATCACGGAGGGTTGTATCAAATACCAGGATATTCTCTTTCACCGTTTCTTTCCAACTCTGTTTGCTCAGGCCCCAAGGTGCCTGATGATTGCTGCTGTCATTTCTGTGGTTGAGACTGTTTTCTCACCCGGAGCGGCAATGTCTGCAGTTCTCATTCCCTGGGCGAGTGCGGCCTCAATAGCTTCGTGTATCTGGGTGGCCATTTCAGGCATGCAGAAACTGTGCTCAAACATCATTGCTACGGAGGCAATGGTTGCTATCGGGTTGGCTATGTTTTTCCCTGCAATATCAGGGGCGCTGCCATGAATGGGTTCATACATTGCATGAATCCTGCCGATACTGGCCGAAGGGAGCATACCGAGACTTCCTGTTATCATTCCTGCTATGTCGCTGAGGATGTCACCGAAAAGGTTTCCTGTAACAATCACATCAAACTGCTTCGGGTTGCGCACTATCTGCATTGCTGCGTTGTCCACATACATGTCACCGAGTTCAATATCACCGAAGTCGCGGTGCACGCGGTGCACTTCATTGCGCCAGAACTGCGATACCTCAAGCACATTGGCCTTGTCGATGGACATGACTTTTTTGCTTCCCCGTTTCTGTGCGGCCTCAAACGCAAGGCGGGCAATGCGCTCTACCTCGTACTTTTCATAGACCATGGTGTTCCATCCCTTCCCTTCGTCGTAACCGCGGGGCTCACCGAAATAGATTCCGCCGGTCAGTTCCCTGAAGACGATAAAGTCGGTTCCTCTTACCACATCGGCTTTCAGGCTCGATGCATCAATAAGTGCGTCATACACCTTGGCGGGCCGGAGGTTGGCAAACAGTCCCAGTTCCCTGCGGATTTTCAGCAGGGCGGCTTCGGGCTTGTGCTCATGAGGGAGGTTTTCCCATTTCGGGCCCCCTACTGCGCCGAGCAGCACTGCATCACACTCTTTGCATGCGGTTAGGGTTTCATCAGTCAGCATGCTTCCGTGGAGGTCGTATGAGGCTCCGCCGAACGGGTGTTCCTCAATTACGATTTCAAATCCATGCTTTTTCGACAGATGCCTGAGAACATCAACAGCACCGGCCACCACTTCAGGGCCTATGCCGTCACCGGGAATAGAAACAATCTTATACATAGTCCGACCCTCGCGGGAATTTATTTTTTAATCAGCCAGCTCATCATGTTGCGCAGTTTGGCGCCGACAGTCTCAATCGGGTGGCTGCTGTTTTCCTTACGGAGCCTGTTGAGGTTCTTGTATCCTCCGTTGCACTCGTCAATGAACTCTTTTGCGAACCGTCCGTCCTGAACCTCTTCGAGGATTTTCTTCATTTCAGCCTTCACTGCAGGAGTAATGAGGCGCGGACCACGGGTCATGCCGCCATATTCGGCTGTGTCGCTGACCGAGTAGTTCATTCTGGAAAGGCCGCCTTCATAGAAAAGGTCAACAATAAGTTTGAGCTCATGCATGCACTCAAAGTAGGCAAGCTCTTCAGGGTATCCGGCTTCAACAAGGGTTTCAAACCCGGCCTTGATCAGCTCGGCAGAGCCGCCGCAAAGCACAGCCTGTTCACCGAACAGATCGGTTTCGGTTTCGTTCTTGATGGTGGTTTCAATAACACCGGCTTTTGCACCGCCAAGGCCTTTTGCCCATGCAAGCGCCTGCTGTTTCGCCTCTCCGGTTGCATCATGATGAATGGCTATGAGGCAGGGTACACCGTTGCCCTCGGTAAAGGTGCGGCGAACCAGGTGCCCCGGGCTTTTCGGAGCAATCATGATCACATTGATTGTTTCGGGCGGAACAATCTGTTTGTAGTGGATATTGAACCCGTGGGCAAATGCAAGCGTGTTGCCCGGCTCCATGTTGGGGGCGATTTCAGAATCATAGATCGCTTTCTGGTACTGGTCGGGGAGAAGGACCATGACGACATCTGCCCATTTGACAGCATCGGCTATGGTGTCGACCTGCAGGCCGGCTTCACGGGCTTTCTGGCAGGAAGAGCTGTCGGCGCGAAGTCCCACGCGGACATTCAGACCGCTCTCTTTCAGGTTCAGCGCATGGGCATGACCCTGGCTGCCGTAACCGAGCACTGCGATATTTTTACCCTGCAGATACCCGAGATCGGCATCCTGCTCATAATAAACATTCATCTGTATAAGAGATTTTGATTGACGATTGACAGTGAACAATGGATTTTATTCTCCCCGATGTATGGCCACAGCGCCTGAACGGGCAAGCTCCCTGATGCCGTAAGGCCTGAAAATATCAATGGTGGTATTGATTTTATCGGGGGAACCAATGACCTCAATAGTAATGGATTTTTGTTTTATATCCACGACTTTGCCTTTAAAAACATTGATGAGCTCAAAAATCTCATGCTGTGTGGCTTTGCTGAGTTTCAGGGTCATCAGCAAGAGCTCGCGCTCAACATGCGGCTGATGCGTGAGGTCGGTCACCTTGATTGTGTCAATCAACCGGTTCAGCTGCTTGAGCACCTGGCTGACAATCTGGTCGTCGCCACGGGTGACAATGGTCATACGCGAAATTTCCGGATCCTCGGTTTCTCCAATGGAGATGCTCTGAAGGTTGAAGCCACGGGCGCTGAACATTGAGGCAACCCGGTTAAGAGTGCCGAACTTGTTTTCAACGAGGACTGATATGAGATGTTTCATTGGTGTTGGATTAAACCATTGTTTTCGGATTCAGCCGCTCGAGCAGCATGTCGGAGATGGAGCCGCCGGCGGGAACCATGGGGAATACCATGTCTTTTTTGATGACGCGGAACTCAACGAAGACGGGGCCTTCATTGTAGGCAAGCGCCTCTTTGATTGCGGCCTCAGCCTGAGCAGGATTTTCCGCCCGCATGCCTTTGCAGCCGAAGGCCTCTACAACCTTCAAAAAGTCCGGGTTGCTTTCGTCCAGGTCGGTGAAGGAGTATTTTTCCTGATGGAACAGCTCCTGCCACTGGCGAACCATGCCGAGGAAACTGTTGTTGAGGAGGAAAATCTTGATTGGCACCTTGTAATGGACAGCGGTGACAATCTCCTGAATGTTCATCATGAACCCGCCGTCTCCGCAGAAAAGCACAACCGGGCGGTCCTGGACGCCGAATGCGGCTCCTATTGCTGCCGGAAGGCCGTAGCCCATGGTTCCAAGGCCACCGCTGGTGATGATGGAGCGGGGGTTGTTGAAGTGGTAGTACTGCGAGGTCCACATCTGGTGCTGGCCAACATCGGTGACAACAACGGCGTTGCCCTCTGTTTCTTCTGATACCCTGCTGATGACGAACTCTGTTTTCAGTGAGTCATCTTCAACGGTGAAGGTGAGGGGGCACTGTTTTCGCCAGGAGTCAATTTCGGCAAGCCAGCTGTCGTGGTTTTCCGATTTTTCCGGCAGAGCTTTAATGAGCTGGGCAAGGAAATCTTTAGAGTCGCCGACAACGGGCAGGTCAACCTTGATGTTCTTGTCGACATTGGTCGGGTCTATGTCGTTGTGGATTTTATATGCCTGCGGGGCGAAGGTTTCCACTTTGCCGGTAACGCGGTCGTCAAACCGGGCACCAACGGCAATGAGGAGGTCGCATTTGTTGACCGCCTGGTTGGCCCAGTATGTGCCGTGCATTCCGAGCATGCCCATGTTGAGAGGCTCGCTTGCCGGAAACGCGCCAAGTCCCTGCAGGGTCATGGTGACGGGAATGTTCAGCGCTTTGGCCAGCAGGGTCAGTTCTTTTGAGGCATTGGAGCTGATGACTCCACCGCCAATGTAAAGCAGGGGGCGTTTTGCTGCTGCAATTTTTTTGGCAGCCTTCTCTATCTGGTTGGCATGGCAGGTAATGGTGGGTTTGAAGCCCCTGATATCGACGCTGTCGGGCCAGATGAAATCGCACTCGGCGTTGAGGATGTCTTTTGGCATGTCAACCAGAACGGGGCCGGGTCTTCCATTGGTTGCAAGGAAAAATGCCTTCCGTATGGTTGTTGCAAGGTCACGGACATCCTTGACCAGAAAATTGTGTTTGGTGATGGGCCGGGTGATGCCGACAATGTCCGCCTCCTGAAAAGCGTCGTTGCCTATCAGGCTGCTGGGTACCTGACCGGTAAAGACAACCATTGGAGAGGAGTCCATATAGGCATTGGTGATTCCGGTGACCGTGTTGGTCGCTCCCGGGCCTGAAGTGACCAGAACCACGCCGGGTTTGCCTGTGGCGCGGGCGTACCCTTCTGCCATATGGGTTGCGCCCTGTTCATGGCGGACAAGAATATGCTTGATGTCGGTGACATCGTAGAGTGTTTCGTAAACTTTCAGGAGTGCCCCACCGGGGTAGCCGAAAATGGTGTCGACTTTTTCGCGCCGGAGGCATTCAAAGAATATTTCAGAACCATTCAGCTTTTGGGCTGTCGTATGCATCTGTTGGGTTGTTTTATTTGGGTTCACAGGAAACTGGAGTTTTCAGTATGGCGCCGGTGCTTGCCGATGTGACCATCTGAGCGTATCGGGCAAGATAGCCCTTTTTGATTTTCGGCTGAAAATCCGGCAGTGATGCCAGCCGACTGGCGATAACCTCATCTGTCAAGTCCACCGAAATGGTTCTGCCGGGAATGTCTATAGCTATGCTGTCGCCGTTCTGCAATGCGGCAATGGGTCCTTTTTCAGCGGCTTCAGGTGATATGTGGCCGATGCAGGCCCCTCTCGAGCCTCCCGAAAACCTTCCGTCGGTAATGAGGGCGACTGAATCCCCGAGCCCGCGGCCCATAATGACGCTGGTGGGGGAGAGCATTTCGGGCATGCCCGGGCCTCCTTTCGGGCCTTCGTAACGGATGACGACTACATCGCCGGATTGCACCTCTCCGTCCATAATGCCTTTTATCGCATCGTCCTGACAGTCGTATACTTTAGCCGGGCCGGTGTGCTGCATCATGGGTGCGCTGACGGCGCCGGTTTTGATGACTGAACCCTGCGGGGCCAGATTGCCGTAAAGGACTGCAAGTCCTCCGGTGGCGGAGTAGGGCTCTTCGACGCTGCGGATGACGGAGCGGTCTTTGACTTCTGCACCGGCTATGTTTTCTCCAAGGGTGTGGCCGGTGACGGTTGGAACGGAGAGATCAAGCAGCCCCTCAATTTTGGAAAGTTCATGGAGAATGGCTGAAATGCCTCCTGCACGGTCAACATCCTCGATATGCACAGCCATTGTTGCCGGGCTGACTTTACAGATATAGGGAGTCCGGGCTGAAAGCGCATTGAGTTCCGAAAAGTCAAAATCAAGTTCAGCCTCATTTGCTATGGCCAGAGTGTGGAGGATGGTATTGGTGCTTCCCCCCATGGCGAAGTCAAGCGCAAAGGCGTTCAACAGCGCTTCTCGTGAAAGGATGTCGCGCGGGCGCACATTGTTTTCAACGAGAGTGATTATCTGGCGCGAAGCTTCCCGTACCAGTTCATTTCGGCGCGGATCGACGGCAAGGATTGTTCCGTTTCCGGGCAGGGCGAAGCCAAGTGCTTCTGAAAGGCAGTTCATGGAGTTGGCTGTGAACATTCCAGAGCATGACCCGCATCCGGGGCATGCATTCTCTTCAATGCTCTCAAGTTCCTCTTCGCTGATCTCTCCGGTGCTGTGCTGGCCGACCGCTTCAAAGACGGAGATGAGATCAACTGTTTTTCCCGACGGGGTGCATCCTGCTTTCATTGGGCCGCCGGAGACGAAGATGACAGGAATATTGATGCGCAGAGCAGCCATCATCATGCCGGGGGTGATTTTGTCGCAGTTTGGTATGCAGACAAGCCCGTCAAGACGGTGGGCCTCGGCAACGGTTTCAACGCTGTCGGCAATCAGTTCGCGGCTGGCAAGGGAGTAGCGCATGCCGATATGGCCCATGGCAATGCCGTCACAGACACCGATGGTATTGAATTCAAAGGGAACTCCTCCCGCTTTTCTGACTTCCTCCTTAGCTATTCTGCCGAGCTCCTGCAGGTGGGCATGTCCCGGAATGAGTTCGTTGAAGGAATTGCATATGCCGATGAAGGGTTTTCTATAATCACCCTTCTCTTTTATGGTGCCCGTCGCTTTCAGGAGGCTGCGGTGGGGGGCTTTTTCAAAGCCTGTTTTTATCGTGTCGGATCTCATTGCCTGATTGGTGCCAGTGTTGAAATGTGGAAGAGGTGGAGGTATTCGTCCGTAGCCAGCCTGGGGTGGAGAGAATCGGGCATATCAATGCATGAATGGTAACACGAGAGTTGCGCATGGCGGACTAATGAAATAAAAAACGGTATGTAAGTTACATCACCCCATGCATTAATACAAATATTCCCGAATCCTTCAGGGGCGTGGGCCTCATTGCCAAAAGCCTGTCGGAAACCATTGTAAAAGCGCCCGATGCTGTTTTTGGTGCAATCTGTTTTTTGAGTACTTTTATTGACTTGTTTTATTAGAAAATGTCTGCAAAAAAAGGATGCTGTATGATGCATGTGCAAGTGCCCTCAACACAGGAGGCTCCGGCTTATCTCCTTATGTTCGGACTCATCATGGCCATTGTTGTTCTTGCTGAACTGCTGACCCGAAAATTTCATCTTCCCTCTCTTGTTGCACGCAAGGTGCTTCATCTTTCTGTCGGGGTTGTCCTGTTTTTTGTTCCCTACCTTTTCAAGGAGAACTACTTCCCGCTGATGCTGGGGGTCATGTTCCTCTTTCTGAACACGCTTAACCTCATGATGGGGTGGTTCCGTTCCCTTCTCTCCCGTCCGGTTGAGGGTGAGGAGAGTGCGCCTGCTGTTCCTAGTTTCGGCTCCGTGCTCTTTCCGCTTGTCTATACACTTGGCGTACTCCTGTTCTGGTATTCGCATCCATGGATTCTGCAGACTGCCCTTCTTGTCATGGCTGTGGGCGACTCGCTGGCTGCGCTTGTGGGCGGGGCATACGGCCGTCGCCGCATTGAATCGCTGACGCGCAACAGGAAAACAGTTGAGGGCTCTTTGACCATGTTTTCCGTTTCATTTTTTCTTGTCGCAACCTCGCTCCTCTTTTTCCGTGATGATTTTACCGGAGGACTTGCTGGTGAGGGTTTGACAATGCTGCTCTTGCTCTCCCTGCTGATTGCCCTTGTTGCTACGGTGGTAGAGGCTCTCCTTTCGCACGGGCTCGACAATTTTTTCATTCCTGTTTCAGTTGCCTACATCCTCTATCTGCTTGAGGTCAACCATACTGTTCAGCTTGAAAATTTCCTTCTCGGAGGTCTTTTTGCTTTTCTTCTTGCTGTTTTTTCCCTGAAGGTTAAATTTCTCAACAACAGCGGTGCGGCCGCCACATTTTTGCTCGGAACCACCATTTTCGGAATTGGCGGCATAGCTTGGACGGTTCCGCTTCTGACCTTCTATCTGCTCTCATCAGTTCTTTCAAAGCTTGGAGGCAAACGGAAAGCAAAATTCGATCTGGTTTTTGAGAAGGGTTCCCAGAGAGATGCGGGGCAGGTCTATGCAAATGGCGGTATTGCCTGGATTCTGATGATCATTTACTCGCTCAATGGAAGTCCTGCAATTTTCTTTGCATACCTTGGTACGCTCGCGGCCGTTCAGGCCGACACCTGGGCGACGGAGATAGGGACTATGTGGCCAAACCCGAAAGCATGGCTTGTTACAACCCTCAAGCCCGTGCCGGTTGGTACTTCAGGGGGTGTTTCAGTGCCCGGCACTTCAGGTGCATTCATCGGTTCCCTGTTCATCTGCTCAAGCGCACTTGCCGTTGGTGTTCCCTGGATCCACCAGTTTGGAGTGCTGGAGTCGCTTCTGCTCATAGGGTTTTCCGGTCTTCTTGCCAGTCTTGTCGACAGCTTTTTCGGGGCAACACTCCAGGCACAGTATTATGATCCCATCCGGGAAAAGGTGACAGAGAGAACCCACAGTACAGCACCGGACGGCTCCCGGGTTGAAAACAGGCTTCTGAAGGGTTACGCTCTTGTGAACAATGACCTTGTCAATACTCTTTGTGCCCTTTCAGGATCAATGCTTGCATATTTTGTCATAAGCAATTATCAGCTCTTTTGAGCACATCATTAAACTATTCTTGATTCCTATGTCTGACTCTCAAATCGGGATTATCGACATGCTGTTCCAGGCAGGTCCAGTTGTCCTTTTTGTTCTTGTTGTGCTTCTGCTTTTTTCGGTATTGTCATGGGCAATCATTCTCTACAAGTATGGTTCTGTGCACCGTTCGATGAAGGAATCAAAGGAGTTTCTTGATTTTTTCTTCGAGTCGGGCAGTGCTGATCGGATTTTTAGTGAGAGCGAGAAGTTCAGAAACGGTTCTCTCCCCAAGGTTTTTCGTGCGGCCTATATTGAAAACAGAGCGGTTGCCGCTGCTCCCGGCCCTATTGATGACCGGTTGCGAATTGCCCGTGCGGTGAAAAGAGAGGCGAATCTTGAGGAGAAACGACTCTCTTCTCTGGTGCCGTTTCTGGCAACTGTGGGAAATACCGCTCCTTTCATTGGACTTTTCGGGACAGTCTGGGGAATCATGAGTGCGTTCCAGAACATCGGACTGGTGCAGTCGGCATCTCTTGCGGTTGTAGCTCCCGGCATTTCCGAGGCCCTTGTTGCCACTGCGGCGGGTCTTGCGGCGGCTATTCCTGCTGTTATGGCGTATAACTATTTTTCGCAACAGATCGGCATTATTGAGCGGGACCTTGAAGAGTTTGCCCCGGAGTTTGTGACGGTCTGTCTTCACAATCAACCCTGAGCGCAGCCATGGCAATGATGACTTCCGGAAAAGGCCGCCTGATGAGTGACATCAATGTGACTCCGCTGGTTGATGTGATGCTGGTGCTGCTGATTATTTTCATGGTGACAGCGCCTATGATGACGCATGGCGTGAAGGTTGAAACTCCTGAAACAACCCATGAGAAACTTGATGTTGATCCGAAAGGGCTGATGATCAGTATTGATGCATCCCGGCGCGTGTTCGTGAACCAGTATGAGCTTCGTGCCTCTGAAGTTCGAACGAAACTTCCGACTCTCTTGGATGTGGGTGAAACCCGTGAAGTTTATCTCAAGGCGGACAAGAGCCTTCCCTACGGTCTGGTAATGGATGTTATGGCGCAGATCAAGGACGCCGGAATAGAAAACATCGGCATGGTGACTGAGCCCCTTCCTCTGTCAGGAAAAGACCAAAAGGGCTCTGGTTTATGAGAAAAAACGGTGCTCCGGGCGGATCTGAAAAAACATTTTCCTTCTGGCTCTCTGTTGCAGCTGGCTTGCATGTTGCTGTTATTCTTGGGCTGGTGGCACAGCAGTCGTTTGATAGTGTGCAGAACTTCAAGCCGCGGGTTGTCAGTGTGAGCTTGCTTTCGCTTCCTGGATCAGGGGGATCGTCGGAGAAAGTGGGGAAGCAGGTGCCTGCGCCTCAAACGGCTGCAGCGAAAAAGGTTTCCGCACCGGCACCGGCTCCAAAGCCGACAGCGGCCAAAAAAGTTCCGGCTGAGCCTGTCAGTAAACCAGAGCCTGTAAAGCCAAAGAAAGAGGATGCGCTGCGCAGCGCCCTTGACCGGCTGAAAAAAGGGGTGGAGCAGAAAAAAAGCCCTTCAGGTGCCGACAATCTCAATAAAGCGCTTTCCCGCCTCAAGGCAGGCATGGAAACATCGGCATCCGGAGCTGGAGGAGAGGCTGCTGGCACGGGAACAAAGGGTGCGGGCTCGGGCACCGGAGGATCGGCAGACCCCTATAAAGCCTCTGTTGCAGGCATTATTCAGGAGAACTGGGAGTTTTCAGGCTCGCTTCTTCGCAATACCCGCGGGATGGAGGTATTTGTGCGGATTCGTGTCCAGGCAAACGGGACGATAGCACAGATTGTTTTTGACCAAAGGTCGCCAAGTGAATATCTTAACAACTCAGTAAAGAGGGCTCTGGAGAAATCCTCTCCATTGCCGCCGTTTCCGCCGGAATACGGTTCGACTCAGGAATGGATAGGCTTTGTATTTACTCCGTCCGGTATTGAACAGTAATTGCAGAGGGAACTTTTGGCAGGTTTGGTCAAGTGATAGTATTGTGGCTCTCGTATTATCACTATATTTCATATATATTATGAGGGCGCGATGTTGTGTATGATTGATGTTAACCTATGATAATGCATTGTGTAGCTATGAGGTATTGCAAAGAGCTTTTTCCTGGAGTTTTTCTGATTTTATCGCTGCTCCTGTTTCCCGGGCAGGTTCAGGCTAACGGCGATGAGTATATCGCCATACGCAAAGAGGGGTCGGGGAAAATAGCCCTTGTTCTCAGCAAACCTGTTGCTTCGGGTGCGAAAGAGTCGGGCTGGTCGGAACGACTGGACGCAGAAACTCGTTCAGGTCTTGATTTTACAGGTCTTTTTTCTTTGATTCCGCCTCCGCTGAATGTTGCCGGACCGAGAGGAGCCAGCAGTCAGGCAATCAATTTCGGAGCACTTAATTCGGTAGGTGCGGAATTTTATGCCGGTGGTGCAGTGGTCCGGAAATCGGGCAATGTTCTTCTCTCCATGGAGGTGTATGATACTCTCGGAGGTCGACCGATACTCAGAAAAACCTACACTGGAAAAGAGAGCGACCTTCGTTCCATTTCCCATGCGTTCTGTGCCGATCTTGTGGAACTTCTTACAGGCCGACAGTCCGTGTTCGGCAGCAAGCTGGTATTTGTGTCGAACAGAAGTGGCTTCAAGGAAATATACATGTGTGATTATGACGGTCACGGCATGCGCCAGATGACAAACTCCCGCTCACTGGCTCTGACGCCGGTTCTTTCGCCCAACGGAAACTATCTTGCATATACTGAATACGCGTCCGGCCGCCCTCGTCTGTCTATTATTGATTTGGCTGGAGGAAAACGCAGTTCAGTTGCCCGATCAGGCAACAGTATTGACCCCGGGTGGAGAAGCAATGCGGAGGTGGCCACTACGCTTTCTTTTCAGGGGGATCAGGAGATTTACCTTGTGCGGCCTGATGGCACGCTGGCCCGTCGGGTGACAAACAGCCGAGGGATTGATCTTTCCCCCTCTTTTTCGCCAGACGGAAATAAAATGGCGTTTGTTTCATCACGAACAGCAGTTCCGCAGATTTTCATCCTTGACCTTCAGACAGGCCAGACAAATCGGCTGACCTATAACGGCAATTACAACACCCAGCCCTCCTGGTCTCCTCAGGGAGATAAAATTGCTTACTCGTCAATGGAAAAAAACGGTGAAATAAATATATTTACAATAAATACGGATGGTTCCTCTCTGCGTCAGCTGACTTCGGGCACACGGCAGAACGAGTCGCCCTCCTGGTCTCCCGGAGGGGATATGATTGTCTTTACTTCCAGCCGCCAGGGGCAGAAGAAACTCTTTGTCATGAACGCAGCCGGTGGTGGCCAAAAGCGGCTTCTGCAGATGGAGGGGGAGCAGATGCAGCCGTCATGGTCTTTGAAGGTCAAGTAGTCGTCTGTCAGGTGTCATTTCCGTTTTGCAGTGCTAACTATAAGAAAAGGGGGAATTATGAAAGGATCGATGTTTTTGATGAAAGGGCTTTGTGTGCCCGCAATGCTTGTTCTCGGAGCGTGTGGATGCAAGAGTGATGTTGTTGCTCCTGAGCCTGTTCAGCCCGCTCCAGCTGCTGCGCCTGCTTTAGGTGATGTGTTTTATGACTTTGACCAGGCATCGCTTCGCATGGATGCAGCTGAACAGCTGAACCAGAATGCGGCATGGATGCGGGACAAAAGCTCAAAACGCGTTGTCATTGAGGGTCACTGCGATGAGCGGGGTACCAGTGAGTACAATATGGCGCTTGGCGAACGCAGGGCGGCCACGGCCAAGGAGTATCTGGTCAATCTTGGTGTTGAGCCCGAGCGCATGACAACCGTAAGCTACGGTGAAGAACGGCCCTTTGCTGCCGGAAGCAACGAAGAGGCATGGGCTTTGAACAGACGGGCTCACTTTGTTGAAGAATAGCTTTGCAATACCGACAGGGGCGGCAGTGATGCCGTTCCTGTGTATTTATTTTAATTACTAAACCGGACGATCCCATGAAACACACGATGAAAGGACTTCTCGCCCTCCTGTTGATGATTACTGCCGGATGCTCTTCAAAGAGCGCAATGGCTCCTACTGACACTGCCGATACCTACACTCCTCCTGAAGCACCTTCTGGCGCAGTGGTCAGTACTCCGAGCGGATACGGCTTTGACGAGTTTCAGACCGGGCCTCTTGGAGATGTGTTTTACGAATTTGACAGCTCTGAACTGAGTGCCGATGCAGAGGGTCAGCTGAAGCAGAACGCTGCCTGGATGGGTGCCAATGCAACTGCGGCCACTCTCGTTGAGGGGCACTGCGACGAACGCGGCACCTCAGAGTACAATATCGCTCTGGGTGAGCGCCGTGCCGACAACGCAAAAGAGTACATGGTCCGCCTCGGTGTTCCCGCCACAAGCATTGAGACTATGAGTTATGGTGAAGAAAAGCCTTTTGCTCCCGGACATGATGAATCGGCATGGTCAAAGAACCGTCGCGCACACTTTGTACTGAAATAACCGAGACCATTATTCAAACAACCCGACTGCTCTTCCTTGTTTTGCCGCCGGCCATATGCGCTGGCGGCAAAGGGGAGAAGAGAGGCAACCATGATGATACCAATGACTGCCAAGACCAGATTTCTTGTTTCCGTTCCGATGATACTGCTTTCAGCCTGTGCTTCTCAAAAGGACATCGTTGGCGTTAAAGACGATCTTCAGCAGCTTAAACATCAGTCTGAAACCATTCGAACCCAGTCGGCCGGTTCGTATTCCGATCTTCAGAAGATGCGTGACCAGATGGGCGCATTCAAGGGTACGCTTGGTGAAATGGAGTATCGCAACCGCCAGCAGATGAGCCGCCTTGCAATGGAGGACTCTCTTCTGGTGCACAAAGCCGATGAGCTTGAATCACGGCTGCAGAATATTGAGAGATATCTGGGGATTCCTGTTCCCCAAAAACCTGTTGCGGCCCCGGCTCCTCTCGCAACGGCCGTTCCTGACTCAACGGCAGCCCCGGCCGCCGCTATAGAACCTTCGTCTCCCGCTCCTCCGGCAGCAGGGAGCTCAACCCTTTTCAATGAGGGAGCTCAGCTGTTCAGCAATGGCAGATATGCTCCTGCAAGGGATAAATTCAGTGAGCTTCTTAAGGAATCTCCTCAGTCGGACCTGGCAGACGATGCACAGTTTTTTATAGCTGAAAGCTGGTTCGCTGAAAAAGTATACGACAAAGCCATTCTTGATTATCAGGTAGTCATTGCCAAATATACCAAAAGCGATAAACGACCGGCAGCCCTGTTTAAACAGGCTCGTGCTTTTGAACTGCTGGGCGACGATGCAAACGCCAAAACCCGCTATCGCGATCTTGTCAATGTGTATCCGAAATCACCCGAAGCCGCCATTGCCCGTAAGAAAATGAATTGACGGATGTCTCTATTCTCCCTCTGCCGGCGGCATTGCAACCGTGATGCTGTCGGAATGGATTTCCTCTCTCTCTCCCTGCACGACCCTTACACTCCAGTCTCCCTTTTTTCGGTTTCCCGTCGACTTTCTTGACCAGCATCTCCATCGTTTGCCCGTCGGTGTGCCAACGGATATTGTGTCGACGGCGGTGCCGTTGAGAAGCCACTCATGCCATATCGGCTCACCTGAGGGCATGGTTATGTCGCTGAAGTAGTAGACGGCACTACTGGAGGGAGTGAGGCTTGTGAGCACTTTCCCGGGTTTCATGGCAGCTCTGTCAATCGACAGGGTGAAACATCCTTTCTGCACTTTCGTAGCACTGGAGTGTTCCTGCTCACTCTTGCTGAGAGATGCTGCCGGTTCTTCTCCTCCGGCTGGCGGGGTGGTTTTGTCGGGTTCTGCGGAAGCCGGCGGGGCGGATGCTGCAGGTTCAGCAGGAGCCGGAGGAGTGAGTGAAGAGGTGAGTGAAGTATATGCGGCTGGCAGTTTCGATACATTCGGAAGGGTGGCTTCCATCGGGGGGGCTGGCTGATACGGGCGAGCGAAAATCATCCAGAGCGTTGCCGCTGCAATGACTATGATGGCTGTTATTGATGCATAGATGTTTCTGGCTCCGTTTCCAGTCCGCTTCGCTGATTTCTGTGCTTGACTGCCGCGTTTTCGGGGGGCTTTCGTTACCGGAATGTCGGTTGATTCTTTCAGCTCCTTGAAGAGTGTTTCATCATAGGTGCCAAGTGCGAGAGCATATTTCCTGAGCAGTGCAATCACATAAGGCGGGGGGAGGAATGCAAGATCGCCGGATTCAAGCTTTTCAAGCTGTCCGCAATCAATACCTGATTTCAGCGCTGCGTCCTCAACCCTCAGCCCCTTTTCCTGTCGCGCTTTTTTTATGTTTTCCAGTATGATGAGGCCGGTTCGGGCGAAATCCGTGAGGTTTTCCATTGCGGTACAGTTCAGATATTCCTATGTCGTTATGTGTCTTTGCTGTGCAGCTTGTCGTAACCAGTGGCATTTTTTCATAATGTAATAAATACAATTTTCTGGAATAATACAGGGCACAAACATCTCTGGCCTGGCTGTTCCACCCGACACGCGCCATCTCTTTCTTTGCTGTGCACTCCGGATTGCTGCGCCCCTACAATCCTCACTATTATCAAGAGGGCTCCCAAAAAAAGTCTTCTCTGCTCTAATACAGAAAGCCATCGTTGTTGCGATGGCTTTCTGTTGATATCTGAACTGCTTCAATCGGGTCCTACTTGAAGAACTCATTAAGCGTGTAAGTTTTTCTGTCTATCTCCACTGACAGCTGACGGGTGAGCGAGCTGTAGAAAACGGGGATGTCGCGCATGGTCCACTTGACTCCGCGGTTGTCAAAATCAATGACATACCGGTTTTCGTTGTCAAGTACTTTCTGTTCAAGATTAATGGCAATGTCAGGCTGCGTGGTCAGGACGGTAAGCTCTATTTCTCCTCTCATGACCTTGTTGATCATCTCCTCTGTGGGAAGCAGTTTCTTTCGTCCGGTTGCAGGACTGATCTGCAGTTTGAGTTTGTTGTTCTGATCCCTTTTAGCGGAGATGATAAAGTGTTTTTCCGCTTTGTGGACAGCATTTCCTGACCATGGACCCGATGTGCTGGACCTGACCTGGTTCTCTGCTGTGAATGGCCGGCTGAGATGCTGTTGCATTGCTGTTCACGGTTAGGATTAAGAAGATGATTTAAATTACTAAAACGGTAGTAAATAACAAAGGGATTCACGAGGAACCCCTTTGTCTGCTGGTGATGGTGTTATTGAGGGTTTATTTTTTATCGTCACCGTCAATAACCTCGTACTCGGCATTTTCAACTGAGCCGTCACCGCCTTTTGGTTCACCTTCAGGGGCGTTGCCGCCTTCAGGGGAACCCTGCGGCTCTTCCTTGTAAAGGTCTGCTGCAACTTCGCTCCACACTTTGCTGAGCTCTTCCATTCCGGACTGAATGGTTTCAATGGTACCGTTTTTATGGGCATCCTTGAGCTTTTCCAGTGCGCCGTCAATTGCAGGCCTCTTGTCGGCGGGAATTTTGTCCCCGAGTTCGGTCAGCTGTTTTTCGGTGCTGAAGATAAGAGCATCGGCAGAGTTCTTGAGGTCAATCTCCTCTTTCAGCTTCTTGTCTTCATCTGCATGCGTTTTTGCATCTTCCTTCATTTTTTCAATTTCCGCATCGGTCAGCTTGCTTGAAGCCTCGATTTTGATGCTCTGCTCCTTGCCGGTCGCCTTGTCTTTTGCCGACACATGGAGAATGCCGTTCGAGTCGATGTCGAAAGCAACTTCAATCTGTGGCAGGCCTCTGGGTGCGGGCGGAATATCGCCAAGATGGAAACGGCCGAGTGTTTTGTTGTCTGTTGCCATTGAGCGTTCACCCTGCAGTACATGCACTTCCACTGAAGTCTGGTTGTCGCCAGCTGTTGAAAACACCTCCTGCTTCTTGGTGGGAATGGTTGTGTTCGCATCAATGAGCTTTGTCATGACGCCGCCAAGGGTCTCAATACCAAGTGAAAGCGGGGTGACATCAAGCAGAAGCACATCAGTGACATCGCCTTTGAGTACGCCGCCCTGAATGGCTGCTCCAACCGCTACAACCTCATCGGGGTTGACACTTCTGTTTGGCTCTTTGCCAAAAAAGTCCTTAACCAGAGACTGTACTTTGGGTATGCGGGTTGAGCCACCGACCAGAACAATCTCGTCGATATCTTTCATTGCAACCTTGGAGTTTTTGACTGCGCGCTGGCAGGGCTCAAGAATTTTTGCGAAGAGGTCTGAACAGAGGCCTTCGAATTTTGCGCGTGTGAGGTTGATGACCAGATGTTTCGGCCCTTCCTGGGTTGCGGTAATGAAAGGAAGGTTGATTTCGGTGTCGGTGCGTGAGGAAAGCTCGATTTTGGCCTTTTCACCAGCCTCTTTCAAGCGCTGCAGGGCAATGGGGTCGCTGCGAAGGTCTATGCCTTCCTGCTTTTTGAATTCGTCAGCCAGAAAGTCAATGATTTTCTGGTCGAAGTCGTCACCACCGAGGTGGGTGTCGCCATCTGTTGATTTTACCTCAAAAACGCCGTCGCCCAGTTCAAGGATTGAAATGTCGAAGGTTCCGCCGCCAAGGTCAAATACGGCAACTTTTTCGCTTGAGGTTTTTTTGTCGAGACCGTATGCCAGTGCGGCGGCTGTGGGCTCGTTGATGATGCGCTTGACTTCAAGCCCTGCAATGCGTCCGGCATCCTTGGTTGCCTGGCGCTGGGCGTCGTTGAAATATGCCGGAACGGTAATGACCGCTTCGGTTACTTTCTCTCCAAGAAAATCTTCGGCAGTCTGCTTCATTTTCTGCAGGATCATTGCCGAAATCTCCTGAGGAGAGTAGGTTTTGTCGTTGATTTTAACCCTGGCCTCACCACCTTCGTTGACAACCGCATAAGGGGCAATTTTTTTCTCGTTCGGCACTTCGTCAAACTTGCGGCCTACAAAGCGTTTGATTGAGAAAATGGTGTTTGTTGGATTGGTGATTGCCTGTCGTTTTGCAGCCTGCCCTACCAGCCTGTCGCCGGTTTTGGTGAATGCAACCATCGAGGGGGTGGTGCGGTTTCCTTCAGAGTTCTCTATAACTGTCGGCTGTGTGCCCTGCATAACCGCTACGCATGAGTTTGTGGTGCCGAGATCAATACCGATAATTTTTCCCATTGTGCCGTGTTCCTTTTCTGTATTGTGATAAAAAAAATCTGCCCTCCTTTCATGAGGAGGGGCAGTGTCGCGAAATTTGTCAGTTGATGGCTATCTCTTTGCTCTTTCTGACCGGTTCAGCCTTGGCCAGGGTGACATGAAGAACGCCATTGCTGAAGTCTGCGGCAATGTTGTCCCTGTCAATCATTTCACCAAGATTGAAGCTTCTTGAAAAGCCCCCATAGGTTCTTTCAACCCTGTGGTAATCCTTGCTGTTCTCTTCGGTCTCTTTTTTTCTCTCTGCCTTTATAGTCAGCACATCGTCCTCTATGTTCAGGGCGATATTCTCTTTGTCAATTCCGGGCAGTTCAGCATCAAGGTGAAATGCCCCTGCATCTTCCGAAATATCAACCTTGAACGCAGGCGCAGCATTCATCTGGTTTCCCGACCATATATCATCAAAAATTTTCAGGGGATCTTTTGCCAATTGTACCAGCATCGTTTTCTCCTTTTTCGTTTACGCTTATAGTTCCTGTGACTGCCTATCTATTTTGTGATGGTAGTCACACCTATCTTTTGCAATAAGCGTGCCAAAGCGAAAAAAGAACCTTTTCTGCCAGAATAGCGACATTTTGTCATCCTTTCTGACATTTCTGTCAGTTGGTTGACGATGCTGTGGCTATTCTGTCAGTCGTCAATAGACTGTCATGAGGGTGATGCTGCTCGCGGGGCGGGGGGAGGATTTCAGCTTGAGGAGAGGTCGCTGTTGACTTTCTGTACCCAGCTGAGACGATCCTGTAGGTTTTCAACGACGCTTTTTGAAATCAGGTAGCAGGCAAAAATGATGCTGTCGTCAGCAATGCTGTAATAGCATTTGAGTCCCTCTTTTCTTCTGTTGACAATGCCGTTATCGTGCATGAGGGCAAGGTGCTTGGAGATGTTGGCCTGGCTGGCGCTGACGGCATTGACGATTTCCTGTACCGTCCTTTCCTGTTCGCAAAGGACGCGAAGAATTCTCAGACGCATCGGTTCGCTCAGAAGCTTGAAGCGGCTTGAGACCGCCTCAAGCATTTCGTCAGGCATGTTGAGATTCCACTTTTTGACCTCTTCTTCCTCTATGATAACCGTTTTGCCCATGTCAACCTTTTTGTTTCGCCGTCATTGCCGCCTTAGGAGATGATTCCATTGTTTAGCTTATATAGCTATAAATTCATACAATTCAAACCCAAAATGCCTGTCGAGGAACGACCGGTTCCACAACAGGCATCTTGAATGCTTTCAAGCGGTTCAGTCTATCATTGGGGGGTCTGAGGGTTCTTTGCAGCCGGAGAGGGAGAGTTCCATAATGGAGTTTACCAGTGATTGGGGGGCCTTGAAGCGAACAATCTTTTCCTGAATGATCTGTTTTGTTTTTTTAGCCTCCTCAAATTCTTCCCTGCAAAGAGAGCATTCCTTCAGATGCAGTGTCAGTGTCTGATTTTCACGGCTGGTAAGCTCGCCATCAACAGCGGCACTCATTAGTTCGCGGGCTTTATTGCACTTCATAGACTTAAAAGGTTTGTTCGTCGTCCTGTTACCGGTCTTTTTCGGTATTGAATCCAAATTTCTTTGCATACTCCTCCAGCTGGCCCCGAAGCAGTTTTCGCCCGCGGTACAGCCTTGAACGAACAGTTCCTATAGGGCTTTCAACCATATTGGCAATCTCTTCATAAGTGAAGCCTTCAATATCACACAGCTGAATAACCTCCCGGAACTCTTCAGGAAGCGACTGCATTGCCATGTAAACTTCCTCATGCAACAGCGAATGAAAGTAATCCGTTTCAGTTTCAGTGTTGTCGCGCCTTGTGTCTTTTATTGTATGGTAAAAGTCCTTTATGAGGTCGTAATCAACCTTGCCCGGCTCCCTGACATTTTTTCTGTAACGGTTGATATAGTTGTTCTTCAGGATTTTGAACAGCCATGCCTTGCAGTTTGTTCCCTTTTCAAATGAGCCGAAGAATCTATAGGCTTTCAGGTAGGTCTCCTGAACCAGATCGTGTGCATCGTCCGGGTTCATGGTCAGATGGAGCGCGTAATTATAGAGTGCGTTGATGTGAACTAACGCTTCTTCCTGAAATGCACTCTGTTTCAGCTGTTCTTCAGTTGAGAGTGGCTTTTTTTGTGTGTCAGGGGAGCTTTTGCGAATCGGATCGGGTCTGCTCATGTGATTGGTTGCGTCGTAGTTCAGATGTGGGTTCGGTCGTCATGCGGAATAGCCTCATTATAAAATAATGAACTAAATGGTTTTATTAATTAAATGGTTTTATTTTCACTCATGAGCTTCAATACAACGCTAAAAACAGCAGCGCAATGCCCACTCAGGATGAATTGCTTGATATACTTGTAATCGGGTCTGGAATCGGGGGCCTCACTGCAGCTGCTCTTCTGCAGCAGCAGGGGTTTCGAACCGCTGTCTTTGAGAAGAACCGGTTTCCGGGAGGGAGCTGTTCGTCATTCAGCCGTTCAGGATATACCTTTGACGCCGGTGCGTCCGTTTTTTACGGGTTTGCTGAGGATGGTCTGAGCGGAACATTGAACCTGCATGCAAAGATTTTTAGAAAACTCGGAGTCAGTGTGCCGACGGTGCCCGATCCCGTTCAGATACACTATCACCTTCCCGGCGGTTTCAGTCTTGCGGCATGCTATGACCGTACTCTTTTTCTTGATCGACTCCAGGAGGCATTTCCCCATGAACGGGAGGGAATCCTGAAATTTTATGCCGAGCTTGAGGATGTGTATGATATTTTGAGCTCATTGCCTGCCGGTTCGCTTGAGGATATTGGCCATCTGCTGAGGGTTTGTGGCTCCTTCCCTCTGAAAACCGGGGCGCTCGCCCTCAAGACTTTTCAGTCTATGGGGAAGAGAGCCCGTCGCCATATCAGTGATCCTGCGTTGCTTCATTTTATTGACATTGAGGCCTATTCGTGGGCGTTGCAGGACGCTGTGTCAACTCCGCTTGTCAATGCAGGCATCTGCCTTGCCGACCGCCATCATGGTGGAATCAACTATCCTCTTGGAGGATCGGGGGCTATTGCCGGAGGACTTGTCGAGGGATTTGAACGATGCGGGGGAGAGATGCGGTATGGGAGGGAGGTTTCTGAAATACTGGTGGACAACGGATCGGCAACGGGCGTGAGGCTTTCTGATGGTTCGCTCATTCGTGCACGCGCTGTTGTGAGCAATGCGACCATCTGGGATACATTCAACCACCTCGTTGACGATGACCGTTACCGGATTCCAATGGACAGATTCATTGAGGCTCCAAGCTGGTTCCAGCTCTATCTCGGTGTTGATGCATCAGTTGTTCCCGAGGGGCTGAATGTGCATCATGTGCTTGTGGATGATTGGAGCAGATTCAGTGATTCGGGCGGAACCATCTATTGTTCAATTCCTTCACTTCTCGATCCTTCACTTGCGCCTTCTGGCCGGCACAGCGTGCATGCGTTTGTGACTGACCGGGCTGATGACTGGGCTCAATGGGAACGGGGAAGTGATGAATACAGGGCGAGAAAGGATGTCCGGACCCGTGAGTTGCTGCAGCGCCTTGAGTCTCTGATGCCGGGGATTTCCCGGGGGTGCGAACTTACCCTCTCAGCAACTCCTTTTACCCATCAGCGTTATCTGAACAGGCACAATGGTTCTTATGGTCCCCTTTTGAGACCTGGTCAGAATATTCTGACGAAGCCGCAGAATGCAACGCCGGTCAGGAACCTCTATTTGACTGGTGATAGTACTTTCCCCGGCCAGGGCGTCATTGCGGTTACCTATTCGGGTGTTTCCTGCGCATCCTTCATTGCCGCAAAATTCCGCAGACCGATACAGCCTCTGGGCTAGCCCCTGTAAGGTCAGGATGCTGCAAGCAACATGTCAATTTCGCGGTAGGGGCAGTCGGTGATTTCCGACAGAATTTTTTTTGTCACATAGCCTCTGTAGACATATGCGCCTTTTCTGAGGCTGTGGCTTTTCCAGAGCATCTCCTGAATGGTTTCGTGTGCGTTGATTTTCAGGAGGAAGGGAAGAAGTGTATTGGTCAGTGCGAACGATGCCGTTTTTGCGACGGCTGAGGGGATGTTGGGGACGCAGTAGTGGGTGACCCCGTGGGTGACATAGATGGGGTTGGTGTGCGATGTTCTGCGGCTGGTGGCAAAACATGCCCCCTGGTCTATTGAAACATCAATAATGACTGAGCCGGGCTTCATTGTTCTGACAACCTGCTCGGTTACGAGCGGTTTGTTGATTTTCTGTTTCGGACTCAGCGCCCCTATCATGACATCCGATGTCTTGGCGATTTCGGCAATGTAATGGTCATTTGCTATGGCCGTCACCAGATGGCGGTTAAAGAACGCCTCGAAACGGCGGAGCCTGTTGATTTCCCTGTCGATGACCGTAACCTGTGCGCCGAGGCCCAGCGCGTCCTGTGCGGCAAAGAGCCCTACGGTTCCTGCTCCGATGATGGTGACATGCGCCGGAGGAACCCCGGCTATTCCTCCCAGGAGTATGCCGCTGCCTCCGTATCCTGTTTCAAGGTATTTTGCAGCGGTCTGAATGGCCAGTGATCCGGCAATTTCGCTGAGGGTTCTGACAATAGGCAGTTCGCCGTCACGGGTTTCAATGAACTCGAATCCAAGAGCGGTAATGTTTTTTTCGAGCAGCGTTTTCAGAAGGCTGCTGCTGAGTGAGGCGAGATGCAGGGCTGATAAAAGAATTTGTCCGGGTTTGAACAGCTGGTGTTCTTCAGGCTGCGGGGGAGAGACTTTGACAATGACGCTTGACTGGCTGAAAAGCTCTTCGGGTGATTCAGCAATGGCAGCTCCAGCTTCGGCATAATCGGTATCTGAGAAATTACAGAACTTTCCGGCCGCTGTCTCCACCACTACCTTTATGCCGTTTTCAACGAGAATCTGCACCCCGGCAGGGGAAAGGGCTACCCGCCGCTCGTCCTGGGCGCGTTCCTTTGGAATGCCCATGACGATATTGAGGTTTTTCCCGGGTTTTATCAGCCATCTCTCAAGAGTTTTGGCTCCGAGCTCAAACTCCAGACTGTCTATATCCGACGCATACCCCATCAGCGACCCCTTCCCTTTTGACCCTTTTCCTGCAGCGGGAAAAGGGTTCTGTTACTTCGATGGACTGGTGACATTCTTCTTGCTCTCCGATTGTTGAGGAGTGTGAAGGGTGCATTGTGTTCCCGGCAGATGCAGTGCGCCGCCTGAAATGCTGCAGAGCGCACCCGATGCCCCGTTATAGAGTGTTTTTGCCCCTTCGGTTGCCATGGAAACCGGGTACTGCAGGAATGAGAAGGTTTCCATGAAGTTTGATGCGGCCAGTTGGGAGGCATCTCCAATTCCGCTGCCGATTTTTGAAAGCGCCTCTGCAGGGTTAATCCTTCCGTCCCGCACTCTTTCAACAACGCTGCCTGCTCCTTCCGGCAGTTTTTTGAGAACATTGTATCCAATGGTCTGAGCGTAAGTGATGAAGCCGGGCACATTCAGGCCGAGAACAATTCTTTTAAGGTTTTCTGTTCTCGAAAGCAGTCTTACGGTGCCTTCTCCGGTGACCCGGGTGCGGCAGGCAAGCCGTCCGCCCGCCTCGAACAGTCTGTCGGAAATGAAGGCTTTTTCATCGCTTCCCGGTTGAGACAGATGCTCCATTCCTTCCGATACTGTTACAAAACAGCTCTGGCATATGCCGTTTCCTCCGCATATGTAACCGATGTGGCATTTGTTGCGGCGTGCTACCTCAAGGAGAATGTCGCCTTTCTGTGCTTCACACGCTTTGTCATTGATGTAGATGATCATGGTTGTCTCCGGATGTCTTTAAGGAAATATCGGATAGCTTGCTGTCGCTGCTTTCGTGTCACTACTCCTATGAATATAGACAAAATTGTATTGCAAGTGTCTTACTCGTGACCCTCTGAATCCTTCTCTTTCAGGCTTTCCCCGGGCGTGGGGAGTATCAGCCGGAATACTGTGGCAGCCGCCTCCCTGATAGCTTCTGTCATATCCCTGCCGAGCTCCTCAAGATCGAGTTTTCCTTCAAGGATTCTGCCTATCTGCATGGCGATGGTCCGGGGAAACATTACTGCCGCTTCCCACCCCATGATGCCCATATAGAGAGGAAGCTGCAGCGGCGTGGTTTGGGTCATCTGCTTGACCTCTTCAATTGCTGAAACCATGGTTATGGTTCCGGGTTTTTCAATTGTTGCCTGGCATGCAAGCCGGGTGCCTGCCTGAATCAGGTTTGGCGAAAGAATCTCCTGCTCAATGTCATTGAGGGGGGAGAGGAGTTCGGCCCCTTCAGTAATTCTGGTATAACAGGTCTGGCAGAGTGCGTTGCCTCCGCAGAAGTAACCTATATGTGCATGGTTCTGGCGTGCAATGTCAAGAAGTCTGTCGCCCTCTTTGGCACTGTATTTTATGGAATTTATGGTGATCTTCATCGTTTTATGGTTTTGTGTTCATGCAGTTATTCTTTTCATATCCGTCTAACCGCTGAGGGTGGCTAAATAGTTGCCGGACAGAAGTGCATGAACACAAAATCAAAGAGCTTCGGACTGCTCTTCTTTTGAAGACTCCTCGAGCTCATGAAGGAGGGCTGTGTAGTGCCCAATGAGTTCTGAGGGGGAAGAAGATGCAGCAAGTTGTGGGTGGTGGAGGGTGAGTTTCATTTTTTTCTCGAAGCTGAACCCGGGGTTGTATGGCTGCATTTCAGGCTGCTGCACAGCGGTGAACAGGTGCTGCAGGAATGGCCGGTTCAAGGGTTCCCCGTTCTCTTCTCCCGGCAGGACGAGCGTTATGGATTTCGCCTGCAACTCTATTTTTTCAATTCCGAGTGGTGATGCGGTTATTTTCAGTTTTGCAAGCAGCAGAAGGTGTTCCACCTCTTCGGGCAGTGGACCGAACCGGTCTCTGAGCTCTTTTTGCAGGGCATCGAGGTTTTCAGTCTTTCGCGCTTTCGATATTTTTTCATAGAAGCCGAACCGTTCATGGGTTGCCGTAATGAAGTGTTCGGGGATGAGGGCGTCACAGAAGAAAACAAGGTCGCAGGAGCCGGTTGGGGCAGGGGGTTTGGCGTCGCCGGAAAAGAGGTGGCTGAACTCTGTGGATTTCAGGCCGGCAACTGTCTCTTCAAGCATTTTCTGGTAGAGGTCGAAGCCGAGTTCGTGAATGTAGCCGGACTGTTCTGCGCCGAGAAGGTTGCCTGCGCCGCGGATGTCAAGATCGCGAAGCGCTATGCTGAAGCCGGAACCGAGCTCTGTGAAGCTTTCTATGACTGCAAGGCGCTGGACGGCTTCGCGTTTCAAGGTGTGCAGGGGCGGGGTGATGAGGTAGCAATATGCTTTCCTCTCGCTTCTCCCGACCCGTCCGCGCAGCTGGTAGAGGTCGGACAGACCGAACATGTCTGCTCGGTTGATGATGATGGTGTTAGCGTTTGATATGTCGAGCCCTGAACCGATGATGGTTGTTGAAATCAGCACATCGACCTCTTTCTGCATGACATCCATCATGATTTTTTCAAGCTCCCGCGAGGGCATCTGCCCATGGGCATAGACAACGCGTGCCGAGGGCACCAGCTCTCTGATGGTTCGCTGCATCTCTTCCAGCCCGGCAACCCGGTTGTGAAGGAAAAAAACCTGACCGTCGCGGTTTATTTCACGGCGGATTGCGGTTTCAATAAGCTCTGCGTCGTAGTCGGTGATGAGGGTTTCGACCGGCTGACGGTTTTTGGGCGGTGTGGAGACTATGGAGAGATCGCGAGCGCCGAGCATGGAAAACTGGAGGGTCCTGGGAATGGGAGTTGCCGACATGGTAAGGGTGTCAACCCCGGGAAACTGTTCGCGCAGCTTTTCTTTGACTTCAACTCCGAAGTGCTGTTCTTCGTCAATGACGAGGAGCCCGAGATCATTGAACTGTACATCTTTTGAGACGAGCCGGTGGGTGCCGATGACAATGTCTACCGTTCCGGCTGCAATTTTTTTGAGGATTTCCTTCTGTTCCACCCTTGGCACAAAACGACTTAGAACGGCTATGGTAATGGGGAAATTTTCAAAGCGTCTGGCAAAGGTTTCGGCATGCTGGTGGGCAAGAATGGTTGTGGGGGTGAGAATTGCCGCCTGTTTTTTTGATTCCACTGCCTTGAAGGCCGCCCGCATGGCAATTTCCGTTTTCCCGAATCCCGCATCGCCGCAGATGAGCCGATCCATCGGGTGGGGCGCCTGCATGTCTTTTTTCAGCTCTTCAATTGCCTTGTGCTGGTCGGGGGTCTCATCAAAAATGAACGATGCCTCGAATTCACGCATGAAGATGGAGTCGGGACCGAACGCAAATCCCGGCTGCATTTTTCTCTGGGCGTAGAGCTTGATGAGGTTGATTGCTATGTCGCGCAGTTTGCTGCGGACTTTCTCTTTCCGGGCCGCCCATTTTGAACTGCCGAGCTTGGAGAGCACCGGTGTGGAACTTTCCGACGCGGCATACTTTGAGAGGAGGTTGATGTTCTGGACATTGACAAAAAGCTGGTCTCCCCCCTCATATTCCACCAGTACACACTCCTGTTCGGAGTTTCCGGCTGTTATGGTTTCAAGGGCTTTGAAGCGGCCTATGCCGTAGTCTTCATG
>JABMPC010000075.1 GCA_013203905.1 Chlorobium sp. | reverse complement strand
GGGGGGATTCCGGAGAATTTTGGTATCGGATGCCGGCCTTCGGGACGAAATGAAGATGGGTTCTTCGTGAGCGAGGGCGATGAGTACGATACAGCGTTTTTTGATAAGAGAAGCAAATTTCTGCTCTACCGGCCAGACATTGCAATCATCAACAATATTGAGTTTGATCATGCTGATATTTTCGGTTCACTTGAGGAGATCAAGCGGAGCTTCCGGCTGCTGGTAAACCTTATCCCTTCAAATGGAGCGCTTATTGTCAATGGTGACGATGCGGTTGCAATGGAGGTCAGCACCCAAGCTCGGTGCCGGGTGGAGACATTCGGCCTTACGGATGGGTGCGACTGGAGAGCACAGAACATTCGGGTGGAGGAAAACGGCTCATCGTTCGACCTTATTATAAAGGAAGCTTTGAGCGACGCATTCAGGCTCCGCTGTTCGGCAATTACAACATCCTGAACACGCTTGCCTCCATTGCTGTTGCCACCCTTGCGGGCATGACGCTTGAAATGACTGCTGATGGGCTGCTGGAGTTCCTCCGCCCGAAACGCCGGATGGAAACTGTTGGTACCTATGAGGGAAACATCACCCTGATTGAGGATTTCGCTCACCACCCTACCGCCATCAGGGTAACGCTTGAGGCTATAAGGGAACGCTGGCCCGAAAGGCGCATAGTCACCTGCTTTGAGCCGCGTTCGAACACGACAACCCGGAACATTTTCCAGAAAGAGCTTGCTGAATGTTTTGGGCCGGCGGACATTGTAGTGATGGGAAAGGTGCACCGCCCGGAGCGTTACGGACCGGAAGGCAGTCTTGATACGGCACGGCTTAAAAAAGAACTTGAAGAACAGGGCAAAACAGTCTTTCTGGCGGGATCGGATCCGGATAATTATCCGGGAGACATCGTAGGGTTTCTCGAAAGCAACCGGCAAAAGGACGATGTAGTGCTCATGCTTACGAACGGCAGTTTTGCGGGGCTGAAAACAGCGTTAACGGAAAGTTTTCAAAAAAATCGGTAATGGACTGAATATTTCAAGAATGAAAGTATATCTTCATTCATATTTTTTGCATTGCATTTGTTTGCTCATGTGCATCAGGTATTCTTCAAACAACACATCTAACTCATCTCATCACGGAAGGAAATTATGACTAAAGTGAAAGTTGGCATCAACGGATTCGGGCGTATCGGGCGTCTTGTGTTCCGCCAGGCCATGGACAACCCGAAATTTGAAATCGTTGCCATCAACGATCTGTGCGATCCCAAAACCCTCGCACACCTCCTGAAATATGATTCAACCCATAAGAAATTCAATGGCGAAGTTTCTGTAGAAGACGGCAATATCGTTGTCAACGGCAAAACTATCACCATCTGCGCAGAAAGAGACCCTGCGAACCTTCCCTGGAAGGCGCTTGGATGCGACCTGGTTGTTGAGTCAACCGGTATCTTCACTTCGAAAGAGGCCGCTTCAAAGCATCTTGCTGCCGGTGCAAAGAAGGTCATCATCTCTGCTCCTGCAAAGGACAAAATTGATGCAACCATCGTCCTCGGCGTCAACGACGACCTGATCACAGGAAACGAACAGATCATCTCCAATGCCAGCTGCACCACCAACTGCCTTGCACCGATGGTGAAGGTTCTTGAAGACAGCTTTGGCCTTGAGAAAGGGTTCATGACCACCATCCATGCCTACACGAACGATCAGAACATCCTTGACCTTCCCCATAAGGATCTTCGCCGCTCGCGTTCAGCCGCTTCATCCATCATCCCGACCAGCACCGGTGCCGCCAAGGCAATCGGAGAGGTTATTCCTGAACTTGCAGGAAAGCTTGATGGTTTTGCTGTCAGGGTTCCCGTGCCGGACGGTTCCGTCACCGACCTGACCGCCATTCTGAAAAAGCCTGCAACCAAAGAGGAAATCAACGCAGCCATGAAAGCTGCTGCTGAGGGCCCGATGAAAGGCTATATGTCTTACTGTGTTGACCCGATCGTCTCTCAGGACATCGTTGGCGATCCTCACTCCTGCATTTTCGATTCACTTCTTACCATGAGCACGGGCACCATGGTGAAAGTGGTCGGTTGGTACGACAATGAGCTTGGCTACTCCACCAGAGTGGTTGATCTTCTTGAGATCTACTCAAACTTTGTTTGAGCATTTTCCAGTACCCGGTTGAGACCAGAGAAAAAACGCCCTTTACCGGGCGTTTTTTCGTTTCCCCACGCGTTCCACTGAAGTCGGCCGGCTATTAGCGATATTTCCTGCGATTCATTATTATGAAATCATAACAGCCGTTTCCCACAAACAAAGAACCGCATACCTATGAAAGCCATCATCCTTTACGACAGCCGTAGCGAGGGAGGCTCAACCGACAGACTGGTTGATGCTATCGGGCAGAAACTTGCCGAGAAAGGGGCGGATGTTGAGAAAGCCCGATGCCGGGCACAGGCCGACTACAGCTTCATAAGCGAGTTCGATCTGGTCATCATGGGAGCACCCGTCTACTACCTTATGGTCTCTTCGCAGCTGCTCGGCTCACTGATACAGAGCAACCTCAGCAGCAGGCTGAAAAACAAAAACATCGCACTGTTCCTGGCCTGCGGCAGCCCGCAGCCGATGGCCGAACTGCTCTATATGCCGCAGATGAAAATGAATCTGCAACAGAGCCGCATTCTGGCCGAAAAAGTCTTTGCGCCTGCGGAGACCTCGGATATGGAGGTCATAGGAGAGTATGTCGATGCTATCTATGCCAGATGGCTGAAGGAAGAGGCGAAGCAGGGAAAGAAACGATAAAGCGCCAATACAGAGAGGGACCCTAAAGTACAGGCAAACATCAGGGGAAATAAAAAGGCCGGGAACTCCCGGCCTTTTTATTCATCAGTCATTCATCCGATGATGTCCTTCATTTTCTCAAAGAAACTCTTTTCCGTGCCGGTGCCGTGGGCTTCAGGTGAAATCCCGGGGGACTTGCGAAGACCTTTCAGCAGCTCTTTGTCGGACTGGGCGAGATCTTTAGGGACAAACACATTGACCTTGACATACTGGTCGCCCCGACCCGATCCCCTGAGATGACCGATGCCATGGCCGGTAATGCGCAGCATGGTTTCGGGCTGGGTTGAGGGAGGAATGGTCATTTTAATGGCACCATCGAGTGTCGGCACCTCCACCTTGGTTCCCAGCACAAGGTCCGGGAAGCTGACAGCAAGGCTGTAGATGACATCGTCGCCATTGCGCACGAAAAACTCATGGGGCTTTTCCTCAATCACCACAACCAGATCGCCCGCTGCTCCTCCTCTCGGACCGGAATTGCCCTGACCGCGAAGGGTGAGGTAGTTGTTGTCCTGCACGCCGGCAGGAACCGTCACCTTCACCCTCACCTCTCCCTGCTTTATGCCCTCACCGTAACATGCCGGGCAGCGGTCCTTGACAATACGACCTTCGCCACCGCATGAGGGGCAGGCGGCAATATTGACAAACTGTCCGAACATTGTTTTTGATGCCTGGCGGACTTCACCGGTTCCATGGCAGGTTGGGCAGGTTTCTGTTGCCCCCGTTTTGGAGCCGGACCCGTTGCACTCTTTGCAGGGGACCTGTTTCTTGATTTTGAGGGTCTTTTCAACACCCTTGGCAATCTCTTCAAGCGTGAGCTTCAGGCGGATTTTCAGATCTGTCCCCTGTATTCCGGCCGAAGCACGGCTGCGGCGCCCGCCGCCGCCGAAAGCGTCTTCAAACCCTCCACGACCTCTTCCGCCGCCTGCGCCACCAAACATGTCATTAAAAGCACTGAATATGTCGCTGAAATCAGCACCGCCTGCGCCATAAGCACCGGCACCACCACCTGATGCTGCTGACGAGCCAACGCCCGCATGGCCGAACTGGTCGTAGCGACGACGCTTGTCGTCATTGCTGAGCACTTCGTAGGCCTCGTTCACCTCTTTGAAATGATCCTCGGCATCCTTGTTGTCGGGGTTCTTGTCGGGGTGATACTTCAGCGCAAGCTTTCGGTATGCCTTCTTTATTTCATCCTTGTCGGCTGAACGGCCTACACCAAGGATCTCGTAATAATCTTTTTTCATGGTAACATCCGCAAATTATAAGTCTATCGGGAGACAATGACCTTGGCGTGCCGAATGACTCTGTCACCCAGCAGGTAGCCGGTCTGGTACTGTTCAACAATTGTATCGGGCTCGGCCTCAGGGTGCTCTATCTGTGAGATGGCTTCGTGGAAATCCACATCCAGCTTCAGCCCTATTGCCTCTATCGGCTTGACCCCTTTTTCCTCAAGCCAGCGATCAAGGTTCTTTTTCATCAGTTCAACCCCTTCAATAAAGGGTTTGGCTGCAGCAGAAATTTCGTCGGGTTCGGGCGCATTGGCCAGAACGCGTTCAACATCATCAAGCACGGGGAGCAGTTCACGAAGAAGAGTCTCTTTTGCCCGTAATGAGGATTGAATGGCCTCGCGCTCTTTTTGTTTGCGGAAGTTCTCAAACTCCGCGGCACGGCGAAGCACTTCGTCACGAAGTTTTCCGCTCTGCTCTTTTTCGGCATTGAGGGCTGCTTCAAGTTCCGCCAAACGGCCTTCCTCCTGCGGCACAGTTTCACCGGGCTCCTCAGGCAGGGCTCCGTCTGGAGTCTGCAGTGGTTCTTCGTTGTCGGGTGTTGGTTTATCTCGATGCTTCATCATAAATAGTCAATCCTGTTGTTAGTTGGCCTCAGTCAATGTCGCTGTCAGAGAGTCCGCCATGTAGTTCAGGACCCGGACAGCGTGTTCATAATCCATTCGTTTCGGGCCTAATATCCCGAGTCTTCCAACCATGTTTCCCGCATAGTACGGGGTGGAAACAATGGTCAGATCTTCAGCCTCCCTGGTGCTGTTCTCACTCCCGATGCTGATGGTAACATCCATGTCTGAAGGTCGCATCGCTTCACTTATCTGGCCGCTCTTTTCCACAAGTCTCGCCACGCTGAACTTATCCTCAATCATGGTAATGAGTTCGCGAACCCTTTCAGGCTGCTTGAATTCCGGCTGGTCAACAATGTATTCAGTTCCTGATATATAGAGCCGCTCAAAAATCGGCGACTCGTCAAACAGGCTTCCCGCAGATCGGACAATAAGGTCCTTGAGTGCTCCCTCACCGTTTGAACCCGCAAGCCGATGGGCGATTGAACGGCGGATTTCCGACAGGGTCAGGCCTGCAAGACGCTCATTGATGACTTCAGACACCTCTTCAATCATCTTTCGCGACACATCCAGCGGCAACTCCATAACAATGGTCTTGACAAAGAGCGAGTGGATGGAGAGAATCACCATCATCCTCGTTGAACTAAGCAGTACCATGTCGAGTTTCTCGAACACCGCATCCGAAAGAGTCGGCGAAAGTACTACGCTCAACTGCCGCGAAATACATCCAAGCACCTTTGCCGCGGAAAGGAGGACATCGCGGGATGTGCCCGGGTGATCGATACTGATCTGCCCGTAATCGGTCTCCATCCTGCGCTTCTCTTCACCGTCTATACGCTGGACCTTCATGATGAGGTCGACATAATACCTGTAACCAAGGTCAGTCGGAATGCGACCCGCGGAGGTATGCGGCTGGTGGATATAGCCTTCATCCTCCAGATCCGCCATGACATTGCGTATCGTGGCGTCAGAAAGTCCGAGACTGTAATTCCTTGCTATGTATCGTGAGCCTACCGGGGCGGCTGTAACCACATACGACTGTATGATGATGCCAAGAACCTGCCGCTCCCGCAAACTCAGTTCACGAGAACCCATCTACTGCCTGCTTAATAATAATGAATGCCAATGAATGCTGAAAAAAACTGAATGTACAAAAAACCAACCGAATTCTCCTCCCTTCCCCCTAAAAGAGCCTCACAACTCCACCACTGAAAACGCCCTTACCAAGCAATAAATTTCAAGCCTGCAGCCTTCCCGACACTATCCTGTCAAGCCCTGAATAGTCCTGCCTCACAGTGATGGAAGAAAAACCCGACGAGGCCATACTATCCGACACAGCGGCAGCGCCATCGGCATGCACTTCAAAACAGAGCACGCCTCCCGGCTTCAAGAGCTCTCCGGCATGGCCGGCTATTGCACGGTAAGACTCCAGTCCTGTTGGCGTCGTAAGCGCTATTCGTGGCTCATACTCCCGTACCTCCCGCTGCAGAAGGTCCCACTCGGCATCGGGAATATAGGGAGGGTTGGAAACAATGAGCGAATACGATCCTGATGCAAAGGGTGCTGTGAACGAGTCACTGAACATATCGGCCTCGTGAAATCGTACCCGGTCCTGCACCTGATGAGCCTCTGCGTTACTCTGAGCAACGGCAAGTGCATCAGCAGAGCAATCCAGGGCGTCAACCACAAGCGAGGAATTGCGGAGGGCCATGGTGATCCCTATGCATCCGCTCCCTGTACCGATATCCATCACCAGAGAGTTCTCTGTGTTCTCCAGAACACTGAGGGCGTGCTCCACAAGCAGTTCGGTTTCTGGACGGGGAATGAGCACCCGCTCATCAACATGGAACTGCAGACCGTAAAAAAACTGCTCTCCGGCAATATACTGAACAGGCCGACCCTCCAGCCGCTGGCGGCAAAGCCCCCTGAACCGCTCAAGCTCATCGGGATAAACCGGTCTCTGGTAATTCAAATAGAGCTCAATGCGCTTGAGACCAAGCACCTGCGAAAGAAGCAGCTCTGCGCCGATGCGTGCTTCATCAACACCTTTTGAAGAAAAAAACTCTTCTGTCGTTTTCAGGAGGTCAACCACCTGCCACTCACGCACCTGCTCCATCAGCATTTTGCTGCAGTGCCGGAAACCCGTGCAGCTCCGCCACGCCTTCCCGACCCCTTTTTCTAAAAAATCACACTCTGAGAACAATGTACAGCCGCCGCGGCTTTAAAAAAATAAGGGAGGAGAGTTACTTTGCCGATATTTGCGTAGCTTTCATTTATGCATACCCATGAACAGATGACAGACTCCGATGACCAGAACAACAGCAACCATGAAAAAAGCGGCAATACTCCTTATCCTCCTTCTCATAAACATCTCCGGCCCTTCCGCCAAAGCAGCTGAAAAGTTCAGCGGCGTCATGGAAATGATGCTCACCATGCCCTCCGGAAAAGGCGAACTGACATTCTCATTCGGCAACGGGGCGCAGCGGATGGACATGTTCCTCCTGATGGACAATATACCCTCGCCGGTGCGCAGCACAATCATCACCCGTGCTGCAGAGCCCGACCAGGCAACACTGCTCAACCACGACACACGCAGCTGGGCGTCTCTCAACCTGAAAAATGCGGCTGAAGAGGCAATGCTGCTTGATTTCGACAGCAACTACTCCCTGGAAAAGCTTGGAACCGTGAAACTGCACGGTTACAGCTGCCAACTCGTCCGCCTCACCAGCCGCACCGAAAAGCTTGAGCTCTGGCTCACAGGCGACCTCGGCAGTTTCGCCTCGTTCAGCCTCCTGCAGCACCAGAATCCGCACTTCTCCAACAGCGCACTCTCCAAAAAGCTTGCCGCAGCTGGAATTGACGGCTTCCCCATCAAAACCCTTCAGCACAGCCGGAACGGCACATACACCATGGAACTGGCAGAAGCATGGCCGAAAAGCGTTCCCGACTCACAGTTCCGGGTACCGGCCGGTTACACCCGCATCTCAGCAAACACCCCGACAATCAGCAAGAGCCAGAAGGAGCACCTGAAAAACCTGATGGAAAAGATGAAAAAGTTTGAACAGTAGTCGTATATTTTTCCCCTCCATTCAGTCAACATCTTATCCCCAGAACCTGTGGCAGATAAAATCACCTCCAGAGAAGCAGATTACTCCCAATGGTATATCGACCTGGTCCGTTCCGCAAAACTTGCTGACTACTCCGATGTCCGCGGATGCATGGTCATTCGGCCGAACGGCTATGCAGTCTGGGAAAAAATGCAGGCAGCTCTTGACCGGATGTTCAAAGAGACCGGCCATGTGAACGCCTATTTCCCCCTCTTCATCCCTGAAAGTTTCATAGCCAAAGAGGCCGAGCATATTGAAGGGTTTGCTCCCGAATGCGCTGTTGTCACGCACGGCGGCGGTGAGGAGTTGGCTGAAAAACTCTATGTCCGCCCTACCTCCGAAACCATCATCTGGTCGTCCTATAAAAAATGGATCCAGTCATACCGCGACCTGCCGCTCCTCATCAACCAGTGGGCCAATGTCGTCCGGTGGGAAATGAGAACACGGCTTTTTCTTCGCACCACGGAATTCCTCTGGCAGGAGGGCCATACCGCCCACGCAACGCCTGAAGAGTCGCAGGAAGAGGTGATGCGGATGATCAGGGTCTACAAAACTTTTGCTGAAGAGTATATGGCCATGCCGGTCATCATGGGACGGAAAACCGACAGCGAAAAGTTCGCAGGAGCCAATGAAACCTACTGTATTGAAGCGATGATGCAGGATGGCAAAGCGCTTCAGGCAGGAACATCGCACAACCTCGGGCAGAATTTCGCCAAAGCGTTCGACTGCCAGTTCCAGACAAAAGATGGCGTTCTCGACTATGTGTGGGCAACCAGCTGGGGAGTTTCCACCCGCCTTATCGGCGCTCTCATCATGGCCCATTCAGACGACCGCGGTCTGGTGCTGCCGCCGAAACTCGCTACCCGCCAGGTGGTCATCATCCCCATCCTCCGGGGCGACAAGGCTGCCGTGCTTGCAAAAGCCGAATCAATGGTCTCGGAACTCAAAGAGAACGGCATTCCTGCCTTTGTGGACGCTGGCGAGCAGAACTCGCCGGGATGGAAATTTGCGGAATACGAACTTCAGGGCATTCCGGTGCGCATTGAGGTAGGCCCGCGCGATATTGACAAAGGGGTCTGCATTGCCGCCCGCCGCGACACCCTTGAAAAAACTGAACTCCAGCTGGACGGCACCCTTGCCCGTCAAATAAGCGGCATGCTCAGCGCAATGCAGGCCGACATGTTCCAGAAAGCGCTCCGGTTCCGTGAAGAGAATACCCGGGAAGTCACCGATTACGAAACATTCAAGAGCGCTGTTGAAGAGGGCTTCGTCATCGCCCACTGGGACGGCACCGCCGAGTCGGAGGAGAAAATCAAGGAAGAGACACGGGCCACCATCAGAGTGCTCCCTGAAGAGAGCGACTACCGTGAACGGTACCGTATGGACGAACCTGGAGTGTGCATCTATTCAGGCAAGCCCTCAGCCCAGAAGGTGGTGTTCGCCAAAGCCTACTGACCTATCGGCTATTGACCCCAAAACAGCCGTGGTCCACTACCCCAAGAGGGGTATGGACCACGAAACACCGGGCTGCTCACAATAAAGCCTTAATCGTTTTTGAAGAACTCCTTCAGCCCTTCATCGGTCGGCTTCATCGTTTTATCGCCCTTGTTCCAGTTTGCCGGGCATACCTCACCAAACTGCTCTGTAAACTGCAGCGCATCCACCATTCTCAGCACCTCATCCACATTGCGGCCAAGCCCAAGATCATTGACCACCTGATGGCGCACAATGCCTTCACAATCAATCAGGAACAAACCACGAAGCGCCACGCCCGCCCCCTCTGCCAGCACATCATAATCAGCCGACACGGTTTTATTGAGGTCTGAAAGCAAAGTATAGGTGATACCCTGAATTCCTCCGCGGTTGTGCGGCGTGTTCAGCCATGCCAAATGCGAAAACTTGGAGTCTACCGAGCAGCCGAGAACCTCTACATTGCGCTTTTTGAACTCCCCAAGCTTCTCCTGAAAGGCATGCAGTTCCGTCGGGCAGACAAAGGTAAAATCAAGGGGATAGAAAAACAGGACAACATACTGTCCGCTGAAATCACTGAGCTTGCATGAATCAACAAACTGTGAACCGCCAACAACGGCTTCTACATTGAATTCAGGTGCTTTACGGCCAACAAGGACACTCATGGTTTTCTCCGGTTATGGTTATGGGAAAAGGAATCACATCAAAACAGGACTTATTTTATCCAATATAAACAATCCAACTCTTTCGCAAAAAAAACATTATTCTTCCAGTGGCTTGTCAATGTCAAATGACTTTCCCTCATGAGCATCTCCTCCTATTTCGACTTCAAGAAACACCGCACCAGCTACCGGCAGGAGTTTCTTGCGGGGGCAACCACTTTTTTCACCCTCGCCTACATCATTGTTGTCAACCCCGCAATCCTTGAAGCGGCAGGCATTCCCAAAGGCCCGTCCATGACGGCCACAATTCTGACCGCAATTGCCGGAACCCTGCTCATGGGGCTCTATGCAAAGCGCCCCTTTGCCGTTGCCCCCTATATGGGAGAGAACGCTTTTATCGCCTATACCGTTGTCCATACTCTCGGCTACTCCTGGCAGACCGCCCTTGCCGCCATTTTCATCAGCGGCATCCTCTTTACCATTCTGACCCTTGCAGGGCTCCGCGAGTGGCTGGCCAAGTCAATACCCCTCTCCCTCAAGCACAGCTTTGCCGTAGGCATAGGCCTCTTTCTGGCGTTTCTCGGCCTCGGCAATATGGGTATCATCACCCTCGGCGTTCCGGGAGCACCCCTTCGTCTGGCAGACATCACCGGGCTTCCGGTACTGTTGAGCCTTCTGGGCCTGCTGGCAACTGCGGTGCTGCTTGTGCGCAATGTGAAGGGAGCAATCCTGATTGCCATGGGAGCCACAACCGGTGCCTTTCTCCTGCTCGGCCTTCTTCCCGTTCCCCCCGCCCCCCTCAGCCTCCCCCCCTCAATCGCCCCGATATGGATGCAGATAAACTTTCAGGGCGCTCTCTTATGGGGGTTTGCCGGAGTAGTCACCAGCGTGCTGATTATGGATTTTGTCGATACCATGGGCTCGCTCTTCGGCCTCTCCTCCCGCGCAGGCCTGCTTGATTCTGAGGGCAACCTCCCCGAGATAGAAAAGCCGATGCTTGTCGACGCCCTCTCCACAATCATTGCCTCACTCCTGGGTACCACCACCGCAGGCATTTACATTGAATCGGCCACCGGTATTGAACAGGGCGGCAGAACGGGCTTCACTGCCATTGTAGTTGCCGGTTTTTTCGTTCTTGCCCTCTTTTTCTCGCCGCTGCTCACCATTGTCCCCCCCTTCGCCTACGGCCCATCCATGGTCATTGTCGGCTCATTCATGATAGCATCGGTCCAGAAAATGGATTTCAGCGACTACAGTGAACTGCTTCCTGCATTCATCACCATTGTCCTGATGATTTTCTCTTTCAATATCGGCGTTGGCATTACGGCCGGCTTCATTACCCACACGCTCCTGAAACTCTTGACAGGGCGTGTCAGGGAACTGAACAGTGGCATGTGGGTGCTTGCCGCTCTCTCTCTTATCTTTTATCTTTTCTATCCCTACCACTAAAACCCGGAATAGATGACAATGCGCAAAGCTAAGTTGCACATAGCCCAGACCGACTGCACACTGGCAAATTTCGACGACAACCTTGAGCGTCACTGCCGAGTGACGGAAGAGGCAATCCGCAACGGGGCTGACGCCATAGCATTCCCGGAACTCTCGCTGACAGGCTATAATGTTCAGGATGCTGCGCAGGATATTGCCATGCATATCCACGACCCGAAACTTCAGCCGCTTCGAGAACTGAGCCGCCACATCTGCATCATCTGCGGGGGAATCGAGCTAAGCGAAGATTACGGGGTCTACAACTCGGCCTTCATGTTTGAAGAGGGGGAGGCACAAAGCATTCACCGGAAAATCTACCTGCCAACTTATGGAATGTTTGAGGAGCTGCGTTATTTCTCTGCCGGTCAGGAAATCCGGGCGGTCAATTCAAAACGGCTCGGCAGAATAGGGGTGGCCATCTGTGAAGACTTCTGGCATGTATCGGTTCCCTATCTGCTTGCCCATCAGGGCGCACAGCTGATGCTGGTTCTGATGTCAAGCCCGCTTCGCATGTCGCCCGGAAGCGGCACTCCCGCCATTGTTGAGCAGTGGCAGACAATCGCCTCCACCTATTCGTTCCTCTTCAGCTCATTTGTAGGCTGCGTCAACCGGGTGGGTAATGAAGACAGCTTTACCTACTGGGGAAACTCGTCGCTTAGCGGCCCGGACGGAACCCTCATAGCAAGCGCTCCGCTCTTTGAGGAGAGGGTTCTGGAGTGCATGATGGACTTCAGCGCCGTCAAGCGAACCCGGCTTCATTCTTCCCACTTCCTCGATGAAGACCTGCGGCTCATTTCAGCAGAGCTCAACACCATTATCACCGGAAAGCCGCGGGAGTAACAATGGTTACTGCCGCATGGAAAATCCCGGCGGGGTAAGACTCACCGGGTAACCTTTCGCTTCCATCGCGGCCATCGATGCCTGCGCCGCCGACTCCTCTTCAAAGAGAGCATACACTGCAGAACCGCTTCCTGAGAGAGAGGAAAAGAGTGCTCCGGCCGCAAGGATGTCGGCTTTCACCTGTCTCACCGCCTCGAACTTCTCAAAAACCGCCGACTCGAAATCATTCACGAACAGCGGCAGGAGTTCCGTTTTCCTCCCGGAAGAGAGCTCTCCGGCAAGAGCTTGAAGGTCGGGGCGCTCAAGCTCAAAGCGTCTGTGAAAATTTCCATAAGCCCAGGCGGTGGAAATGTGCTCGGAAGGAAACACCGTCACAACGAACCACGGAATGGTCCCGTTGAGATCAACCAGTTCATCCCCTATACCGCCGGCATAGGCAAGCCCCTGCATTTCGAGAAAATAAGGCACATCGGCCCCGAGATTTACGGCAATCCGGTGAAGGTCTGCAGAGGAAAGGTTGATGTTCCAGAACGAATTCAGTACCCTGAGCACCGTTGCCGCGTCACTGCTTCCTCCGCCAAGACCCGCGCCAAAGGGGACCCGCTTGTCGAGCAGCATGGACACACCCTCACTCACCTCACCCTCCTCTTGCAGGAGACGGGCCGCCCGAACACACAGATTGCTGTCGTCAATTGGCAGGTCCCGATTGGTGCAGCTCATCTCAATGGCATCTGAAGCACTGAAGGAAAGAATGTCATACCAGTTGATGGGGGCAAACACCGTTGAGAGGGTATGATAGCCATCATCGCGTTTTCCGGTAATGAAGAGGCCAAGGTTGATTTTGGCAAACGCTTTTACTGTCAAAGGGATCATGATCTTCATAAATCAATAACGGTTGTGAGGGCAGGAAAACGGACAGCAGAACCGGAGAATGACGGATGGTTCCGTTTCAGGGAAAATTTTCTCATATTGCCAGAACAGGCATCCATGCCGCATGAATAACGACTGAAACTGTCAACCGCCCTACTCACATGCATACCAGCCATTCGCTGCTGAAATTCCGCCCGCATCTGAATGTTGTACTTCTTCTCATGGCAATGCTCCTGTCGCCTTCATCCGCACACAGTGCAGAAGCTGTATCCTACAGCAGGCTCATAGAGCAATCTGTCAATGAAGATAAAATTTATTTACTGGAAAATATCCGTCAAAAAGCCACCATCAACTCCGAAAAAACAGTCATAGAAGCCCTCCTGACCGACGACGGCCCCAAAGCCGCTGAGCTTTTCAAAAAGCAGCTCACCCTCTACCCCGACGAGGCAATGGACAGAGTCAGCAAAACAAGGCTTGCTGACTACAAGAGTGCTGTTGCAGCAGAACCGCCGCTGCCGAAACTCTCCAAACCCCTGCTGGCAAGGGCCGCACCCCTTTCAGCAAAGACTGCCGTTCCGGCAGTGCAGATGACGCCTCTCCAGTCAGCGCTTGAGACACTGAAAAAGAATGCCTCATCCGATACCAGTCAATCCAGGGAAGGCTTTAGGCTCCAGTTCGGAAGCTTCGGTGCCAGAGCCAACGCCGAAACTCTCGCAGCAAGAATTGCCCCCTACGGTCCTGTCGTGATTGTGCCTGAAAACCAGATGCACAAGGTACGCCTCAGCAGCTCATTCAGCTCTGAGGATAAGGCAAAACAAGCCGGCAAGGCAATCCCCTTCGGTTCCATTGTCCTTCCCGCCAGCCGATGAAACCGGACATAGATATCATTGGCGCAAGCGATGTAATGGAGCGACTCCGTCAGTTTGCACTTCAGGTGGCAGAAACTGACATCACCGTCCTTATTACAGGGGAAACCGGATCGGGAAAAGAGGTCCTCGCACGATTCATCCACAAGCACAGCCGACGGGCAGAAAAAAGCTTCATCCCCGTCAACTGCGGAGCCATCCCCACGGGCATTCTTGAATCAGAGCTCTTCGGTCATGAAAAAGGAGCCTTTACCGGAGCCGTTCAGGGAAGGAAAGGCTATTTCGAAACTGCCGACAGAGGCTCGATTTTTCTTGACGAAATCGGGGAGATGTCACTTGAAACCCAGGTCAAATTCCTCCGCGTCATTGAGAACGGAGAGTTCCAGAGGGTAGGGGCCTCATCAACCATCTACTCCGACACCCGCATCATCGCGGCCACCAACAAAAACCTCATGCAGGCGGTTGCGGACCGTAATTTCCGTGAGGATCTCTATTACCGGTTGCGTAGCGTGGAACTCCAGATTCCCCCGCTCAGGGAACGCGGCCGCGACATTCTGTTGCTCATTGAGCACTTCGTCCTAGAGTTCCAGCAGAAACACACTATTCCCTTTGAAGGATTCACTCCCGATGCCACGGAAATGCTGCTGCGCTACCCATGGCCGGGCAATGTACGCGAACTGCGCAACCTTGTCGAATCGCTTCTGGTTCTTGAAAAAGGACAGGAGATAACTTCGGGAATTCTTGACAAACACCTTGTCCAGCGCAGCCGATTCAAAAGTCTGGTGCACGACCCCGTCCGCTCTGAAAAAAATGAGCTGCAGCTTCTCTACAGCAGCCTTATTCAGCTTCGCCAGGAGGTAAGCGACATACGGCACATGGTCCAGCAGCTTGCCGAAGCGGGCCAACAGCCACAACCAGCCAAGTTTCTCCTGCCCGACCCCTCGCAGCGCCCTGTCCCCCCTTCGATTGCCGAACCCGACCCGGCACCTGCAGCTGCGCCACCCTCACTTGACGATGCGGAAAAAAAGACCATCATGGAGGCCATCAACAGTTGTGGAGGAAATAAAAAAAAGGCGGCTGCGGCACTCGGCACTACAGAGAGGACTCTCTACCGAAAAATCAAACGCTACGGCCTCTAAGAACCCTTCTCCGGAAAGCAATAGCAAAGAGAACCACCGTCATGAGAAGCGAGGCTTTCGGCAGAAGATCCGGCCATCGGGAATAGAAGCTGAGCTCCCGCTCCAAAGGCACATCCCGAGTCAGCACCCCCCTCTTCCACCAGGGCAGCTCACCCGTAATGCGGCCGAACCGGTCAATAAAGGCGCTCACTCCCGTATTGGCGCAACGCGCCATCGCCCTCCGGTTTTCAATGCAGCGGAACCGTCCGATAGCAAGATGCTGCCATGGGCCATAGGAAGTTCCATACCAGCCGTCATTGGTCACCAGCGTCAACAGCCCGGCGCCCTGCTTAACAAACAGTGACACAAACCCGGGAAAAATGGATTCATAACAGATAATATTGGCCAACGCCACACTCTCTCCTTCTTCAGTCTGCATTGTCATCAGGGTGGCTCCGGGTCCGCGTCCCCAACTCCCGGCTCCGGTGAGCGAGAAACTCAGATTCTCAAGCCAGGGCAGCTGTCCCGAATAGGGAACCCGTTCGGCAAACGGCACGAGCCGGGCCTTCCTGTACACCTGCACACTGTCACTGCGGGGTGAAAGCATGAGGGCGGCATTGTACGACTCAACTGCCATTCCGGTGAGGGGATCCTGTTTCCCCGGCCCGCCAGAAGGGAGAGTGCCCCCGGAAGGCACCCGGACAATATCGGTAAATCCAGAGAGAAGGGCCGCGTTCCAAGCGCCTGTAGAGCGAGAAAGAAAACGGTAATACTCACTGTTGTGAGCCTCAAGGAGTGGAAAGGATATGGCGGTTTCCGGCCAGATAACCAGATCGGGATGCTCCACTTCAGCAACCTCCTCCGTCATCTGCGAGTGAAGAGCAAGGGTTTCAACTGCGCCAAGTCTCTCCCATTTGTCCACAGGGTTGAGGTTTGGCTGTACCAGACTGATGCGCACGGAGTTCCCCGGCACTTCGTTTTCAGCATTCATGACCATTACGCCATAGAGGAGCGGCAATGCCACCATAACAGGTAGCGGCACGAGATAGCGGAGCCGGCGACCCTTCGGGGCATAGAGGGCGGCAACGGCCAGCGCATTGAAACAGTAGAGCCAAAAACTCACTCCCCAGACTCCCGTCATATCGGCATACTGCACCATCGGGGTAAGCAGCGCCTGTGAATTGCCGAATGTCAGCCACCCGAGAGAGAGCTCCTGCTCCATGTAGAGCCACTCCCACCCGACCTGAACGAATGGAAGGGCAAAGAGAGCATAGAAAAAACCGGCCATCCTGCTGAATGCAAAAAAGAGCATGAAGGGCACGGTGAGAAAAAAAGCCTGGGCCAGAATGGTCAGTATTCCCCCGGGGAGGGTCGCCAAAGAGACCCACCAAAGGGAAATGATGCAGTAAAGAACCATGGCGGCATAAACCCTCCTGAAAAAATCGCCCGCCCGGCGGACATCCACCAGAGAAAGGAGAAGAGGAACCAGAGCAACCCAGGCAAGCATTTCAAGGCGAACGAAGGGATAGGAAGGGAAGGAGGCTCCAAGAAGCAGACCACTCAAAAGAGGCGCCCTCTGAGCCGAGCTACGGAACCCGCCAACGGTCTGAAAGAAAAGGGACATCACAAAAATATGAGCATTGCGGAAAGCCGAACACAGCAGAAACAAAGGAAACCCAGGGAAAATTATACAATAGTCAAGAGGAAGAGATAAACAAGCCGAAGATATTTTGCTTTATATATTGAATAATATTCTTTAAATTTCTTTCAAGCTGTTATTTAACAGGAGTATGCGAAAGAAGTTCCCGACTCCTGAAAATATCCAATTTCAACGCCATCAGAAAAAGGAGAAATCATTATGGCTCTTTTCGGCACTAAAGACGCAACCACCGCACACTCCGACTACGAAATCGTACTCGAAGGCGGTGCCAGCTCGTGGGGCAAGGTCAAAGCCAGGGCAAAAGTGAATGTTCCGCCGGCTCTTCCCCTGTTGCCTGCTGACTGTAATGTCAAGATCAATGTGAAACCTCTGGATCCCGCAAAAGGTTTCGTACGGTTCTCGGCAGTTATTGAGTCCATAGTGGACAGCACCAAGAACAAGCTGGTGGTTGAGGCTGACATAGCCAATGAAACCAGCGAAAGACGGATCTGTGTCGGCGAGGGTTCCGTGACCGTTGGTGATTTCTCCCACTCCTTCTCTTTTGAAGGTTCGGTAGTCAATCTGTTCTACTACCGCTCAGACGCGGTCAAACGCAATGTCCCCAACCCCATTTACATGCAGGGGCGTCAGTTCCACGACATCATCATGAAAGTGCCTCTCGACAACCCCGATGTCATCGACACCTGGGAAGGCACCATGCGTTCCATGCAGACAACAGGCGCTTTCAATGACTGGATCCGTGAGTTCTGGTTCATCGGACCTGCCTTTACCGCACTGAACGAAGGCGGCCAGAGAATTTCCAAGATCGAAGTCAACAGCATCGGCACACAGAGTGGAGAAAAAGGCCCTGTCGGCGTAACTCGCTGGCGCTTCTCCCATGGCGGCTCCGGTATTGTTGACTCCATCGCCCGCTGGGCCGAGCTTTTCCCTGCCGACAAACTGAATCGTCCTGCTTCTGTTGAGGCGGCATTCCGCTCAGACTCACAGGGCATCGAAGTCAAGGTTGACGGCGACTTCCCCGGCGTTTCTGTAGACGCAGGCGGCGGACTCCGCAGAATCCTCAACCATCCGCTCATTCCGCTGGTTCACCACGGCATGGTCGGAAAATTCAACGACTTTACGGTAGACACGCAGCTCAAGATTGTTCTCCCGAAAGGCTACAAGATCCGTTATGCGGCACCTCAGTTCCGCTCACAGAATCTTGAAGAGTACCGCTGGAGCGGTGGCGCATATGCCCGTTGGGTTGAGCATGTATGCAAAGGCGGAACAGGACAGTTTGAAGTCCTCTATGCTCAGTAAGACTGGCTGAAAAAAGACCATAAAAAAGACCGGTGAAAGCCGGTCTTTTTTTGTTCCCCCACCCAAAACCCCAGACTATCCGAGCAGCTGGAGAATATCCTCAATTTCCGACTTTATCTCCCGCAGCAGACCCTCACGGCGCTGCCCCACGAGCCGATTCTCTTTCTGAGTCTGCCCCATCTCCTTCTGAAGCCTCAGAATCTGTGCGGTTTTATGATCGTCCTCCCGTGAAGGCTCCTCCCCTTTAAGAATATTGCCTGCCTTCTTCAGCCGGTATCCCTGCTCATGAACAAGTTCCTTGATTTTAAGCACCAACGCCATGTCGCGGTTCGTGTACCGGCGATTTCCACGGGTATCGCGTGCCGGTCGGAGTTCGGTGAAAAAGGTCTCCCAGTAGCGGAGCAGATAAGCGGGAACCCCCGCAATTCTCGACACTTCGCCGATGGAGTAATAGTTTTTTGTTGTTTCAAACACCATAAGCCTCCCGGAATATGAGGGTATTTTGATTTCCTGTTACTTATTATACATTACAACCGTCACATCAAAAACCCTTGACGGATGAAAAATTTACTCAGCCTGAAACCCTACCTCTTCAGGTATTGGAAAAATCTGCTTGCCGGATTTTTCTTCATCATCCTCACCAACTTTTTTGCTGTTGCCGGACCCCGTTATATCCGCATTGCCATAGACACCATGACCGGACCGTTCCTCATTGAGGATGTTGCCCTGAACGCCGGACTCTATGTTCTCTTTGCTCTTGTGAGCGGATTTTTTCTCTTTCTCGTCCGCCAGAATATCATCGTGGCCTCCCGCCATATTGAGTATGACCTGAAAAACGACTACTTCCGCCACCTCGAGAAACTCCCACGGCGCTTTTACAACACAACCAGCACCGGCGAACTCATCTCCCGCGGAACCAATGACCTGAATGCCGTACGGGATTTTCTCGGTCCGGGCATTATGTACTCCCTCAACACTTTCTTTCGGCTTCTCTTTGCCCTTGTGGCCATGATCGCCCTTTCACCAAAACTCACCTTCTTTGCCCTCCTTCCCGCACCGCTTCTGAGCTGGTCGGTCTACAGGATAGGTCAGTCGATGCAGAAGCGGACCAAAAGCATTCAGGAGAGCTACGCAGGAATAACCAATCTTGTACAGGAAAACCTTTCAGGCATACGGATAGTCAAAAGTTATACCCGCGAACTCTTTGAAATCAGCCGATTCGAAAAGCTCAACCAACAATATTACACCAAAAATCTCTCACTCGGGAAACTGCAGGCACTTTTTTTTGCTTTTCTTACAGCCCTGACCGCCTTCTCCCTCCTCCCGGTCGTCTGGATAGGCGGAATCAATGTGATTGAAGGAAGTATGAGCATCGGGGGCATAGCGCAGTTCATTGTGTATGTCACCATGCTGAGCTGGCCCATAATCTCCATAGGCTGGGTAACCAGCATCATCCAGAAAGCTTCGTCAGCACAGGCAAGGATTGATGAAATTTTCGCCATGAAACCAGACGAAAACGAACAAAACGCAGAGAGCGCCAAGAGCCAATCAGCAGACTTCCGGGGCACCCTTGCTTTTGAACATATCAGCTTCAGCTATCCCGGAGCCGATAGCGGAGAGATTTTGAGCGATGTATCCTTCACGATAGAGGCTGGCTCCAAAACTGCGATTGTCGGCGCAACCGGTTCCGGAAAAACCTCTCTGGTCAACCTCATCCCGCGGCTGTATGAACCCACGGGGGGCGCCATACTTCTCGACGGAAAAGACATTCGCAGCATGCCGATAGGAGCCCTCCGGGAACTCATCGGATTTGTCCCGCAAATCAACTTTCTTTTCTCCGACACCATCGCAAACAACATCGGCTGGGGAAGCCGTGAAAGCACACTTGACGAGGTCATTGCCGCAAGTCGTTCGGCAATGCTCCACGAGGAAATAGAGGAGTTCCCGGACGCTTTTGAAACCATGCTGGGCGAAAAAGGGATAAATCTCTCCGGAGGCCAGAAACAACGCGCCTGCATTGCCAGGGCAATTGCATGGGCCCCCCGCATTCTTGTGCTCGACGACGCTCTCTCGGCAGTCGACACCGGCACCGAAGCCCGCCTGTTTGATGCTCTGCTCAACCGTCTCCCCGACACAACGGTCATCCTCATAAGCCACAGGATTTCCACCGTCAAAAACTGCGACCGCATCATGGTGCTGAGTGAGGGCAGCATTGCCGAAAGCGGAACCCACGAAGAACTTCTTGCCAGGGGAGAGCTCTATCTGGAGCTCTACAACCAGCAGCTTCTCGAAGAGGAAATTCTTTCAATGAACTGAGAGCCACCGACTTCCCTGCAACTCCATAGGGTACCGGCTCAGCTTCGCCCGCCAAGCAGCTTCTGAAGTTTATCAAGCTCAAGCAACGCTTCAATGGGAGTGAGCCGTTCCAGATCGATATTCTTCAGCGCTTTCTGCAGCCGCGACTCAACTTCATCAAACAGGCTGATCTGCATGCTTTCCTGAACAGAGAGTGAACGGTCAGCGAAGGAAACATCCTTCTTTTCAAGCCCCGACATGATTTCGCGCGCCCGGCAAATAACCTCATTCGGCATACCGGCCATTCTGGCAACCTCTATACCATAGCTGTTGTCGGTTGAACCCCTGACAATTTTGCGGAGGAAAATCACCCGCTCTTTGCTCTCAACAACGGTGGCGTTGTAATTGACCACGCCCGGCAGACGCTCTTCAAGCTCGCTGAGCTCATGATAATGGGTGGCGAACAGGGTCCGGGCGCCAAGACGGGTAATAATGTACTCACACATAGACCAGGCAATCGACATGCCATCAAAAGTGCTGGTTCCACGCCCTATTTCATCCAGAAGAATCAGGCTTGAGGAGGTGGCGTTGTTGAGAATGCTGGCAGCCTCGTTCATTTCAACAAGAAAAGTGCTCTCGCCCGATGCAAGGTTGTCGGAAGCGCCGACGCGTGTAAAAATGCGGTCGACCATTCCAATTTCAGCCCGTTCAGCCGGCACGAAACTGCCAGCCTGCGCAAGCAGCACAATCAATCCCGTCTGGCGGAGATAGGAGCTCTTACCCGCCATATTCGGGCCTGTTATCATCAGCATACGCTGATGATCGTCAAAATGACAGTCATTCTTCACAAACTGCTCGTCGGGCTTCATGATGCGCTCAAGCACCGGATGGCGTCCGCCCGTAATCAAAAGTCCCTCATGCTCCTTCATCTCCGGCTTGCAGTACCCGTACTCCTTTGCTGAAAGGGCGAAAGAGGCGAGTGTATCGATTTCTGCAAGAGCAAGGGCACTTTCCTGAATGGCGGTGGCTTGCTCCGCTATGGCGGCACAGAGCCCCTGAAAAAGCTCAGCTTCAATCCGGACGCTTCTCTCCTCGGCATTGAGAATTTTCTCTTCATACGCTTTCAGAGCAGGTATGGTATAACGCTCCGCATTGACCAGCGTCTGTTTTTTTTCATACCCTTCTGGCACGCGGTCAATATTGGCCCGGCTTATTTCAATATAGTAGCCGAATACACGGTTGTACTGGACTTTGAGTGAAGAGATGCCAGTCCGTTCCCTCTCTTCGCGCTGTATCTCCATCAGCCGCTCCTTTGCCGTTGAAGAAACACCGCGGAGCAAATCAAGCTCCTCATGGTAACCCGAACGGATATAACCTCCCTCGCGCATTGCCGCCCCGCACCCGGGGTCGACCGCCCGTTCAATTTCCGAGACCAGTTCCGGCAGGGGCATAAGCGCGTTTGCAAGAGAGCGGAGACGAACGGAAAGAGCCGGGAGAAGAATGTCGCGGAGCACCGGGAGAAGGGCCAGCGAACGGCCCATCTGCAGCATTTCGCGGGGCGTGGTACGGAAGGTTGCAATCCGGGCCAGAGAGCGCTCAAGATCATTGATTTCAGAGAGAGAGCCTCGTACACCCTCGGCAAGCGACTGACTCTGAAGCAACTCTTCAACACCGTCATGGCGTTCAGCAATCGCTTCCAAAACCCGCAGCGGCCGCTGCAGCCAGCGTCGGATGAGTCGTGCGCCCATGGGGTTGACTGTCCGGTCCATCACCTGCAGCAGACTTCCATACGCAGAACCATCCTGCATTGATGAGACAATCTCAAGATTGCGCTTTGTTTGCAGGTCCAGCGTCATGAACTCCCCGCCCTGCATCTCGGCAATCCGGGTAATGTATGCCCTACGGCTCTGGCGGGTTTCATCGAGATACTGCAGGACAACCCCGGCAGCTACCCGTCCGGCCCGGTTGCCCTCAATGCCGAAACCCTTGAGCGAATGGGTCTTGAACTGGCGAGCAAGCACCGTTTCGGCCTGCTCTTCGCTGAACATCCAATCATCAAGACCGGTAATGAGCATTCCCGATGAATACCCCTGTACAAGTGCTTCAAGACGGCTCTTTTCAGAAGCTGCAACAAGCAGCTCAGCAGGGCCGAGAGAGAGGATGGTGTCGCGAAGTGATTCGGGAGAAAGCGAGGCTATTTTGAACTCAGCGGTGGTTACATCAAGATAGGCGATGCCGGCAACCATTGTACGCCCCTCTTTGAGAAAAGCAGCCGCAGCAAGATAGTTGTTGTGGCGGTCTTCAAGAATGGAGTCACTGTAGGCTACCCCCGGGGTGACAATATCGGTAATCTCCCGCCGCACAATGCCCTTGGCTTCAGCCGGATCCTCAACCTGCTCACAGACCGCAACCTTGAATCCCTTGCGGACAAGGCGCGCAATGTATCCCTCACTGGCATGGTAGGGAAACCCCGCCATGGGAATGTCCGGCGCCGAACCGTTTGAACGGCGGGTCAGAACAATGTTGACGGCCGAAGAAATGGTGGCCGCATCGTCAAAAAAAGTCTCGTAAAAATCGCCGACCCTGAAAAGCAGCAGGTAATCGGCATAGTGCTCCTTCACCTCAAGATACTGGCGCATCATGGGAGAGAGCTCTTTGGGTGCCCCGTTTTTTTTTGCTGCCATTGCCCGAACAGACCCTGTTGATGAAAAAAACCCGCAAACCCGCCCCCTGCATACCGCAAAGGAGGAAACGGGTGTAAAAGCGCAGAATATGAAACTACTGCCGCGCCCCCAAATAACCAAACCCGTGAAAGGCTTGATGACCCTCTTTGCCGCACTCTACTTTTAGAGGGTGAATTTGTTGATAAGATATTTGAACTTCAGGCAAAGAATACTATATTTGAGACCTTTATCATTAATATCATAATACGAGCAAGATGCAGGCGCTGATCAAGATTTCCGACAAGCAGTACCTGGTGCAGAAAGGCGATACGCTCTTCGTGCCCAGACAGAAAACCGACATTGGCGGCACCATGGAAATTGCCTCCATGGCACGCATTGACGGCGCGAACACCGTGCTGAATCCTGCCGAAACCGTTACCGCAAAAGTTCTTGGACATGTCAAGGACGACAAGGTGGTGGTGTTCAAGAAAAAACGCAGGAAACGCTACCAGTCAAGAAACGGCCACCGTCAGCAGATGACGCAGATTGAGGTGGTTTCGCTCTGAAGAGGGCTGTACGGATTTTTTAACGAAAATTTATCTTTTCCCATGGCACATAAAAAAGGCGGCGGATCAACAAAAAACGGCCGCGACAGCAACCCTAAATATCTCGGCGTCAAAGCTGCCGGAGGCTCAACCGTAGCCGCAGGCACTATCATTCTCCGCCAGAGAGGCACCGTCATCAAACCGGGCGTCAATGCCGGAATTGGACGCGACCATACCATTTTTGCACTTGAAGACGGAGTCGTGACCTTCCGTAATGGCCGCAACAACAAAAAACAGGTGGACATCATCGCTCCCTGAGTTTGGGTTGCCCAAAAAATAAGGTTATATTTTCATTAGCCGTCTTACCTGATAAGACGGCTTTTTTTATGAAATTTCCAGTTGTGGCCAGAACCACTCCGAACACCGCCGAAATCTATGCTTACACACCATTAAAATCTGATATTGTATGAAAATCACTGTAATAGGAGCAGGTAATGTAGGGGCAACAGCCGCACTGCGAATTGCTGAAAAACAGCTGGCAAGAGAAGTGGTCCTTATTGACATTGTTGAAGGCATTCCCCAGGGCAAAGCTCTTGACATGTATGAATCAGGCCCTGTAGCACTCTTTGACACAATGGTCAGAGGCTCAAACGACTATGCCGACTCCTCAGATTCCGATATTGTACTCATCACGGCCGGTCTTGCACGAAAACCCGGCATGAGCCGTGAAGACCTCCTCATGAAAAACACCGCCATCATCAAAGATGTGACCACACAGGTGATGAAGTATTCCTCAAATCCGATTCTCATCATGGTATCCAATCCTCTGGATGTCATGACCTTTGTTGCCCATACGGTGAGCGGCCTCAAGCCTGAACGGGTCATCGGCATGGCCGGCGTGCTTGACACAGCCCGTTTCAGGAGCTTCATTGCAGAAGCACTCAATGTTTCCATGCAGGACATCAACGCTTTTGTGCTCGGAGGCCACGGCGACTCCATGGTGCCCGTTGTCAAGTACACCAATGTTGCAGGCATCCCCTTGACTGAACTGCTTCCGATGGAAACAATCAACTCCATTGTTGAGCGGACGAAGAACGGCGGCATTGAAATCGTCAACCATCTGAAAACCGGATCGGCATTCTATGCACCGGCGGCATCAGCAGTTGAAATGATTGAGTCGATAGTCAAAGACCGCAAACGCATTCTCCCGTGCACCACCTGCCTCGGCGGACAGTACGGCATCAATAATGTGTTCTGTGGTGTTCCTGTCAAACTCGGAAAAGAGGGTGTAGAGCAGATTCTTGAAATCAACCTTGCCGACAATGAGCTCAAAGCACTTCAGGCCTCAGCGGCAATCGTTGAGAAGAACTGCAAAAGCCTTGCCTCTGCGATTTGAGGAAATGAAAAAAGAGATAAAAAAAAAAGCGGCTTTTCAGCCGCTTTTTTTGTGAGCAGATGTCCCCCATTACATCTACTCAACCCCACGGGCGTGAGGTATTTCACAAACAGCTATGCAACCACCGTGCCAAACTCTGGCAAAAAGCAGCTCTTACATCATAGAGTATTACCTGAAAAGGAGTTACAGAAAAACAAAAAAAACGCCCGGAAGAAATACCATCCTCCGGGCGACTCTACTGACACAAGTGAATCGATACACTGCGTGCGATTATGGCACAACTGGTGCAGAACAGGCCGATGTGAGCGGCTCTTCATGAGTAACACAGTGAATAGCTCCTAACCCCCAGACAAGATCCCTGCAGTCAACCCCCACTACCCGCCTTTCGGGGAAACAGCTTTGGAGAACTGCAAGCGCCTCACGGTCTCGACTGCACCCGTAGACGGGCACAAGCACCACGGTGTTGGCGATGTAGAAATTGGCATAACTTGCCGGAAGGCGTTCCCCATCGTGGTACAACGGCTCGGGCATGGGCAACTTTACCACAGTGAGCGGCTCGCCACAAGTATCGGTAAAGCTTTCAAGAAGCCGGCAGTTGTGCTTTAGCGGCAGATGGTTCTCATCCTGCGGATCATCCTCAACGGCTATAACCACCGTTGTCTCATTGACAAATCGTGCCATATCGTCAACATGGCCGTCGGTATCGTCACCGGCTATACCCTCACCGAGCCAAAGCACCTTTTCAGCCCCGAGCCACCGACCAAGACTCTCCTCAATCTCTCGGCGGCTCATTGATGGATTGCGGTTCGGGTTCAGAAGGCATGCTTCCGTTGTCAGGAGCAGGCCCGCACCGTTCACATCGATTGCGCCTCCCTCAAGCACCATTGCAGGGTTCGCCACAGGCAGGCCGGAAAGGGCTGCAACCCTTGAGGGCACGGCATTGTCATCATCATAAGGCTCATACTTGCCGCCCCAGGCATTAAAATCCCAGTCGAGAATAACCTTTTCAGCCGTCCCCCCTGATACACTGCAGACATAATTGGGACCGTGATCACGGCACCATGCGTCATTGGTTGGAATGCAATGGAAAAATATCCGCTCCATGCGGAGTTCACGATGAGCAATATCCACAATGAGCTTTCTGGCATCGGCTTCCATCGCCCCGTCAAGCACATTGATGTGAACCTCTTCCGAAGAGCTCAGCCAGGAGGCAAGTTCAGCAAACACAGCTGGAACCGGCTCAAATTTCCCGGGCCACGACTCACGCTTGTGCGGCCATGAAAGCCAGGTTGCTTTGTGGGGTGCCCATTCAGGGGGCATCCTGTAGAGTGGTGCATCCATAGGGAGGGTGGTATGGTGGATAAATCAGCTCTTAGAGGACTCAAGAGTTCTTTTCAACCGCCCGATACGCATACTGACCGGAGGGTGGGAATAGGTCATGAAAACATGGAGAGGATGAGGCGTCAGGTTGGTCAGGTTGCTTCGCGAAAGATTCCTGAGGGCGGTAATGAGCGCCTCCCCTCGGCTGTATGTGGTAAGGGCAAAATGATCAGCCTCATACTCATGCTTTCTTGAGAGCATCTGCAGGACTATGGAGAGAATGAACTCCACGGGGGTATAGAGCAGCATGAAGAACACCAGGCTCCCATAGACCGAGATATTCTCCATAGAAAATGCTTCAAAGAGCTGTGCGTTGCCGATGAAGAGCGAGAGCAGAAAAAAGAGCACCCCCATGTTCACAATACTGACAACCATCCCGATAAGGATGTGTTTTTTAGTATAATGGCCAATTTCATGTGCAAGAACAGCAACCAGTTCCTCTGTCGAATGGCTTTTGATGAGGGTATCGAACAGAGCAATTCTCTTTCGTTTTCCGAATCCGGTAAAAAAGGCGTTTGCTTTGGAGGAGCGTTTTGAACCGTCAATGACATAAATGCCCGAAAGCGGGAACCCTACTCCGGCTGCATAGTCGGTGATGGCTGATTTCAGCTCCCCATCCTCAAGCGGCACAAATCGGTTGAAGAGCGGCATGATCCACGCAGGGGCCACATACTGGAGCAGAAGGCTGACAAGGGTGATCCCGCCCCATGCCAACAGCCAGGCCATGCTTCCTGCTGATTCAAAAAACCAGAGGAGAAGCGCAAGAAGAGGTGCACCAATAACCACTGAAAGCAGAAGGGTTTTCAGGAGATCACCCATAAATACGACAGGGGTTGTCCTGTTGAAGCCGAACCGTTCCTCTATCACAAATGTCCGGTACAATGTAAAGGGAAGGGAGAGTACCGACTGGAGAAGCAAAAGAGAGCCGATATAGAAAACCCCTGTCATGATTGAGCTGAAACCCAACCCCCTCAGAAACTGGTCGAGCAGATTGAAGCCACCCGAAAACCAGAACACGAACAGCAGAACAAGATCAAGCGCACCGCCAAAAAGCGACAGCTGGCTGGTTTCCCGGAGATAGGCCTGCGACTTTCCGTAAGCCTCATCGGTGTACAGATCTCTGAACTCAGCCGGCAGCGGAGCATGCGAAGCCTTCAGATTGAGGAGCGAGGAAACGAGGGTGATGAGAAAGACGGTGACAAGGGTACCGGCAATAACGGAACCGAAAATATTCATGCTCGCTGCAGAATGATTGTTATGTTAATCAATAAAACGCTTCTGGAGCGCCTCGTAGCTCTCCACCCTCCTATCACGAAGAAACGGCCAATGGCTACGGTAATACCCTATCTTGCCGAGGTCGCAGCTGGCATGAAGAATGCTCTCTTTATCACTGGAAGCCTCGGCTTCCAGTTGACCAAACGGCCCTGCCACAAAACTGCTCCCCCAGAACTCAAGCTCATTCTCACGGCCCATCCTGTTGGCGGCGGCCACATAGACACCGTTGGCAATTGCATGGCTCTGCTGTATTGTTTTCCATGCTGCGAGCTGTGAACAGCGCACCTCGTCTGAGTGCTCATTCGAAGCCCAGCCTATGGCCGTCGGGTAGAACAGGATTTCCGCACCCATGAGTGCTGTCAGCCGTGCCGCTTCGGGATACCACTGATCCCAGCATATCAGCACACCGATGGTGGCATAGCGCGTTTTGAACACCCTGTAACCAAGATCACCCGGTGTGAAATAGAACTTCTCGTAAAAACCCGGATCGTCGGGAATATGCATTTTGCGGTACCGTCCAAGATACCGCCCGTCAGCGTCAACAACAATGGCCGTATTGTGGTAGAGACCCGGCGCACGCATTTCAAACAGCGAGGCCACAATCACCACCTCAAGCTCTCTGGCCAGATCCTGCAGCACGAGGGTCGTGGGGCCGGGAACCGGCTCGGCAAGGGCAAAAGGGGCATAGTCTTCCGTCTGGCAGAAATAGGTGCTCGTAAACAATTCCTGCGTGCAGATGATCTTTGCGCCCGATTCGGCAGCCTCCCGTATTTTTTCAATGGTTTTTGCCAGATTGCGGGCGCTGTCCTCACTGCAGGAGGTCTGCACAAGGGCTATGGCAACAGCTTCCTGATTCATGACTTCGGAGGGGAAGGGTTAGTTGAAAAGAAGGCCGGCAGAAAAAAGCGTCCCGTGAATCGTCATCAGCTTTCCTGTAGAAGCCAGCACACTGTTGAGCTCACGGCCCTCGCTGCCGTAAAGAGTGCGAAGGGTTGAAACGGCAAGAGGAAATGAGAGCAGCGAAAGAAGAACCCACACAGCCGAACCGCTCGCCCAGAGAAGCACCGGCACCAGATAAGCCAGAACGGTAAGGAGAAGATAGAGCATCCGGGCCGGGCCCGCCCCAATGCGCGCAGGAAGCGTCATCTTGCCAACCTTGCGGTCGGTGGCAATGTCGCGGATATTGTTGCAGAGCAGGATGTTGACTGAAAATGCACCCGGAACAATTGCGGCAAGAAGCACTCTGGGTTCAAGCGATGAAGCCTGAAGAAAATAGGTCCCCCCAACGGCAACCAGCCCGAAAAAAACAAACACGAAGAAATCGCCTAGCCCCGAATAGGCTATCGGCCGGGGACCTCCGGTATAGGCCCAGGCAAACAGGATAGAGAGCATCCCGATAAGAAGAATCGGCCAGCCGCCGATGAACACCAAATAGAGGCCAAGCAGGAACACCGCACCAAGGAGCAGCGCTGCGGCGCGAACCATTGTGTTTTCCGAAATGAGCCCCGCGGCAACCGTTCGTGTCGGGCCGAGCCGTTCAGAAGTATCGGCCCCCTTGCGGAAGTCGTAGATTTCATTGATGAAGTTGGTGGCAACCTGAATGCCGAGGGCACAGACAAGAGCCACCAGCGCAGGCAAGAGCACAAACGATCCGGCCTCGGCCGCAAGAGCAGAACCAAGAACCACCGGCACCGCACCGGCAGGAAGCGTTTTGGGACGGATAGCCAGCACCCAAGGCTCAAGCATGCTCTTCCTCTTTTTTCTTTGCCTTTCCCATTTTCACGCTGCTGAAGCTATGGCGGATCTTTTCACCCGGCTTAATGTAAGTCAGACTGTGACGCACCGCCATGGCAGCATCGCTGAGCCCGGTCTGTATAATCTTGAGTTTTCCCCGATAGGAGGCTATATCTCCCGCCGCGTAGAGTCCGTCAACAGAGGTTTTCATGTGTGCGTCCACGACCACGGCATTGTCTACCAGCTCAAGACCCCAGTTGGCTATCGGGCCGAGATTGGATTTAAACCCTATCAGAAGAAGCAGCCGGTCAGCCTCTACCCTGCTCTCGGAGGCATTTTTCCTTCGCAGCCGTACTGAGGTGAGCTCGTCACCCTGAGCCTCAATGGAGGCTACTTCCGTATTCAGATGCACATCTATCGTGCCTGCATCACGGGCTTCGTCGACCTCCCGGGCAGTTTTTCCGTGCCCCTGGAACTCATGCATCCTGTGCACCAGGGTCACGCAAGAAGCAACTCCCTGCAACCCCACCGTCCAGTCGAGCGCCGAATCGCCACCGCCGACAATAACAACCCTCTTACCCTCAAAATCACTCTTCGCCTTGACCGCATAAAAAACAGAGCTCCCCTCAAGGTCGCCGATATCGCCAAGCTGCGGAAGTTTGCGAGGCGAAAATGCCCCGAGGCCGGCCGCAAGAAGCAGTGCCCGTGATTCAAACACAAGATCCGAAGCAGTCGTAACTTCGAAATTCCCATTCTCCAGCTTCCGGAACGAGACAACAGTCTCTCCGGTAACCACCTCAGGATGGTATCGCTCCGTCTGCTGCCAGAGGCTCTCGACAAGCGAAGCCGCCGGAACCTCGGGAAACCCGGCCACATCGTAAATATGTTTTTCAGGGTAGAGTGCGTATAGCTGCCCGCCCAGCTGCGGCATGCTCTCAATAATCCTGCAGCTGATATTGTTCATCCCACACTGAAAAGCGGCAAAAATCCCTGTAGGGCCACCACCAATAATGGTCAAATCGGCAATACCATTGCCCGTCCCGTCCGATAGAATCTGTTGTCGTGTCATTAGAGAACCTTAAGGGTTACTGATTGCGGTCTCCATCGGCTTCTCCAGCCTGCGACCTCTTGAGGTACATGATGCCCTCAGGGTCAACCATACCGTAGAGGATCGTAATCAGATGGCCGCCCTCGTCCAGCTCATGTATTTCCACATGCTCCGCATCGCTTTTTGCCACCTGATTGCCTTCATTGTCACGAAAATAAAACATCGCCACAACGCCGCCATGGGGAGTTGTCCCTTCAAAGATGTAGTTCCCATCCTCAAGTTCACTCAGCGCACAGCCCGCGGAGCCCGCGGCAATTGGACAGGAGGCACACTGGGAATAAAAACCCTCTTCAGCTTCGGCAAATTCACAGACAGGAAATTTCATGGCTCATTCGTTCTTTTTTTCAGCTGGACTATGGTGCCAGCAAATATAATATTTACATTGCTTTTTTTACTGTCGCAGGTCTCAAACACCGAGGTTTTCCTGTAGACGGGTTTCTTCAACTGAAGTGAATTGGAATGTAACGGATGCTGGCAAAACGAATCATCCCCTGTCTCGATGTTCGCGACGGCAGGGTCGTCAAGGGAATCAACTTTGAAGGGCTTCGCGATGCAGGCTCCATTCTTGAACAGGCGCGGTTTTACAACGACGAACTGGCCGATGAGCTTGTTTTTCTTGATATTTCGGCCTCTCTGGAATCACGAAAAACAACCCTTGAAGAGGTCCTGAAAGTTTCAGGCGAAGTCTTTATTCCCCTTACGGTCGGTGGAGGAATCAGCTCTGTTGAACGGGCGAAAGAGGTTTTCCTGCACGGTGCCGACAAGGTTTCCGTCAACACCGCAGCCGTGAAGGAGCCTGAGCTCATCTCCCGCATTGCAGAAAAATACGGTTCACAGGCAGTGGTTGTGGCAGTTGACATCAAGAAAATCGGTGATCGCTACATCGTCCACACCCACTCGGGAAAGCGCCCAACGCAGTATGAAGCGCTTGAATGGGCACTGAAGGTGCAGGAACTCGGCGCAGGAGAAATCCTTTTGACCAGCATGGACCGCGACGGAACAAAGGAAGGCTACGACAACGAAAGCCTCGCACTGATTTCAACCTCAGTCCATATCCCTGTGATAGCCTCGGGAGGAGCAGGCTCCCTTGAGCACCTCTACGACGGATTCACCAAAGGCCATGCTGATGCAGCCCTTGCCGCTTCAATATTCCATTTCCGCCAGCACTCCATCCGCGAAGCCAAGCAGTACCTTTGCGACAGAGGCATCGCCGTCAGGCTCTGAAAGCATCCTGAGGCGCCGGGCAGGCTTTGATTGACTGTACCTCCAGCAAATAAGCGCCACTCTTTTCCTTTGATACCATAAACCCTATCTGCACGATTGAGGAGAGATCGAGAGGGGCTGCATCGTCAATAGTCCGTCCCCTGAACGAAGCAGTGAAACCTGAAAACGGCAGATCGATCTCCAGCCACCGACCTGCAACTGTATCAAACTCATACCGGTACACAATACCATCATACTGGTCATCGTTACGGATCCGGAAGCTGTAGCGACGCCCGTCCCCTTTCACCCGAAGGCCAATACCGCTAAACCCGCTGAAATCGCGCTCCCCCAGCAGGGTCCGTACAGCTGCAAACCCGCCGCCATTAGCTGTCGACAGCACTCCCTGAAAAACACCAATGCCGTCATCACGGCGGAAAAAAAGGCTTTCTGACACCCCGCCCATCACTTTGTCGCTCACACTGAACCACTGCTGACAATCCTGTCGGGTAAAATCACAGATCACACGATCCGGCACACCACCGCTATGTTTATTTAGTTCTGCCATAACCATTCCATTCAGAGCTCCCTGTTCAAGAAAACTATTCGAAAATTACGATCTGTGATTGTATAATTGTAATAATATACAACCAGAAATGCCCGGCAAACCCCCTCCCCACCATGCACCGACTCCTTACCGCAAGCCGTTACCTCATCCTTCTCGCCGTACTGGCGCTCTTCGCTGCAACTATAACCCTCATCATCTACGGAACCATCTCGGTCGGGTGGCTCATACTCGATTCGGCAACTTCGGGCATTCTGTCGCCAAAGGGGGCAAAAAGCCTTCTGCTCGGGTTTATTGAAAATGCCGACCTCTTTCTGGTTGCAACCGCACTCTACATTATGGCGCTTGGCCTCTATGAGCTCTTTATTGACGACAGCGTCCCCCTCCCCCCTTGGCTGCAAATCCATACGATTGACGACCTCAAAGACAAACTGGTCGGAGTCATCGTTGTGGTGCTGGCAGTCGTCTTCCTCGGCCATGCAGCAACATGGCACGGAGAGATCGGCATCCTCTTCATAGGGGGAGCAATCGCTGCAGTCATTGCAAGTCTGGCGCTGTTCACCGGCCAGAAAAAGAAAAAAGAGCCACAGAAGTAACCGGCCTTCTCTTACAGGCCTAAAACCACTTTCTCGTCCTGAAAAAGACGATCATCCCAACAAAAATCGAGACCATCAGGCCAAGCACCGCATAGTATCCAAAAGGAAACTCCAGCTCAGGCATATAATGAAAGTTCATGCCGTAGACACCGGCTATGAATGAGAGAGGCATGAACACCGTGGCAATAATCGTGAGCACCTTCATGATATCGTTCATCCTGTTGTTAGCCAGTGCAAGCCAGGTGTCATACATACCGATGACAATCTCACGATAGGTTTCAACTGTTTCAATGACCAGCACAATGTTGTCATAAATGTCCCGGAAAAAGGGCCTTGTCGCCTCATCGTCAATAACCCGGTATTTCGATCGGCTGATACTGTTGATTATTTCCCGAAGTGGCCAGACCGACTTGCGCAGCATGATAAGCTCCTTTTTAAGGAGATACATTGCCGGAAGTGCATCCCGGGCTACCGAATCGCTCAGCTCTTCGTCAAGGGCCTCAATGCGACTCTCGAACTGCTCAAGAATTGTGAAATAATTGTCGACCACCGAGTCTGTGAGCGCATAGGCGAGATAATCCGCCCTGCGCTGACGGACATTGGTGCCAGGATTGTCGAGCCTGGCAATGACAGGATCGAAGAGAGGCCCGGGTTTTTCACGGAAACTGAGCACAAACCCCTCGCCTATCACCATGCTGAGCTGTTCTTCACTGATATCTCCCGACAGTGGGTCCAGCTCCAGCGTTTTCAGCACCACAAAAAGATATCGTCCGAAATCCTCAATTTTGGGCCGCAGTCCAGTATGGAGAATATCCTCCAGTGTCAGTGGATGCAGATTGAACATGGCACCCGCCTTCTCAAGAAGCTTCAAATCATGCAGCCCGTCAATGTTGAGCCAGAGCACCCTCTCCCCTCCAATGAACGGACGGCACTCTTCAAGACCCTTAAGGGTACGGTGCTCTGCGGATGCCGCATCATAACTGAACAAGGTGATGACCGGACGCCCGGTTTTCTGCCCCCCGGTATGGAACAGCGTACCGGGAGCCCGGCCAACCGTGCCCGCCATATCCTTCATCGCCTTTTTCATCGGTCTCTTCACTGCACCGCCCGACCGGATTTCACGGACGCTCTTTTTGCTTTTTTTCATGAACACACTGACCCTTAGAGAGAAAATGTCCCGCTTTCTGAAAGCTACAGAAAGATTTCCTGAAACCGCATAACCGCGAAGCCACGAGCAGGTTACGGCATGGAAAATATTTCGCTGCCGGGCATCTTACCAAAAAGAGAAACAAAAATACATTATTGTCTGAATATTTATTATATATTTAACGGAAGCCCTTATTTATTAAGGCACAATATGCCGCTTAATTAAATATCGAAATAAAAGGCAAGCATGCCCATCACAGCAACGCATCCCGCCAGAAACCCGGCAAGAAGGCCATGGATTATTGACACCACCCTCAGGGATGGCGAACAGGCCCCCGGAGTGGTGTTCAGTGCCGCTGAAAAAAAAGAGCTCGCAATGCTTCTCGGGGAATGCGGAGTTGATGAACTTGAAATCGGCTATCCGGCAATCAGCCCAGAAGAGGAAAACTCCATTCGCAGCATTGCTGCCCTCCATCTACCTCTTGCCCTCACCGGCTGGGCACGGGCAAAATGGGAAGACATTGAAGCGGTTCTGCGTAGCGGAACGGAAGGGGTGCACATAAGCTTCCCCCTCTCCCCCCTCTATCTGGAGCTTATGGGAAGGAATTACTCATGGGTGCAGGACCAGATGATGGAACTGGTAAGCAGGGCGAAGCGCTATTTCCGTTTTGTCAGCGTCGGAGCACAGGACTCAACCAGAGCCGGTACAGACTCCATCCGCCAGTTCATTGCCGATGCCGCTTCCTGCGGAGCAGAGCGGGTGCGCATCGCCGACACGGTTGGCATTGCCACCCCCCCGATGCTCACGGAGCTCTTCAGGGAGCTGCTCCCGACAGGAGGGCCGTTTTTGGAATTTCACGCGCATAACGACCTTGGCATGGCCACAGCTAACGCTTTCACCGCCATTGCCAACGGATGCGACGCCGTCAGCGTTTCAGTCACAGGCCTTGGAGAGCGGGCGGGTAATGCCGCCCTTGAGGAGCTTGCTATTGCCCTGAAGCTTTCCGGTACCTATGAAACCCTCATCGACACCACCGCCCTCACCCGCATCGCCCTTGCTGTCAGCAGGGCTTCCGGAAGAACCATACAGCCGCAGAAAGCGGTGGTCGGCGAGGCTGCCTTCCAGCATGAATCCGGCATTCATTGCGCAGCCCTCCTCAAGGATCCGCTCTCCTACCAGCCGTTTCTGCCCGCACTGGCAGGGGGTGCTGAACATGCGCTAATCATAGGCAAGCACTCTGGCAGTGCATCCATTCAGGACTACTTCTGGCGAAAGGGGGTTGATCTGAGCCGCCAGGAAGCCCTGAAGATGCTTATAGGCGTAAGGCGAGCCTCAAGCGAAAAAAAACGGGCCCTCACTCCCGACGAACTCGAAACCCTCCACCGCCGCCTTCAAAAAGAGGGCTGAGTGAAAAAAAGAACTGCCATGCTTATACCACAGGAACAGGCCAACAGGAGCATCAGTCTGCTCGCGGAAGTGAGCAGAACCGTAACCGCAGAGAACGACATCAGCAAAGTGCTGACCCTCGTACTCTTCATCATGTCGGAACATATGGACATGCTGCGCGGGATGATCACTATTGTAAACCGTGAGACCGGAGAGATTGTCATCAAAGAATCCTTCGGACTGTCGGAAGAGGAAAAAGAACGGGGACGATACCGGATTGGAGAGGGCATTGTCGGGAAGGTGGTCAAAACAGGGCGAAATGTCATCGTCCCCAACATCAATGACGAGCCGCTCTTTCTCAACCGGACCCGATCAAGGAAACATGAAACCAAAGAGGGGCTCTGTTTCATCTGCATACCCATACGGGCAGGCTCCGAAATCATTGGCACCATAAGCGCCGACCGGAGACTTGGCGGCCCGACCGAAAAGGAAAACAAGAAAGAAAAAGGAGGCAGGAAAGACAACGATGCACTCCAGCACCATGTAGACCAGCTCTCCATTATTGCTGCAATGATCTCTCAGGCCGTCCGCCTCAAACAGCTTGCCCACGAGAGCGACCGGCACGATCAGCTTGCACCGCCTCCCACGGCGATAAACGCAGAACAGGAGACTGAAGAAAGCATACCCGAAGAAAAGCGGCCAAAAAACATCATCGGCAATACCAAGCCGATGATCAGCCTCTTCAAGCTGATCGACAAAATAGCCGGTACCAGCGCCACCGCTCTGGTTCTGGGTGAAAGTGGCGTCGGCAAGGAACTGGTGGCAAGCGCAATCCACTTCAAAAGCCGGAGAGCCGAGAAACCTTTCATCAAATTCAACTGCGCGGCTCTCCCCGAAAGCATTGTGGAAAGTGAACTCTTCGGCCATGAAAAAGGCTCTTTCACAGGAGCCGTTGCAACCCGCCAGGGTCGGTTCGAACTTGCTGCCGGCGGCACAATCTTTCTTGACGAAATCGGTGAGCTCAGCCTTCCCATTCAGGCCAAGCTGCTGAGAATCCTCCAGGAAAAGGAGTTTGAACGGGTAGGTGGTTCCAAAACAATCAAGGTTGATGTCCGTATCATTGCCGCCACAAACCGCAGTCTTGAAAATCTTATCCTTGAGGGTCAGTTCCGTGAAGACCTTTACTACCGGCTGAACATTTTTCCCATTACCGTTCCCCCGCTCCGCGAGCGCAAAACCGACATTCTGCTGCTTGCCGATTACTTTGTGGAAAAATTCAACCAGCAGAACCAGAAAGGGATCCGGCGCATATCAACAACCTCCATCGACATGCTGATGCGCTACCACTGGCCGGGAAATGTGCGGGAACTTGAAAACTGCATGGAGCGCGCCGTCATTCTCAGTGAAGACAATGTCATCCACGGCTACCATCTCCCACCCAGCCTGCAGACGGCCGAATCCAGCGGCACGCCCTACACCGGCTCGCTCCAGCAGAAACTTGAGTCCATTGAAAAAGAGATGATTATCGAAGCCCTCAAGCGCACACGGGGAAACATGTCGCGAGCCGCTGCAGAACTTGGCCTCTCAGAACGCATCATGGGGCTGCGCGTCAAAAAATTCTGCATCAACTACCGTAAGTTCCGCCCATAACCCCAGCCTCAGCCCTTCACTGCCAAAGGGGCCGAAACAGCCGGAGACCTACAAAATTGTAGTTTTCCCTGGCAGCGCACCGCAATCCCCCGCCCTGCAAGCCGATCTCTTCATCTTCCACACCCTCTTTTCCCCTTCTGAACCCCGACATCGACAACCTGCCAAACAACCGCGCCAGCACTTCAGCGATACCAATACCTACCATTTCGTAGAAAAAAGGGCTTTCCTACGAAATGGTAGGGAGGAAAACCCGCAAACCGAAACGCAATGAGTATGGAAAGAGCGCTCGCCCCAAAAAAAACAATGTTTACAAAAACGCCAAGACCCTTTTCCTCATAGGCATTTCCACCGCTTCTTTATCCCCCTAACCCTTTGCGGCATGCAATTCACAAAGTTTGGCACACATGTTGCTGTTAAATGGCATAACTATTTAGGTGCGAAGACAAAATTGCCTCAATAGTTGAAAGAAAAGGCAACAATAACCTTAAAGAAAAGAGAATATGAGAAAAGTAGCTATTTACGGAAAGGGCGGCATCGGCAAGTCGACCACCACCCAGAACACGGTTGCCGCTCTTGCTGAAATGGGAAAGAAAGTCATGGTTGTCGGCTGTGACCCGAAAGCTGACTCCACCCGTCTCCTCCTTGGCGGACTGCAGCAGAAAACCGTGCTTGACACGCTCCGCGAGGAGGGTGAAGAGGTTGAACTTGAAGACATCATCAAAGAGGGATACAAAACCACCCGCTGCACCGAGTCCGGCGGTCCGGAACCGGGCGTGGGATGTGCCGGCCGCGGCATCATCACCTCAGTCAACCTGCTTGAGCAGCTTGGAGCCTACGACGATGAATGGGCGCTCGACTATGTCTTTTACGATGTGCTGGGTGATGTGGTCTGTGGAGGATTCGCCATGCCTATCCGTGACGGAAAGGCTGAGGAAATCTACATCGTCTGCTCTGGGGAAATGATGGCCATGTATGCTGCCAACAACATCTGCAAAGGCATCTTGAAATACGCTGATGCCGGCGGTGTCCGCCTTGGCGGACTAATCTGCAACAGCCGTCAGGTAGACAACGAGAAGGCAATGATTGAGGAGCTGGCAAGCAGGATCGGCACCCAGATGATCCACTTCGTCCCTCGTGACAACTTTGTGCAGCGGGCTGAAATCAACCGTAAAACAGTCATTGATTACGATCCGACTCACAAGCAGGCTGACGAGTACAGGGCACTGGCACAGAAAATCAACGACAACAAAATGTTCGTCATCCCCAAGCCTCTTGAGATTGAAGAGCTTGAGTCGCTTCTCATTGAATTCGGTATCGCCAACTAATAACAAGGGAGTATACAGATATGTTAATGATCAGAACAATCGTCAGACCCGAAAAAGTACACGAGGTTATGCAGGGACTGCTCGATGCAGGCTACCCGGCAATCACGAAAATCTCGGTTGTGGGACGAGGCAAACAGCGCGGACTGAGGGTGGGTGATGTCGTCTACGATGAACTCCCAAAAGAGATGTTGTTCACTGTTGTGCCCGACGCCGACAAGAGCTTTGTAATCCAGTCAATTCTCGACAATGCCAAAAGCACAGGCGAGGGCAAGTTCGGTGACGGAAAAATCTTCGTCTCAGCCGTTGAAGAGGTCTACACCATCAGCACCGGCATGCAGGAAAGTGAACCGACGCTGGCAGCAGCAAAGGAGGCTTGAATGAAAGAAATCATTTCAGTCATACGGATCAACAAGGTGAACGAGACCAAGAAGGCGCTCATAGAAGCCGGCATACCGGGCTTCACTGCAACCGGACGGGTTATGGGCCGGGGCAAGGGACAGGTTCATTTCGACATTCTTCATGGAGCCGAAGAGGGTCATCCCGAAGCTATCGAGCAGCTTGGCAATGCACCGAGGCTTGTGGCAAAGCGGATTCTGACCGTTGTCGTCCCCGATGAGCAGTGCCAGACGGCCATCGACACCATCATAAAGACAAATCAGACAGGAAAGCCCGGAGACGGAAAAATCTTCGTCACCCCGATAACAGAAACAATCAGGGTACGAACAGGCGAAGCGGGCGACATTGCCCTGAACTGAAGAACTATCATCAACACAGGTGTAAACGGAGAAATGTACATGGAGTCGAAAACCCAATTCCCGGATCCTTCCCAGGTCAGGGAGGAACTGATTGAAAAATACCCGGCCAAGGTTGCCAAAAAGCGCAACAAGTCCATCATCATCAATGACCCGGAAACCGTCCCTGAGGTTCAGGCCAATGTGCGTACCGTACCGGGCATCATCACCCAGCGGGGATGCTCTTATGCAGGCTGCAAGGGTGTTGTGCTCGGACCAACCCGCGATGTTGTCAACATCACACACGGCCCCATCGGATGCGGTTTCTACAGCTGGCTGACACGGCGGAACCAGACAAGGCCGGAAACTGATGCAGACGCAAACTTCATCCCCTACTGCTTCTCTACCGACATGCAGGAGGAGAACATTGTGTTCGGCGGTGAAAAAAAGCTGAAGGTGGCAATTCAGGAGGCCTATGACCTCTTCCACCCCAAAGCCATAGCAATCTTCTCCACCTGCCCGGTAGGGCTGATTGGTGATGATGTGCACGCCGCCTCACGGGAGATGAAGGAGAAGTTCGGCGATTGCAATGTGTTCGGATTCAGTTGCGAAGGCTACCGCGGGGTCAGCCAGTCAGCAGGCCATCACATTGCCAACAATGGCATCTTCAAGCACATGGTCGGCAGGAACAACGAGATAAAAGAGGGCAAATTCAAGCTCAATCTGCTCGGTGAGTACAACATCGGCGGCGATGCATTTGAAATTGAGCGCATTTTCGATAAGTGCGGCATCACAATCAACTCCTCGTTCAGCGGCAACTCCACGGTCAGTCAGCTTGAGAACGCCCATATGGCCGACTTGAATGCGATCATGTGCCATCGCTCCATCAACTACATGGGTGATATGCTCGAGACCAAATACGGCATACCCTGGATGAAAATCAACTTTATCGGGGCTGAGTCGAGTGCCAAGTCGCTGCGCAAAATTGCCGAATACTTCGGCGATGCTGAACTGAAAGCGAGAGTTGAGGAGGTCATCAAGGAGGAGATGCCGAAGGTCAAAGAGGTGATTGATGAAATCCTTCCCAGAACCAGCGGCAAAACTGCCATGTTGTTTGTTGGAGGATCGCGCGCTCACCACTATCAGGATCTCTTCAGCGAGCTCGGCATGACAACGGTTGCGGCTGGATACGAGTTTGCCCACCGCGACGATTACGAAGGCCGTGAAGTACTGCCCAACATCAAGGTTGACGCCGACAGCAAAAACATTGAGGAGCTGAAGATTGTGGCAGATCCGGAACTCTACAAACCACGCAAAACCGAAGCGGAACTGGAGGAGCTGAAAGCAAAAGGGCTTGAAATCAACACCTACGAAGGAATGATGAAGCAGATGATGAAAAAGTCGCTAGTCGTTGACGACATCAGCCACTATGAATCAGAAAAGCTCATTGAGATCTACAAGCCCGACATCTTCTGCGCAGGCGTCAAAGAAAAATATGTGGTGCAGAAAATGGGCGTCCCTCTCAAGCAACTTCACAGCTACGATTACGGCGGCCCCTACACCGGATTTGAAGGTGCGGTAAACTTCTATCGCGACATCGACCGCATGGTGAACAATCCTGTATGGAAACTCATCAAGGCACCATGGCAGAAAACTGCAGATAGTGAAAAAGAGTCGCTCAGCGCCTCGTATGTCACCCAGTAACCCAGGAAAACGGAGACTATTCCATTATGCTATTACGACACACCACAAAAGAGGTTAAAGTGCGCGAGGGGCTGACGATCAACCCGGCAAAAACATGCCAGCCGGTCGGAGCCCTCTATGCAGCACTCGGCATTCATGGCTGCCTGCCTCACAGCCATGGTTCACAGGGCTGCTGCGCCTACCACCGCAGCATGCTCACCCGTCACTATAAAGAACCGGTGATGGCTGCCACCAGCTCGTTTACCGAAGGAGCTTCGGTGTTCGGAGGACAGGCCAACCTGCTGGCCTCCATAGACACCATATTTTCGGTGTACGACCCCGACATCATCGCGGTGCACTCCACCTGCCTGTCGGAAACCATTGGTGACGATCTTCAGCAGATCACAAAGAAGGCTGCCGATGACGGGAAGATCCCCGAGGGCAAGCATGTCATCTATGCAAGCACCCCGAGCTTTGTGGGTTCGCATGTCACCGGCTACGCCAATATGGTAGTCGGCATGGCCGAGCAGTTTGCCGAATCGACAGGCGAGAAGAAAGAACAGGTCAACCTGATTGCCGGATGGATGGAACCTTCCGACATGCGCGAAATCAAGAAACTATCGAAAGAGCTCGGCGCGAAAATTGTTCTCTTCCCCGACACTTCCGATGTGCTCGATGCTCCGCAGACCGGAAAACACGAGTTCTATCCGAAAGGCGGCGTCACCATCCCGGAGCTCAAAAGCACCGGCGACAGCCTCTCCTCAATTGCTCTTGGTTGCATCAGCGCTGAACCCGCAGCTGTTGCGCTCGACAAGAAATGTGGCGTACCGTTCGAAACGGTCGACATGCCCATCGGCATCTCGGCAACCGACCGCTTCATCATGGCGCTTTCAAAAGCGGCCAGTGTTTCGGTTCCCGATGAAATCACCAGCGAGCGCGGCCGCCTGCTTGACGCCATGACCGATATGGACCAGTACTTTTACGGCAAAAAGGTAGCTCTATTCGGCGACCCTGACCAGGTCATACCGCTCACCGAGTTCCTGCTCGACCTCGGCATGCTGCCCCTTCACATTGTCAGCGGCACCCCGGGCAAACGATTTGAAAAGCGGATGGCGGAAATCCTCGAGCGCTCGCCCGGCGCAAACTTCAAGAACGGCCTTGGTGCCGACACATTCCTGCTCCACCAGTGGATGAAGAATGAGCCGGTTGATCTGCTGATCGGAAACAGCTACGGGAAATACATTGCCCGCGATGAAAACATTCCCTTCATCCGTTTCGGGTTCCCGATTGTCGACCGCATCGGCCACAGCTACTTCCCCTCTGTCGGGTACAGCGGCGGCCTCAGGCTGGTTGAAAAGATCCTCGGCGTCTTCATGGACCGTCAGGACCGTGAAGCACCTGAAGAGAAATTCGAACTGGTCATGTAACACCTTCCCCCAAAGTGTGCCTCCGAAGCGCGGGGGCACCTTGAAGGGCACGAAAGGAGTTGAAAGAAACCATTTATAAAAAGGAACGCCTGCCATGGAACAGATTCAGATTCTCAAAGAGAGGGAGAAACAGATCTTTGAAAAAAAGGATGGCGGCGCGGCGTTTGACATCTCCTGCGAAACCACCAGTCTTTCAGGATCCGTCAGCCAGAGGGCTTGCGTCTTCTGCGGTTCACGGGTCGTTCTCTACCCTGTGGCCGATGCCCTGCATCTGGTTCACGGCCCTATCGGCTGTGCAGCCTACACATGGGACATACGCGGCTCGGTTTCTTCGGGCCCCGAACTCCATCGCCTCAGTTTTTCCACCGACCTCCAGGAAACCGATGTCATCTTCGGAGGTGAGAAAAAGCTTTACGCTTCGCTTATTGAACTTATAGAGCAGTACCAGCCCAAAGCGGCATTCATCTACTCAACCTGCATTATCGGCATTATCGGCGACGACATTGATGCCGTGTGCAGAAAGGTGGCTAAAGAGACCTCGATACCCGTTCTTCCCGTCCATTCAGAAGGGTTCAAGGGAACCAAGAAAGACGGCTACCGGGCCGCCTGCATTTCCCTGATGAAACTGGTAGGAACTGCTGAAACGAATGACATAAGCCCTTATAGCATCAACATTCTCGGCGAGTTCAACCTTGCCGGCGAAGCCTGGATCATCCGTGAATACTATGAAAAAATGGGGATCCAGGTCGTCTCCACCATGACCGGCGACGGCCGGGTAGATGCAGTGCGAAAAGCCCATGGAGCCACGCTCAATGTGGTTCAGTGCTCTGGCTCCATGACCTCTCTGGCCAAGGATATGGAGGAGAAATACGCCATACCCTTCATACGGGTCTCCTACTTCGGTATTGAAGATATGGCAAGCGCCCTGTATGATGTGGCAAAACATTTTCCCGACAGGCCCGACATCATGGAAAAGGCGAGGGAGATTGTTAAAAGCGAAGTGGAGAGGCTCTACCCACAGCTGCAAAAATTCAAGGCAGCTCTGAGTGGCAAAAAAGCAGCAATCTATGTAGGCGGTGCATTCAAAACTTTCTCGCTCATCAAGGCGCTTCGTTCGCTGGGCATGTCGGTGGTGCTGGCCGGCTCACAGACCGGAAACAGTGACGATTACGGCAACCTCAAAGAGATGTGCGACGAGGGAACCGTCATTGTTGACGATTCAAACCCGGTGGAACTGTCGAAATTCATTCTTGAAAAAGAAGCCGACCTTCTCATAGGCGGCGTCAAGGAACGCCCCATTGCCTTCAAGCTCGGGGTGGCCTTCTGTGACCACAACCACGAACGGAAAATTCCGCTGGCCGGCTTTATCGGCATGTACAACTTCGCCCTTGAAGTGTACCAGTCAGTCATGAGCCCGGTATGGCAGTTCGCTCCGAGAAAAGGGGGACTGAAATGAAACACGCAAAAACCGCAACCCAGAACGCATGCAAGCTCTGCAACCCTCTTGGTGCGTGCCTTGCATTCAGAGGCATTGAAAACTGCGTCCCTTTCCTGCATGGTTCCCAAGGGTGTGCAACCTATATCCGCCGATACCTGATCAGTCACTACAAAGAGCCTATCGACATTGCGTCGTCAAACTTCAATGAAGATACAGCCGTATTTGGAGGAAGCCACAATCTGAAGCTCGGACTACAGAATGTGACCCAGCAGTACCGGCCGGAAGTTATCGGGCTGGCCACAACCTGCCTCTCGGAAACCATCGGTGACGATGTCAAAGGGATTCTCCGCGAATACAAAAAAGAGCAGATGAACGGTGTCCCGATGCCGCTGATGATTCACGCCTCGACCCCAAGCTATCAGGGCAGCCACATCGATGGATTCCACGGTGCAGTGCGCGCAGCCGTTGAAACCCTTGCCGAGCAGGGAACCCCGCAGCAACTGGTCAACCTCTTTGCCAACATGGTTTCGCCGGCCGACCTGCGCCACCTTAGGGAGATTTTTGACGACTTCAGCCTCCCCTGCATGATGCTGCCCGACTACTCCAAAACACTTGACGGCGGCCCCTGGGCAGAGTACCACCGCATTCCCCCAGGCGGCACCCCCGCAAGCGCCATCTCGCTTTCCGGCAGCGCCATTGGCAGTGTTGAATTCACCTCAACCCTCGCCGATGCAAAGTCACCTGCAGCATGGCTGGAGGAGAAGTTCGGCGTACCCCGCCACCAGTTGCCCATGCCCATCGGCATCCGCGAAACAGACCGTTTTTTCGGCCTGCTCGAAACAATCAGCCAGAAGGCGCAACCCGAAAAATACGATGACGAACGCCGCCGTCTGGTAGATGCCTACGCTGATGGACACAAATATGTGTTCGACAAAAAGGTCATCGTCTACGGCGAGGAAGATCTGGTCATCTCCATGACGGCCTTCCTCCGTGAAATCGGTATGGTTCCCGTTCTGGTTGCCTCGGGAGGCAAAAGCGGGCTGCTGAAGAAAAAGCTGCAGGAGCTGGTACCCGACCTTGAAGAAGCGGGGATCAAGGTACGCGACGGCGTTGACTTCGTCGACATTGAGGACGAAGCCAAACTCCTCGCCCCCGACTTCCTCATCGGCAACAGCAAAGGCTATACAATGTCACGAAAAAACAATATCCCGCTACTGCGGATCGGATTCCCGATTCACGACCGGTTCGGCGGACAGCGGCTGCACCATCTTGGATACCGCGGCACGCTTGAACTCTTCGACCGCATCGTCAACATGGTGCTGCAGCAGCGACAGGATGATTCTGAAATCGGCTACACTTATCTGTAAACGGGAGCAAAACAATGGCACTTACACTGGAAAATCATCCCTGCTTTAACGATGCATCGCGCCACACCTTCGGCCGTATCCACCTCCCTGTTGCCCCGAAGTGCAACATCCAGTGCAACTACTGCAACAGGAAGTTCGACTGCATGAACGAGAACCGCCCCGGAGTATCAAGCAAACTGCTCTCCCCCGGTCAGGCGCTCCACTACCTGAAAGGTGCGGTAGAACTCTCGCCCAACATCTCCGTAGTCGGCATCGCCGGCCCGGGCGACCCCTTTGCCAACCCCGACGAGACAATGGAAACCCTGCGGCTTGTGCGTAAGGAGTACCCGGAAATGCTGCTCTGCGTTGCAACCAATGGACTGAACCTGCTCCCCTATATTGATGAACTCTCAGAGCTTGAGGTCAGCCATGTCACCATCACCATCAACGCCATCGACCCCGCAATCGGAGCAGAAATCTACGCCTGGGTCCGCCACGAGAAAAAAATGTACCGCGACATTGAAGCCGCCGAACTGCTCATCGGAAAACAGCTTGAAGGGCTCAAAGAACTCAAGGCTCGTGGCATTACAGCAAAGGTAAACACCATCATCATCCCCGGCATCAACGACCACCATGTTGAAACCGTTGCCCGCACCGTAGCCTCACTTGGCGCCGACATTCTCAACTCTCTGCCTTACTATAACACAAAGGAGACCGTGTTTGAAAACATTGAGGAGCCAACCCCCACATTGGTGGCTGCAATCCAGAAAACCACCGCAGAATACCTCCCTCAAATGAAACACTGCGCCCGCTGCCGCGCCGATGCGGTCGGTATCATTGGAGAAATGAACAGCGATGCCATGATGGAGAAGCTCAGCGAAGCCTCCAAGTTGCCGAAAAACCCCGATGATAACCGTCCCTACCTCGCAGTTGCAAGTATGGAGGGGGTTCTCGTTAACCAGCACCTCGGCGAAGCAGACCGTTTTCTCATTTACGGGTTTGAGCCCGAAAGCAACACCTGCAGGTTCGTTGAATCGCGTCCAGCACCCCCTCCGGGCGGAGGCAATGATCGCTGGGAGGCCCTTGCCGAACTCTTCAGCGACTGCAGAGGAGTTCTCTCCAGCGGAGCCGGAGGCTCACCCACAAAAGTGCTCAACGCCTCAGGAGTGGAAGTCATGGTACTCGAAGGGGTAATTGAAGACGCCATCGGAGGGCTCTTCAGGGGAGAAGACATACGCCACATGAGCAAAAACACCAGCCGCCATGCCTGCAGCGGCACCGGAGGTGGCTGCGGATAGCTACCCAAGAGAGAAACAGAACAGCAGAAGTAATGAACAACCATTAAACAACACCACAATGGATAAGCCAAAACACCACATTTTCGTCTGCGCAAGCTTCCGCGCCCAGGGAGCTCCACAGGGCATCTGCCATAAAAAAGAGTCGCTCAGCCTGATTCCCTACTTTGAAAGTGAACTTGCCGACCGCGGCATGAGCGATGTAGCCGTATCAGCCACCGCCTGCCTTAACCTCTGCGAGAAGGGCCCGATTGCGGTCATCTACCCTGAAAACTTCTGGTATGGAGAGGTCGACAGCGAAGAGAAAGTCGATGAAATCCTTGATGCACTTGAAGAAGGCGAAGCGTGCGAAGCGCATATCATCCACTGATTCTGATTTTTTTTTTCGCGCTGTCTTTTCATGATGGAAAGACAGCATTTTTTTGCTTTATCGTTATATTATAAAATACATAACGACAGCCCCGCCCCCGTCTCAATCAGCCGCAAATGGTTCGATGCACAACAGATAAAGAGCGGTGTCCAGAAAGCGCCGTTGAGAAGCAATTAGCCTATATTAAAGGATAAACAGCGGACCAACAATCAACACCCGAACAATGGCAAAATGCATGAATGAGGAGATCGGACTTGAAGGCGACATCTGGTTCCAGAAAGACCAGAACCGGTTTCTCGGGGGCGACAGGATTGTGCTGCTTGAGCAGATTGAGAAGCTCGGCTCCATCAACAGCGCAGCCAAAGCGGTCGGCATCAGCTATAAAACCGCATGGCACCTCGTCAACATGATGAACAACCTTTCCGAAAAGCCTTTGGTGGAGAGAACCGCCGGGGGCAAGGGGGGAGGCGGCACCATTCTCACCCGTGAGGGGAAAAAAGTGCTCGAACAGTTCCGGGTGGTGCAGGAAGAGCATCGGAAATACCTCCACAATCTGGAACAACGACTCGGCAACACAACACAGCTCCATCAATTCCTAAAAATGATCTCAATGAAAATCAGTGCACGAAATGTCTTTTCCGGCACCGTCGAACAGATCACCCTTGGCGCGGTCAACGCCGAAGTTGTCATCAAGCTTTCCGGTGGAGCCCGCATCACCTCCATTATCACAAACGGAGCGGTCAAAAACCTCGGACTGAAAGAGGGCATGAGCGCCTACGCCATCATCAAGGCAAGCTCCATCATCATTGGTCAGGATCTGCACGACGCACACCTGAGCACCCGCAACCTCATGTGCGGCACCATTTCAAAACTGATTGAAGGTCCTGTCAGCACCGAAGTCGATGTGGAAATAGGTGGCGGCAATGTCATCTCGGCCATCATTACCCACGGAAGTTCAGAAAAACTCGGCCTCAAAGAGGGCGGCCACGCCTGTACGGCGTTCAAGGCATCAAGCGTCATCCTCGGGGTCAATTAAGGGAACTGGACCACGGCGGTTTCTGTTTGCAGACAGCCAAAGAAGGGATATCTTGCCTTTTCAGTCCTGAAGGCAAGAACCCTGACGCACCAGCCATTGAGTAGCAGTACCCCGAACAACACACCCCCGCTGTCCGACACCTTTCACCGGCAGGTAAGCTATGCGCGCATTGCTGTAACAGGCTCGTGCAACCTTCGCTGCGCCTACTGCATGCGCGAAGAGCATGAAACTGATAGTTCCGGCATCTCCCGGATGAGCTTCACCGAACTCTCCACCCTCATAAGCATCCTGGCCGAAGCAGGCATCACCAAAATTCGCCTCACCGGAGGTGAGCCCCTCCTCCGAAGTGACATTGCCGACCTTGTTACCACGGCTAAAAACACCCCAGGCATAAAAACCGTAAGCATTACCACCAACGGCCTTCTGCTCGACCGCCATCTGGACGCACTTCTTTCTGCCGGCATTGACGCAGTCAATATGAGCATTGACAGCCTTCGTGCCGACCGGTTCCTTGCCATTACCCGGCGCAATGAATTCGAGCGCGTCAAAGCCAACCTTGACAGGCTTCTCGCACTCGGCAACATCCCTCTGAAAATCAATGTCGTGATGCTTCGGGGAATCAATGACGATGAAATTGAAGCATTCACCGCTCTCACAAAAGAGCACCCCATCAGTGTCCGCTTCATGGAGCTTCAGCCCTTTGACGACCACCAGATATGGAGAACGGGAAAATTTCTCGGAATGGACAAGATTCGCGAACTGCTTCAGTCCGCTCATCCCGAAATGGAGGAGCTGCAGGGGTCGGGCACCGAATATTTCAGTTTCACCCTTCCCGGCCACAGAGGCTCATGGGCAATCATACCCGCCTACACCCGAAATTTCTGCAGCAGGTGCAACCGTCTCCGCGTACGGGCAGACGGGCATCTTGTCAGCTGTCTGTATGAAAAGAAAGGAATTGACCTGCTCACCGCCATCCGCAATGGCCAAAGCCGGGAACAGTTGCTTGAGCTTGTCAGGCAGTCGGTACGCCTGAAACCAGAAGACGGTAAAACAACGGACCGGGGCGAAAGCTCCATGGGCACAAGCATGTCAGAAATCGGCGGCTGACCTCACGCCATCAGCCCCACGGCCATCCCCGGCCGAACGGTTCCACCCCGCTTCACCCTGCAGAACAGACCCTCGGTGGGCATGATGCACTCCCCCGTTGCCACTTGAATGGGACACGCCCCATTATGGCACTCCTTGCCAATCTGAGTGATTTCCAGCACCGCATTACCCGCAATCTCCAACCGGTCTCCAACCTTGAGGGCAGAAAGGTCAATCCCGCGGGTCACCATGTTTTCGGCGAACATGCCATGGGCAAGCTCCGGCATTTTCAAGCGCATCCGGTCCACGCTCTCGCCCGCAAGCAATGACACCTGGCGGTGCCAGTCGCCTGCATGAGCATCGCCATCAATCCCCCAGTCAGCTTTCAGTGCAATTTCCTGCACCGCCAGTTTCAACTCACCCTTCTCCCTGCTGATGCAGACCGCCTCGATATATCCCATAATCCTTCCTCTCCCGCTAAAAAGATGATTCCATTCAGCCATCAAAAAGAACAATAAACAGAATGTTTTTTTGGAAAACACACAGAATTATAGTAACAATTGTTAATACAACAAACACGACAGCAACTGGCAACAAAATAACCATCGCTCCAATGAGTACAGCAGCACACCGCTTTGAAACTTTGGCCCTCCATGCAGGTCAAAGCGTCGACAACACTCTCTCACGGGGAGTTCCTGTCTACCGGACCGCTTCCTACCTCTTCAAAAACACGGAGCATGCGTCCAACCTCTTCGCCCTCAAAGAACTTGGAAACATCTATACCCGGCTGATGAACCCCACAACCGAAGTGCTTGAAGCGCGCATGAGCGAACTTGAAGGCGGGGCTGCATCGGTGGCTGTGGCCTCGGGCACAGCGGCAATTTTCAACACCATCATCACGCTCGCCGAAGCTGGGGACAACATCGTTGCATCCAGAAACCTCTATGGCGGCACCTACACTCAGTTTGACGCCATCCTTCCCAAGCTTGGCATCACGGTCACCTTTGTCGACCCCTTTAAACCGGAGGAATTCGAACAAGCCATCAATGAGCGAACCAGGGCTCTCTACATTGAGACCATCAGCAACCCGACGCTCAACTACACCCCCATCAGCGCCATTGCCGATGTCGCCCACCGGAATGGTCTGCCGCTGGTGGTTGACGCAACCTTCACCACTCCGTTCCTCCTTCGCCCGATTGAACACGGGGCTGACATTGTCATCAATTCCCTGACCAAATGGATCGGCGGACACGGCTCGGCTATCGGCGGCTGCATTACGGACGCGGGCACATTCAACTGGGCCAAAGGGCGCCATCCTCTCTTTACCGAACCCGACGCCAACTATCATGGCCTCCGCTGGGCACTCGACCTGCCCGAACCACTCGCACCCATAGCATTTGCCCTGAGGGTACGGACTGTTCCCCTCCGTAACATTGGGGCCTGCATCTCCCCCGACAATGCATGGATATTCATTCAGGGGCTTGAAACCCTGCCACTGAGAATGACCCGCCATTCTGAAAATGCAATGCTGGTAGCCAGGCACCTCCAGAAGCACCCTGAAGTAGCCTGGGTACGCTATCCCGGCCTTGAGGGCGACCCCTCCTACCCTGCCGCCTCAAAGGATTTGAACAACGGGTTCGGCGGCATGGTGGTCTTCGGAGCGAAGGGAGGATACGATACGGCGATAAAGATCATCGACACCATCAAAATTTTCTCCCATGTAGCCAATGTGGGTGACGCAAAGAGCCTCATCCTCCATCCGGCAAGCACCTCGCACAGTCAGATGACAGAGGAACAACAGAGGGCAAGCGGCCTTTCAAGGGAGCTCATCAGGCTTTCTATCGGTCTGGAACATCCTCTTGACCTTATCGAGGCCCTTGATCGGGCATTGAAAAACAGCTGAAGGCGGGGCGGTTTTTCCCGGAATCTCACTACCTTGTAGAAAAAAAAGACCGCCCATGCATTTTGAAACCCTCGCCATTCATGACGGACAGGCGCCCGACCCTCAAACAGGGTCGGTTACGGTACCCATCTACCAGACATCAACCTTTGCACGCGAACAGCTTGAGTACAAAGGGGGATTTGTCTATTCCAGAATCGGCAACCCGACACGCCAGGCCCTTGAAGAAGCACTCGCCCTTCTGGAAAACGGCCGGTACGGACTCGCCTTCGCTTCCGGAGCGGCAGCAACCATGGCTGCGCTCCATCTTCTCCGACCCGGCGACCATATTGTCTCCGGCATTGACATCTATGGCGGCACCTACAGAATCTTTGAAGAGCTTCTTCGCCCCATGGGCATCACCACTTCCTATGCGGAAGGCAGCACGACAAAAAGCTATCTGGATGCTTTCACTCCCACTACCAAAATGATATGGGTGGAAAGCCCGAGCAACCCGCTGATGCGTCTCGCAGACATCAGGGCGCTGGCGGAGGCGGCCCATGAACGGGGCGCACTTCTGGCTGTAGACAACACATTTCTCTCCCCCTATTTCCAGCGCCCGCTCGAGTGCGGCGCCGACATTGTTATTCACAGCACCACCAAATACCTCGCCGGCCACAGCGATGTGCTGGGTGGGGCAGTCATTACGAACGGGGAAAAACTGCACGAAACAGTTAAAACATACCAGGCTGCGGCCGGAGCCATTCCCGCGCCCTGGGACTGCTGGCTTGTCATGCGGGGGCTGAAAACCCTCAAAATCCGCATGAAGGAGCATGAAGCCAACGCCATGCAGCTCGCCCGATTCCTCGAAGGGCACCCCGCAGTCAAGAGGGTTCTCTACCCCGGTCTCTCCTCACATCCGCAGCACAATCTGGCACAAAGCCAGATGAGCGGATTCGGCGGCATGCTCACCATAGAGCTGAAAGGAGGAATGGAGGCAGTTGAGAAACTTATTTCAGGGGTAAAGCTGTTTCTCCTTGCTGACAGCCTCGGAGGCGTTGAATCGCTTATCGCCTCACCGGCAAGAATGACACTCTGGGCACTCTCGCCAGAAGAGCGCCGGAAAAGGGGGTGCGGTGAGGGTCTCGTTAGAATCTCCGTCGGTCTTGAACACCCCGATGACCTTCAGGCTGACCTGGAACAGGCTATTGAAGGGTGCAATTGAAAAAGAGAGCCAAAGAAATCGTGCAGAAATCACTCAAAATGATTACAATTCAACTCAACGGAGAACCCGAATCCCTTCCGGAAGCCTCAGCCCTCAGCGATCTTCTGGCTCATATCGGTTCCGACGGGAAAACCCTCGCAACCCTTGTCAACGATCAGGTTGTCCGCCCCCCTGAACGCACGGCACACATTCTCAGGGAAGGTGACCGGGTTGAAATCCTTGTGTTTGCCGGCGGGGGATGAGTAACCAAAGAGAATGAAACCCTACTTATGGACCACTTGCAGTTAGCAGCACATACTTTTTCTTCCCGCCTGATTCTCGGAACAGGAAAATTCAGCAGCGCAGCCCTCATGCTGGAGGCCGTGAAAGCTTCTGGCGCACAGCTTGTCACCGTCGCACTTCGGCGGTTCAACCGCGAACAGCTTGAGGATGACCTTTTCGGCCCTCTTTCTGAGATGCCGGGCATTACCCTCATGCCAAACACTTCAGGCGCCTCAACAGCTGCGGAAGCAATCAAGGCGGCACATATCAGCCGTGAACTCTCCGGGAGCCCCTTTATCAAGGTGGAGATCCATCCGAACCCGCAGCACCTGATGCCCGATCCGATTGAAACAATGGAGGCCGCAAGAGTCCTTGCCTCCGAAGGGTTTCTTGTCATGCCATACATCTCCCCCGATCCTGTTCTTGCCAAACGGCTTGAAGATGTGGGATGTGCTTCAGTCATGCCGCTCGGTTCAGCAATCGGCAGCGGCCAGGGGCTTGCCTCCGCCGCCATGCTCAGCATCATCATCCGTGAAAGCTCCATTCCCGTCATTGTGGATGCCGGCCTCAGGGCCCCGTCCGAAGCTGCCCGGGCAATGGAAATGGGATGCAGCGCTGTGCTCGTCAACAGTGCCATAGCTGCCTCCGACAACCCCGCAGAAATGGCTGCCGCTTTCCGGGACGCAACTGACGCAGGTCGTCGGGCGTTCAAGGCGGGACTGATGAGAGAAAGCTCGGAAGCCGTTGCTACCAGCCCCCTCACATCCTTTCTTGGAGAACAGTCATGACCCTCCTGCCCGACTGGCTGACACACAACAATGACTGCCGGGAGCTTGAGGCAATGCTTCGCAACCGGTCGCCCGAAAGCCTTGAAACCATGGCGGCCCGTTCCCGTGCAATGACGCTCAGGCGGTTCGGACGCACCATGCCCCTTTACGCACCGCTCTATCTTTCAAACTACTGCTCCAGCGGCTGCGCTTACTGCGGTTTCGCCTCCGACAGAACCACCCCCCGCCGCAAGCTTTCAGAGGAGGAGATCCGTCGTGAAATTGCCGCCATGAAGCAGCTCGGCATACAGGATATCCTTCTCCTCACCGGAGAGAGAACCGCTACGGTCGGCTTTGAATACCTACAGCGCGCAGTGGAAATTGCAGCTGAATCAATGCAGCGGGTAACCGTTGAGGCCTTCCCGATGAGTGTTGAAGAGTACCGTGAGCTGGCCATGGGAGGATGCACCGGCATTACCATCTATCAGGAAACCTACGACCCCCTGCAGTACGAAGCTCTCCACCGCTGGGGGCCAAAAAAGGATTACCTCTACCGGCTTGAAACACCAGAACGGGCACTTGAGGGGGGAATAAAAACCGTTGGCCTCGGAGTCCTGTTCGGCCTCTCCGATCCGGTAACGGACGCTCTCATGCTCTACCGCCACGCCCGCCATCTTGAAAAAACATACTGGCGCGGTGGCATATCCGTCTCATTCCCCCGCTTACGGCCGCAAACGGGAGGATATGAGCCAACCTACCCCGTTGACGACCACCTGCTCGCCCGCATTATCCTTGCATTCCGCATAGCCATGCCGGATGTTGAACTGGTGCTCTCCACCCGCGAAAAACCATCGTTCAGGGACGGTATGGCAGGGCTTGCCATCACCCGCATGAGCATTGCAAGCCGCACCACCGTTGGCGGATACCGTGAAGGAGAGAGCCCTGAGGAGGGGCAGTTTGAAATTTCAGACAGCCGTACGGCTGAAGAGTTCTGCCAGGCGCTCAGAAACCGCAGGATTGAACCGGTCTTTAAAAACTGGGAACCGGCATACAACGGGCCGTCAGGCGAAATCCCCGGATGCAGCTGAAAAGGGAAGAGAGGGAGCGCTACAGCCGCCATCTTGCTCTTTCTGAAATCGGCGAAGCGGGACAGGAAAAACTTCTTTCCTCCAGTGTTCTCATTGTCGGTGCCGGAGGCCTCGGCTCCCCGGCAGCACTCTACCTTGCCGCAGCCGGCATCGGCACCATCGGCATCATGGATGATGACACCGTCGAATGCAGCAACCTGCAGCGGCAAATTCTTCATACCACCCTTGCCATCGGCACGAAAAAGGTTGATTCGGCACAAGAACGATTGCTGGCACTCCGCCCCTCTCTCACCGTTCATTCGTACCCGTTCCGGCTCACCGCCGATAATTCTCCCAAAATCATAGAAGCGTACGACTTCGTGGTAGATGCAACGGATTCATTCAGCTCAAAATTCCTCATTTCCAGAGCCTGCCATGCGGCAGCAAAGCCATACTCCCACGGAGGCATTCAGCAGTTCTCCGGGCAGGCAATGACCGTCAATCCTGGCAGAACCGCCTGCTGCCACTGTCTTTTCCATGAAGACGACGATCCCCCAATCGCTTCGGGCGAAGGCCCTATCGGAGCCCTTGCCGGAGTGATCGGATCGGTGCAGGCCACTGAAGCTCTCAAGGTGCTGCTCACTATTGGCACTCCCTTGTATGACACGCTCCTCACCTGCGATACACTCACCATGGAGTTCAGAAAAGTACCTGTCCGGCGCGATCCGCGCTGCCCGGTGTGCGGTACCCCAGACATTCAGCAATGTACACCCAACAATGAAGCATGAAAGCTGACCGACGAACACTGTTTCAAAAGCCCTGGGAATTCAGGGAGGCCGCACTGATAGCAATCCTGTTGAACGCCGCAGGATTCGCCATACAATACTCTCTGGGCGGTACGGGCATTACCATGCCGGAGTGGCCGATGAACGCAATAACACTGCTCCTTTCAGCATGTCTCATTCTGGCAGTCGGCCTCAGCTACCGCCATAACCCCTTTATTGCCTGGCTCGGGGGCATCCCCCTCGGCCTCTCGCTGATTCTCACGCTTGCCGCTCTCTCCTTCATTGGCGGCATGGTGCCCCAAGGAACTGCAGGCAACCCCACGGCTCTCCGGCTTGGACTGCACAGCATTTTTTCAAGCTGGCCGTTTGCTCTCATTGTCAGCCTGTTTCTCTGGAATCTGGGACTCTCCCTTTCATGGAAACTGGTACCGTTCAGCCTTAAAAACCTGCAGTTCATCTTGTTTCATGCCGGGTTCTGGATAGCCCTCTCATGCGGAATTTTCGGAAGTTCCGATCTCCAGCGCCTTGTTCTTCCCGTTCAGGAGGGCCAGGCGAGCAATCAGGGATACATCATGAAAAGCAAGCAGGCGCAGGAGATCCCCTTTTCAGTGTTCCTGCATGATTTCTCCATTGAGGAGTACCCTCCCCAGCTCATGCTCTACGACCCGAAGAACGACCGGCTCATCATGAACAGTTCGCAGGCAATTCCGGAAGTTCGCGCAGGCGCAACTGCTGAATGGAAAGGCATCAGCGTGAAGGTCACCGACTTCATCCCCTCCGGACTGCCGGGCAAAGAGGGCACTCCCGTTCCGGCAGACCCGGCGATCGGCATTCCTTTTGCAAAAGTCCGGATAAGCGGAGCTGCCGGTAAGGGGGAACTATGGCTCAGCACCGGTGGCCCGATGCTCAAACCAGGAGCTGTAGATCTGGACGGGCTCTTTCTCTTCATGGTGCCGGGATCACCCAAATCATTCCGTTCAGCAGTCACCCTGCGCGACGAAAACGGGCTTGAAACAATCGCCAATCTTGAAGTCAACAAGCCGGTCAACTTCAAAGGATGGAAAATCTACCAGATGGGCTATGACGAAGAGTCCGGGAAGTTCTCGACGCTAAGCCTGCTTGAAGTCATCCGCGACCCCTGGCTCCCGGCGGTCTACCTTGGATTTTTCATGATGCTTGGAGCAAACGCACTGTTTTTCTGGAACGGCATCAAAAAATCGGGGGCTTCATTATGATCATTGATTTTACCACAGCGGCATATCTCTCGATAGCCTTCTGGGCATTGGGCTCCATGCTCGGCATTGCCGCAAAAAGCAGCACCGCCCTCAGAAAAACTGCAACCGCACTGAACCTTGGCGGCTCGCTGATCATGATAGCCTTCATTGCCATCTACTGGCATGCTCTGGAGCGCCCGCCACTCAGAACACTTGGCGAAACCCGGCTCTGGTATGCCGCGCTTATCCCGCTCGTCGGCCTGCTGGTTGAATACCGGTGGAAAATTTCATGGCTGAAGTACTACTGCATGGGGCTGGCAGCCTTTTTCCTCACCATCAATCTGCTCCACCCCGAGGTGTTCGACAAGGCCCTGATGCCCGCACTCCAGAGCCCATGGTTCATCCCTCATGTGGTGGTCTATCTGGTTGGCTATGTGTTGCTTGCGGCTTCGTCTGTTGCCGGATGGCATAACATTTTCCTGACCTACAGAATGAAAGACCTCAAAAGCAATGATGCTCTTGCCCACTACCTTGCGCTGCTGGGGTTCGTCTTCCTCACCTTCGGCCTGGTGTTTGGAGCTCTTTGGGCAAAAGATGCCTGGGGAAACTACTGGTCATGGGATCCGAAAGAGACCTGGGCATTCATTGCCTGGCTCATCTATCTTGGATATCTGCATGCTGTCAGCTATAAAATCAATCGACTGAAGCTGCAGTGGTATCTTGCTCTGGCGTTTCTTGTGCTGCTGGTCAGCTGGTTCGGGGTCAACTACCTGCCGACAGCGGCTAACAGCGTACACACCTATCAGCAAAGCTGATCACTCTTAGAGCGGCTTGTACCATACATTCATGGACTCAATCCCGCCGGAAATATTGGTATTGTTCACAAGAGTGCCGCTGAACCAATAGCCGGCGCGGGCAAAGGAGATGTTCATGCCGGCTGAAAGAGAGCGCGCAATGGTAAAGGCGGTACGCATATGCTTGCGGCGCATTCCCTCCTCCATCACCAGAAGCAGATGGAGGGCAAGAGCATTGCCCCGCCAGCCGGGAAGGGTCGCAAAATCAGTCATCTCCACACTTCCTCCCTGCAAGTCCATTTCAGAAGAGGCAAGAGCCACCAGCCGCCCCAGATGGCTCACACCGTAATAGTCTACATGGGTGCGCATACTCTCAAGCAGCCAGGCCGGATCCTCAATTGGAAACGGATAGGTAGGAAATACCTCGCGATAGATGTCGCTCATCACGGCAATGTCATCGGGAGTGCAGATGCGGAGCGAACAGCCATCGGGAAGCGGACCGGGGAAACGGACCTCCGCATTCCGGGCAAGGGTGGCAATGCGTTCAATCTCCACTGCGTCAGCGGTGTGGGCGCGCCGGGCATCAATAAAGAGGGCAAGGAAAAGGGCGGTCTCTCCACCGGCAAAAAATCCAGGGATACGGGCCTCTTCGTGAAATCCTGCCCGAAGGAATGCGGCGGAAGCCGGTTCAGGAACCTTCGCAAATATTTTTCCATATCCTCTCTCCGCGCCAAGCGCTAAAAGCTCCGGCACAAGGGTTTCGGGATCGGCGCCGGCACACTCCATAACATAAATTCTCGCACTTTTCGGCCCGTGCTGGATAAGTGCGCCGTGGCGGCGCTCTATGGTATCGTTCTTCATTGGTTCGCCTGGGTATCGGGAAAGGTGAGAGAAACAGGAACAAAAAGCAGAGCAGAAAAAATGATGCCATAGAGCGCAGGGTCCAACCCAAGAGCCTGGAGCCCATCGGGAAGCTGGAGCACTCCGGCAATCAAAAGCAGCGTCAGGGAACCTCCGCCGGCCATTCCGGCAAGCGCACCCGCAGATGAAGCCCGTTTCCAGAAAAATGCTCCGAGAGTCGGGATAAAGAGTCCGGAGACCATGAAGGCATAGGCCTGCAGAATAGCACCAAGCACAGTCGTAAACCTGACGGCAAGCAAAAAGGCGAGCAGGCCAACCACAAGGGTGACGAACATGGAAATCCTGACAAGACGACGGTCGCTGGCTCGTGAAGCTGGAATGAAGCGGCTGATGATGTCATTGGTAAAATTCCCCGATGAGGCCATCATGCAGCTGTCAGCCGTTGACATGATAGCCGAAAAATAGGAGGCTATAACAATACCTGTCACCCCGACAGGCAGAATGTCGCGAATCAGCATCGGCATGGCCATTTCAGCCTCAGCTTCAGGAAAAACGACTCGTGCGCACATGCCGAGAAAGACACCGGTAAAAGCCATCACGGGGTACTCGAAAAAACCGGCAATGTACCAGGCTTTCCTGGCGTCCGCTTCATCACGACAGGCATACATCCGCTGATAGAGGGTCATCCCTACAAACCAGATGGGAATGATGGTAACCATCCAGTTGATGAAGAGAACGGGAGTTATGGCCGTGAGGGAGAAAAAATGGTCAGGTAGGGCAACCCTGAGTGCACCGAATCCGCCGATACGGGCAAGGGTGAAGGGGACAGTGATCAGCAGGAGTCCGCTGAGCAGAATGATCCACTGCACCGTATCGGTATAGATGACCGCTTTCAGACCGCCAATGACCGTGTAGAGCACAGTAGCACAGGCTATCACCACCAGTGCAAAAAACAGCGGCTCCATGCCGAAGGGATTGGCTGGTATGATTGTGGCTGAAGCGAGCTTGGCACCGGCAAGCAACTGTGCCGCTGTAAAGCCCAGATACCCCAGCCCGGAAATGATGGCAGCAAAGAGGGCGACCCGACCGTCATAGCGCTCCCTGAGGAAATCGGGATAGGTCATAAACCCTTTGCTCGCATCAATGCGCTTGATTTTCGGAATCACAAAAACCGCCGTCAGCCATGCTCCCGCAAGACCGGTAAAGAGTAGCCAGCTACCCGAAAGCCCCATCATGAAGCCCACACCCCCGAGACCTATGGAAAAGCCTCCGCCAACATCTGTTGCCACAATCGACAGACCGACATGGCCGGGGCTGATGCTCCTCCCTCCAACATAGTAATCCTCAGCATCGCCGTTGCGCCGGAAATGGTAGACGCCGATACCGAGCACTGCCGCCATATATGCCCCGAATATCAGATAATCAACCCAGCTCATTCGTCCGGCTGTCCTTCATCCTTGCGTCTGGAAAAGCGCTCATTGGAGGCAGGCACAAGCGAAATGGTTTCATCATGGTCACTCAGCAGCTGCTGGATGCCTATCGATTCACCCTCATCCGCATCGTTCAGGTTCAGCTGAAGGTCGCAGCGGTCGCAGTTCCGGTCGCAGAAAGTCGGCTCGTAGGAATCCGGCTCCTTGTAGGTTGTAATAACTCCCTCATAATTTCTCAGCACAACCTTGTTGGTTGACCATGAAATCAGATAGTTTGGCATTACCGGAATTTTTCCTCCCCCGCCGGGAGCGTCAATCACATAGGTTGGCACCGAGAACCCACTGGTATGGCCGATCAGGCTTTCAAGAATCTCAATTCCCTTGCCCACCGGGGTCCTGAAGTGAGAGAGACCCTCAGACAGATCACACTGGTAGAGGTAATAGGGGCGCACACGGTTACGAACCAGCTTATGCACGAGCGCCTTCATGATTCGAGGGCAGTCGTTGATGCCCGAGAGCAGCACCGTCTGGTTTCCGAGCGGCAAACCGCCGTCGGCAAGCATCGCCAGAGCGTTTTTGGACGACTGTGTAAGCTCCCGTGGATGGTTGAAATGGGTGTTGACCCAGACCGGCTGGTGCTTTTTCAGCATGGCAACCAGCTCCGGAGTAATACGCTGTGGAAGGACAACAGGAGTTCGTGTTCCGATTCTGATAATCTCCACATGCTCAATTGAGCGAAGCTCCGTGAGAATCCAGTCGAGGTACTCGTCCGAAAGCAGAAACGGATCGCCGCCGCTCAGCAGAACATCGCGCACGCGTGGAGTCTGGCGGATATAGTCAATCCCGGCTGAAATCGCCGAACGGGAGGGAATGGTATCCTGATCGCCAACCTTCCGTTTCCGGGTGCAGTGCCGGCAGTACATAGGGCAAGTGTTGCTGACAAGCAGGAGAACCCGATCCGGATAGCGGTGGGTCACGCAAGGTGCGGGGCTGTCGCGGTCCTCGTGGAGAGGATCGGCCATGTCGCCCGGCATGATATGCAGTTCGCGAGGCGAGGGCACGCTCTGCAGAAACACCGGATCATTCTCCATGTCGGCGGTATTGATGAGCGAGAGATAATACGGGGTGATCGACATCGGGAATTTAGCGGCCGTTTGGGTGAACGCCTTTCGCTGCTCATGGGAAAGCTCCAGTCCAAGAAGGGACTCATAGGTTTCAAGGTCGCGGATGCTGTTGCGCATCTGCCATTTCCAGTCAGTCCACTGCGCTACTCCTGCATGGGGATCAATGGTAGTGAGAATCTTTTTCTGTACTTGTGATAAAGTCATAAAGAGGGATTATATGATTTCCGAAGAACCGCCCGTGCTTCTGTGCACAGGGTCAAAGCGGTCTGCCAGTTTAACCAGCAGCCCGGTCAGAAGCTCCTGTTCTCCATCTGAAAGAGAGCCGAACGCACGGGCATAGGAGTCGCGCATCAGTTCGGGAACTGAAGAGAGCAGCAGCGTTCCCTCAGCGGTAATGCTGAGATGCACCTTCCGGTGATCCTTCTCTGAGCGAGACCGGAGCACCAGCCCACGGGCCTCAAGACGATCAACAATGCCATTCATCGTGCTGACGCTCAAATTGAGCTCCTCCGCCATTCTGGAAAGCGTCTGGTCTCTGTTTTTCTCCAGACTGTGCAGACAGAGCAGCTGAGGGGAAGTAATGTTGCACTCCCGATAGAGTTTTCGGGAATGGACATCAAGGGCGCGCACTATCCGGCGCAAGGCCTGAAACCCGCGCACCCCCACACCAACACCTGAAACCCCTTCCTGCTCCATACTGCAACGGAAATCTGATTGATAAAAAAACTTATTCTTTCGTACACAAATATTCGTACACGAAACAATTCTGCATTAACATACAAAACCCTGCCTTAATCACCAAATCAGGCAGTTTCTCCTCTGTGAAGTTTCTTTCGAAACCACAGTTTTATAACGGTTTAGCCCAGCTCCCGGTATCGTTGGAGTCGCGGGCAGCGCGAATGATTTTCTGGATAACGAGGCCATCGGCAAATCCTGCGGCGTCGGGTATTCGGGTGTCACCGTTCCGGAGGGCTTTGAGCATGCGGTGAGCAAGAAAAGCGAAGCCGACAGCGAAAATGCCGTGGACTGCGAGGGAGGAGTGGCGAATTTTTTCCTGCAGAACAAGTTCGTCCCATGGCAGGATGGGCTCCACCTGCTTCCAGCGTGGCGCCTCAATCAGACTCCTTCCCCCTTTGGCTTTGTCGGGGGTGATTTCCCAGAGCCGACCGGCGCCGTCGAGCCGGATGGTTTTCAGGCTGCCGGAAACCTCGAAAGAGAACCAGGTGTAGGCGCCGACGGTTGTCACATGCATCAGGGAAGGGGCAGAAAGTGCCATGCTTGAGGGGCCGAAGCGCATCATCATGGCAAAGCTGTCGTCGGAGGTGACGGGGCGCTGCTGCCCCTCACTATCGGGCCGCCTCGGAATGCTGGTGGTCAGACTGCAGGAAACCTCTTTTATCTCCCCAACGAGAAAGCGGTTGAGGTCTATCAGGTGCGAGCCGATGGCGCCGAGGGCGCCGCCGCCCCGTCCGCTGTCACTCCACCACGACCATGGCTGGTCCGGCCGGTTCCGGCTGGCAAGGTTAACAATGCTGCGTACATCATGAAGCCGGCCTATCTCCCCGCTCTCAATCATTTGCTTCATGGTGCGCACCGCCGGGTGGAACCGGAGCTGATGGTCGAGCACTGCAAGACCGCGAGATGCAAGTGATGCATTGAACATCGCCTCGGCTTCTCCAACATTGAGGGCAAATGGTTTTTCGCAGATGACGCTTTTACCGCTACCGAGGAGAGCAGTCACCATATCACGATGCAGAAAGGGCGGAGTGGTCACGCAGACAAGATCGAGGTCCTCTTCAAGAAGCGCCCGCCAGTCGGCATACCCTTTCTCGATGCCGAACCGCTCAATGAATTTCGTGCGGTGCGCCTCGGTGGGGCTAGCCACGGCAGCAAGAGTGACATCATCCATCAGGGAAAATGCCGGAGCCTGGGCAATACGGGCCCAGCCGCTTCCGAGAAATCCGATCCTTACTTTTTTTTTCATTGGCTGAACATAAAAAAAGGGTGACCGGCGTCACCCTTTTTCAGTTGCAGAACGCCGCATTCAGCCGGCCTGCTGTTCTTTTGCGAGACGGGCCTTTTCAATATAACCCTTCTGGATGTCGCGTGATACATTGTAGGCCCTGGAAAGACTGTCTGAACGCCAGAGCAGCGCATCAAAGGCCATGCAGATGTTGCGGAGATAGGGAATCCCCTCGTCGGTGACCCTGACGCTTTTGTCGCCAAGAACCACCAGCCCGTCATTTTCCATATCCTCAAGACGGTAACGCGCCACATCGAGCTCTTCAGTGTAGAGCTTCGGATCGGCCCATGAGGTCTCCTGACGGCACATGAGGTTGAGAATGTGGCGACGCAGAACAAGATCTTCGTCGGTAAGCAGGTGGCCCCGGTGAAGCGGGAAACGCCCCTCGTTGACGGCTTTGATGTATGCACCGTCTGTCCTTTCGTTCTGGGCGAATGCATACCAGGTGTCGCTGATGGATGAAGAACCAAGCGCCAGCATCATCTGGGTGGTGTTCTCTGTATAGCCCATGAAGTTGCGATGCAGGGTGCTGTTTTTGGCTGCTGTGTAGAGCGAGTCACCCTCTATTGCAAAATGGTCCATGCCGATTTCATGGTAGCCGATGGACTCGAGCATTGCGCTGCCCTTGTCGTAAAGCTCCTGCTTGGCGTCTCCGACCGGCAGATCCTCCTCCTTGAACTTGCGCTGCCCCTCATACATGTGCGGGTTGTGGCCGTAGGCATAAAATGCCAGACGGTCGGGGCGCAGCTGCATTACTTTATCTATGGTATCAGTAATGGTTGCAAGCGTCTGTTTGGGCAGGCCGTACACAAGATCGAAATTGACTGAGGTGAATCCAATTTCACGGGCAAGGTCAACTTTTTCCTTCACCAGTTCGAATGACTGGAGACGATTGATCTCTTTCTGGACAATGGGGTCAAAATCCTGGATTCCGAAGCTCAGTCGACGGAAGCCGGCATTGTAGAGCGCCACAAGATGCTCTTTGGTTGTGGAGCGGGGATTGGTCTCAAAACTGAAAACATATCCCTCCATGCGGTTGACATGGCTATAGAGACCTTCGATAAGGCGGGTTAGGTTTTCCGGGCTGAAAAAGGTCGGAGTGCCTCCGCCGATATGCATCTCCTTCACATTGAGCGTGCCGGGAAACACATCAAGGTACATCTGCCACTCTTTGAGCAGCGCTTCAAGATAGGGCTCCTCAAAGGAGTGGTCCTGGGTGCGATGGGCGTTGCATCCACAGAAATAGCAGTAGTTCTCACAGTAGGGGATGTGAATGTACATGCTGATGCCGCTGGTTTCGTTGCTGTCGTTGAAACCCTTGATCATGGCCTCTTTCCACTGCTCCTCTGAAACGCCGTCAGTACTCCATGAAGGAATGGTGGGGTAACTGGTGTAACGGGGTCCGGGATTGCTGTACTTTTCGGCGAGATTTGTTGCCATTGAGCTCTTCCTCTACAGGTAATTATTTTATAAATTCACACTTGAGAAAATACATAAAACCAGCGCAATTTCATAAACCCCGGCACTCCTGCCGCACTCTCTATGCCGGGATAAAGACAACATTTTTTCTATGACTATAACAGCCAATTCCTCTCCAGCACCATTGATCGGCATCATCATGGGCTCAGATTCGGATTTTGATATCATGAAAGAGGCGGTAAGGGTGTTTGACGAGTTCTCGATAGCCTCGGAAATTTCTGTCATTTCAGCACATCGCACTCCGCGCGACCTTGAAGCATATGCCTCCTCAGCCAGAGAACGGGGGCTCAAGGCAATCATCGCCGGAGCGGGCGGCGCAGCACACCTTCCGGGGGTCACGGCTGCCATGACCGAACTGCCGGTCATCGGTGTACCGATCTTCAACAAAAAACTCAGCGGACAAGACGCGCTCTACGCAATTGTACAGATGCCGGCCGGCATTCCGGTAGCAACCGTCGGCATCGACAATGCCCGCAATGCGGCTCTCCTCGCTGTCCAGATTATGGCTCTTTCAGACGACAAACTGATGGCAGCGCTGGTTGCCTTCCGCGAAAAACTGGCAGATGCGTCGCGGCAGAAAACAGCAAAAATCCGACAGCGGCTCCATGAAGAGAGCTGAGTTCTGGAGAGAGCACCTGCAGCTTGTACGACACCCCGAAGGGGGCTGGTTCCGAGAAACATGGAGAACGGCGGAATCCTTCCCGTTCAGTGACGGGAGCACTTTTACAAGCCCCCGATCATGCGCGACCGCCATTTATTACCTGCTTGAAGCCGGTGACCGTTCAGCGCTGCACCGAATCCGCTCGGAAGAGCTCTGGCTCTGGCATGCAGGAGACCCTTTGAAGGTATCGGTATTCCCCGGCGGCGAGGGAACACCATCCTCCTTTACTCTTGGTCCCGACCTTCAGAATGGCAACAAATTGCAAGGGGTTGTTGCGGCGGGCGACTGGTTCGGAGCCGCCGCCCCCTCGCGGGGCCGTTCGGGCTACACCCTTGTCAGCTGTGTGGTGGCACCGGGTTTTGAGTTCCGGGACTTTTCATTTGCAAAAAGAGATGAGCTCACAGCCCGCTTTCCTCTCCATCGGGCTATAATTGAAAACCTCACCTGAACGAAACATTCGCATATAGTGATATTCTTATATATTGTATGCAGTAAAAACTCAAACGAAAACGCACCCCGAACGACATGTCTGATCAATACAGAGAAGGAACTGGAAAAAAACGCGTCGTCATTGTCGGCGGCGGATTCACAGGCCTGAGGGCAGCAAGGGTACTGGGCAACAGGAATGATCTCGATATCGTCCTCATCGACCGCCGGAACTACCATCTCTTTCAGCCGCTTCTCTATCAGGTTGCCATGTCGGCGCTTGATGAGGGTGATATTGCCGCACCTCTGAGGAACATGCTTGCCAACTACGATAACATCACAGTCTACAAGGGCATTGCCGAGAGGGTCAACGCTGAAAGCAAAACCCTCACCACCGATTTCGGTGAAGTTCCATACGACTATCTGATTCTTGCCTGTGGCGTCCGTCACCACTATTTCGGCAACAATCAGTGGGAGCAGTATGCACCGGGACTAAAAACCATATCACAGGCCAAGGAGATCCGTCGCCGGGTACTGGAGGCTTACGAGGCTGCTGAACGGACCAGCGATCCGGTGGAGCGCAAGAAACTGCTCACCTTTGTCATTGTGGGTGGAGGACCGACCGGCGTCGAACTTGCCGGCTCAATCGGCGAAATGAGCCGCTACACCCTTTCAAAACTCTACCGCCAGATCGACCCGAAACTGACACGGATTTTCATTGTCGAAGCCGCCCCGAGAATTCTCGGTACCTTTGACAAGGACCTCGCAAGTAAAGCGACCCGCTCGCTTGAACAGCTCGGCGTCCAGATATGGACGAACAGCATGGTAAGCGATGTTGATGAAAACGGTGTGCAGATTGGCAACGAACGCATTGAGGCAGCAACAGTCCTCTGGGCTGCCGGCGTGACGGCCATAGCAATCCCCAACGACATGGGAGCAGAAACCGACCGAATTGGCCGAGTTGTGGTTGAGGGCGACCTCAGCGTCCCCGGCCACCCGGAAATCTTTGTTGGCGGCGATCAGGCATGTCTTCTCAATGAAGCAGGAAAACCGCTTCCCGGCATGGCCCCCGTAGCAATTCAGGAGGGGCACTTCATCGGGAAAACCATACTGCGCGACCTGAAAGGAAAGGAAAGAAAACCGTTCCGCTACACCGATAAGGGGCAGATGGCCACCATCGGCAAAAACCGCGCTATTGTCGAAATCGGCAACATCCAGTTTGATGGCGCACCCGCCTGGTTCACCTGGCTGCTGGTGCATATCTACTACCTCACCAGTTTCAAACACCGCGTCTTCGTCTTGTTGCAGTGGGGCTGGTCCTACTTCACCTTCGGTTTCGGCGCCCGACTCATCGTCAATCGTGAGTGGCGCTTCTATCCGGACAGCAGTACCTGCCCGAAAGATCCTCCACTGTGAAGTTTTCCGTCTCTCTACCAGCAGCTGTAGGAGTCATCGTCGGAGCATCATTCACCGGCGTTTCCCTCTGGCTGTTTTTTACCGTCGGAAGTGGAACCTCTTCCACGGCGGAAGAGATCAGAGTCTTCAGTGCGCTGACGGGCGCATACGGCCTCTGGAGAATAGTCAAGTCGGTAATGCAGCTGAAAAAGGGTACCCTAAAATTCCTGAAGAAACAATACCATTGAACTCCGCAAAAAGCATGAAACAACTGCCTGTCAACCGGGAGAGTGAACAGAATCTTTTCTTCCACAATTATTCCCGCCTCCCCATTGCCCCAACTCATGGCGAAGGCGTCTGGCTTATTGGTGATGATGGAACCCGATATCTCGACATGATTGCCGGCATCGGCGTCAATGCCCTCGGCTATGGCGACAGGAGGCTGGAGGAGGCCATTGCCACACAGGCAAAAGCACTCATTCACGCATCAAACCTTTTTATGCTCCGCCCCCAGTTTGAGCTTGCGGCAAAACTGCTTGAACTCAGCGGACTCTCCAAGGTCTTTTTTGCCAACAGCGGTACAGAAGCGATTGAAGCTGCCATCAAAATGGCCAGAAAATGGGCTGCAGATAAGGACAATGCTGAGAAAAACGAAGTCCTCTCGCTCAGCAACTGCTTCCATGGGAGAACCTATGGTGCCATGTCGCTGACAGCAAAGCCCCAGTATGTTGGTGGATTCGAACCCCTGTTGCCCAGTACCGGCATGATAGCCTTCAACGACATGGAGGATCTGGAGAAAAGGGTTTCCGGGAGAACTGCAGCTGTCTTTCTTGAAGCGATTCAGGGCGAAGGGGGGATCCACAGGGTATCGCCCGAATTCATTAACCGCCTTATGGAGTTGCGGGAGGAGTACGGATTCCTTATTGTTGCCGATGAAATCCAGGCCGGCTGCGGTCGGACAGGAAAGTTTTTCAGCTACGGCCACACCGCCCTTCAGCCCGACATGGTCTGTCTGGCAAAACCACTCGGAGGCGGCCTCCCTCTTGCGGCCGTCATCGGAAGCGAAAAGGTAGCCGATGTGCTCACCTACGGCAGCCATGGAACCACCTTTGGAGGCAACCCTGTCGCCTGTGCTGCAGGTCTGGCGATGATAGAGTCCATCATGGACGACCAGCTGATGGAGAACGCGCTCAAAACCGGAGACCACATGCGCCGGCAGTTTGAACTGCTCGCAGCAAAACACCCGCAGATCCGCGAAATCCGCCAGTACGGGCTGATGATAGGAGTGACGGTGGAAAGGGAGGCAAAATATTATGTGGAGGCTGCTCTCAAGCGCCATATTCTCATTAATGCCACAAGCCAGAATGTCATACGACTGCTGCCCCCGCTCATCTTAACGCCCGAACAGGGGCAACAATGCATCAATGCACTCGATGAAATCTTCACGGAAGAAACCGCCGGCACATAACGCCGCGGGAAAAGCGCACGACATGCCTCTACGCAAAACCAACTATCTCATTATCGGCGCAGGGGCGCTGATGATTGCGGGCAGCTTCTGGGGAATGTCAATCGAAGGGGAGGTCGATGGATTCTTCGCGCTCAATGTAGCCCCGTTCCTCATCATCGGGGCTTATCTGGCCATAGGATTCGGCGTCCTCTATCGCCCCCGGGAGCAGAGAGCCGTTAATCGATCTTGAAGCGTATCGGAATGGTAAACCAGACCCGGATGGGCCGGCTGTCCTGCACGGCAGGATAATAGCGAGACTCCATGACTGAACGGATGGCAACCTCATCAAACACCGTGCAGTCAGCCGGAATTCGCTTCATCACCTTTGCTTTCAGAGGGCGGCCATCCTCACAGACAAGAACGCTGACAAACACCTTCCCCTCAATACCGGCAATTCGAGCCATTTCAGGATAACGGGGCTTTTTCTGGTCAAGAAAACCCGGCATTTTATCGCACGCCACGAACGAGGGCACATCATCTCCAGCACCCTCCCCTGCCTGAATAGCCTGACGGATTTCTTTTTGTGTAGCCATAGTCTGGTCGGCTGGCACCTCGCTCTCTTTGACTTTTTTGATCTTCCCCACATTGGGAACGACCGGGGAGGGCTCTACAGCTTTGACTGGCGCAGCAGGAGGCGCATGGAGAGGTGGAGGAGGAGGCAGCTGGGTCACACAGCTCACCACCTCGTAATACTCAAGGGCATGGGCACTATGGGGTGAGTTGCCGCCAAAGAGCGAAGAAATACGCTGCCAGTTGGCCGCTGCGGCCCAGAACAGCAAAAGAAGCAGAACGGCGGCAATCACTCCATGGCTCAAAAAAATATGGGCCTGACGCCGAAGGGCAAGATTGCCGTAACTGAAACCCCGCAAACGGTCGGTATCGAGAAACTCCTCCTCCATAGACCAGCGACCAGCCTTGTCTGCGGCATTAATGCCGGCATGTATTTTGTCAAGCTTTGACTGCATATCTCTCTGGTTCAGGGAACCCGCCCCTACTACACGGCTTTCTTTATGAAAAGGTCATCCTCAGGAGTGTAATCATCGAGACTGAACCGGTCTATCTTCATCAGGTTGAGTTCATCAATGATATCAACAAGGTTACGGTACCGCGCCCTGTCGCTGATTTTCACCACAATCACCAGCTTGCTGTTGGCTGTGGTTTCACGACGCAGCATACTGCGGAGGTCAGCGGAAAGAGAGAGTCTTCGCGGGTCACCCCCGTCATAGAGCGGAATACGGAGCGGTCGTTCATCACCCAGTGAGCAGTAGGCAACACCGTCGTCAGTAATGCGGAGCGTCATGACATTGGAACCCGCCACCCTCACCTCTCCGGTTGCGGGAGGAATGTTGATCTCCATGGTATTGGCTTTTGAAAAGGTCGTCGTCAGCATAAAGAAGGTGAGCAGCAGAAATGCCACATCAACCATCGGCGTCATGTCGAGACTGAAGCCGATACGGCGACGGCGCCTCTGTTTTTTTTTCGCGCCGCGGCTTTCCCCCGGCCCCTCAACCATACCCATATCAGCGAACCCCCTTTTCCATCATAGTCACAAGGTTGAATGTCAGCAGATTGGCATCCTTATAAACGGAAATGACATAGTTGACCGCCTCGAATCCGGCATTGGCGTCAGCCCGCACAACAGGGCGCAGGCCATGGTCGGCATAGCGGGCCATCGTCACAAAACGGCTGAGCTCTTCGCGCTGAACGGGAAAAGTTTCGGCAAGTCTGAAATGGACAAGCGAATCAGTCACGGCCTTTCCGGAATAACCTGCAGCCTCCAGTTTTGGACGGATTGCGGCATTGAAGAGTACCTCCCGTGACGACTGGGAAGAGATTCCCATAAACAGGGCGTCAGTACTGCTCACCATTACCGTCAAAACGGACGATTCAGGAAGTTTCTGCTCTGAATGGGACGAAGGCAAGTCAATCACCACCGGTTCGGGTGGACGGAACTTGGTTGTGAGCATAAAGAAGGTGAGCAGCAGAAATGCCACATCAACCATCGGCGTCATATCCAGACGAAACCCGACTCTTTTTGCCTTGATCCTTGCCATTGCGATACTTAACGGGTCCTGCCCGTTCCAAGAGTCTGTATGATGTAAAACGCCGCTTCATCAATCAGGTAGCTGAACCGGTCAACCCGGCTGGTAAAAATATTGTAGGTCACAATGCCAAGAATGCCGCCAACAATGCCAAGCGCAGTATTGAAGAGAGCCTCTGAAATACCGAGGGAAAGCTGCACCGCATCGGGTGCCCCGCTTGTAGCCATGGCCTGGAATGCACGGATCATGCCAAGGGTGGTGCCGAGAAGACCAACCATGGTGGAAATGGATGCAATGGTGGAAATGGCGACAAGGTTTTTTTCAAGAAGCGGCATTTCCATGGTCGTTGCCTCTTCAACAGCTTTCTCCATCTCGCTGATCATCTTGTCACGGTCGGTTACCTGAAGGGCCGTCATGCTGTTGTAGCGGTCGAGAACGGAACGGATCACCGCACCCAGCGAACTCTGGTGCTCGTCGCATCGAGCTATGGCACGGTTCACATCCCCCCCGTCAATATCCTGCTTTATCGCCTGGACGAACTCTGGAATGTTTCCCTGGCCGGCAGCCTTGTTGAGCGCAATGACCCGTTCAACAGCGTAGGCAATAACCATCAGAATCAGCGCCATCAGGACGGAGACAACAGGGCCACCTTGCGATACCGCATGAAACATTGAGCCTGGAGGGGTGGTGCCCATCCAGAGATAAAAGACAAGTGAGACCACATAGGCCGCCAGAATGAGAAGACCGGTAAAGAGACCCTGTTTCATGGATTGTTAATCTTTGTTGGATCGACCTGATTGCATTTGTGTGGTTATGAACAACCGGGTAATTTACTATACTTGAGTCAAGCTGACTGCCCACAGAAAACCTCATTGATTTTCGGGCCGCAGCGAGAATATTTTATCAAGGTAATAAATACGACCGTGATTTTTCAATACTCCACCTGTTCTGAAGGTAAATCACCATCCGCGACCTGATGATTCCTGACGCAACCATCGATGAAGTCCGCCAGTCGGCCGATATTGTCGACATCATATCCGATTATCTTACCCTCCAGCCTTCAGGCAGGAACTTCAAAGCGCTCTCTCCCTTTACCCGCGAGAAAACACCCTCTTTCATTGTCTCCACAGACAAACAGATTTACAAATGCTTCTCAACGGGCAAAGGGGGCAATGTATTCTCTTTTGTCATGGAGATGGAAAAGGTCCCCTTCCCTGAAGCAGTTGAGCTGGTGGCAAAACGCGCCGGCCTTGACATCAGCCGCCTCTTTGGCGAAAGCGGAAAGAAAAGCGAGGAAGAAGACTCAAGAACAAGAACACTTCGCTGGGCGGCACGCCTTTTCCACAGTTCGCTCAATGCCGACAAGGGAAACGAAGGATATGCCTATCTGGCAGCCAGTCGAGGCCTGACGGCAGCAACAATCAACAGCTTCGGACTTGGCTACGCCCCCCCTGGCTGGGACCAACTTCTCAAAGCAGCAAAGAGAGATGGAATTCCCCACACCCATCTTCAGCTCCTCGGCCTTATCACGGAAAACCGCCAGAAAAAATCATGGTACGACACCTTCCGCAACAGGGTGATGTTCCCGATTTTCTCCATCGGCGGCCAGGTTGTAGGCTTTGGCGGCCGAACACTGGAAACACGCGACGACGCACCTAAATACCTGAACTCGCCCGAAAGCCCGCTATTTGAAAAATCAAAACTTCTCTACGGCCTGCACGCAGCGAAGCAGGTGATACGGAAGAGCGAAACAGCAATCCTGGTTGAAGGCTATATGGATGTGATCGCCCTGCACCAGGCAGGTCTCCAAAGCGCCGTTGCATCGTGCGGCACATCGCTGACCCGTCATCAGGCGAAAATACTGAAGCGATACACAAAACAGGTCCTCTTCATTTATGATGCCGACCCTGCCGGAAGAAAGTCCATGATGAGCGGCATTGAAGTTCTCCTTGCCGAAAACATCACCCCGGTGATTCTCCTGCTCCCGCAAGGGGACGACCCTGACAGTTTTGTGCAGCGGGAAGGGCGGGAAAAATTTCTTGAACTGGCAGACACCGCAGGGCTCGGTGTTGTCGATTTCCAGATTCTCTTCCATACTGAAGCGGGGAATTTCGGAAAACCCGAACAGAAAGCCGATGCAATCCGCTCCATGGTCCACACCATCAGCCTCGTCCCCGATCCCCTCAGGCGGGAGCTCTATCTTGGAGAACTCTCTGAAAAAACCGGCATCAGCCTGCAGGCACTGCACGAACTCTGTGAAAGCGAACAAAAAAACGCTCTGCGGGAGTACCGCCCGGAGAGGAAAGAAAAAATCGACCCCGTAGCAGCCCCACCACCCGCAGAGGTCTCAATCCTGGAAAAAACCTTCCTCAAGGCTCTGCTTGAAAGCGCAGCTTACGGCAACACCGTCCTGGAATTCGCCGCATCCCACGAAACAATGCTGGTACTCCAGAGTTCTGCCGCACGGGAAATCTTTACACGCCTCATCACCCGCTACCGTGGCATTTCCGATGAACCCGAAGCCCGCATTGATATAGCATCGGCCGTCAGTATGCTTGAAAGCCCCGAAGCCCGGGACCTTGCCACAGGGCTCCTCATTGAGCAGCCGGTCAGTAGCCGATGGCTTGAAAAGGGCGATCAGCATGAAGAAAACGCCAAACGATGCCTGACAATGTTTCTTGATGCTTTCAGAAACCTGATTCTCGCCCCGCTCCTTCACGAAAAGGAACAGGTGACGGAAAGCATCCGGACCGAAACGGAAACTGAACGGGAAATCGAACTGTCGAAAGAGAAAATCGCTCTGGACAGGAAAATCCGTAAAACGGCGACCGAGCTTAATACCATGATAGCCTCCATCCTTGACCGTCGCCAGCCATAAAACCCTCCCCCTCAAACTGCGAAGCAATTCCAGCCCAAAAAGATACAGCCGCCCCATTCGTAATGACATGGAACGGCTGAAGTAACTCGGCAAAAAAGGAGAACCATGCCGTTCAGGAGGAGGCGACACCATACCCTTCAAGAGGATTGCTGAGGCAGAGCGAACGGATCTCTTCCCTGACGGAGCGGCAAACTGCGGGCGCATCGGACGAAGCCGCTGACAGAATGACCCTGTCAATCAGCTCGGCAATCAGCCTGCTGTCATCTTCATTCATACCACGGGTTGACATGGCGGCCGTACCGATACGGATACCGCTGGTCACGAATGGAGATTTGTCATCAAACGGCACCATGTTCTTGTTGACGGTGATGCCTGCTGTATGCAGAGTATTCTCTGCAACCTTGCCGGTAATATCCTTGTTCCGGAGATCAAGGAGCATCAGGTGGTTCTTGGTGCCGCCGCTCACAATATTGTAACCGAGGCTGAGGAACCGTTCAGCCATTGCAGCTGCGTTTTTGCGAACCTGCATGGCGTACTCGCGGAATTCCGGACGGAGAGCCTCACCGAAAGCCACAGCCTTGCCGGCGATGATGTGCATAAGAGGGCCGCCCTGAATACCGGGCATCACCTCAGCGTCCATCACTTCCGACATCATCTTCACGCGTGGTCCATTCTTGGTTTTGATGGTGAGCCCCATCGGATTTTCAAAGTCTTTGCCCATCATGATCATGCCGCCGCGGGGACCGCGAAGAGTCTTGTGGGTGGTGGTGGTCACAAAATGGCAGTGCGGCATCGGGTCGCTGAGCAGGCCGCTGACAATAAGTCCTGCAGGGTGCGCAATATCAGCCATCAGAAATGCCCCGACCTTGTCGGCAATCTCGCGGAACGCCTTGAAATCAAACCCTTGAGAATAGGCGCTTGCGCCACAGATGATAAGGCGGGGACGGACCTCAAGGGCCATTTTCTCCACCTGGTTCATATCAATGATGCCGGTTTCACGATCAACTCCGTAGGCATGGGCCTTGTACATCTGCCCGGAAAAGTTGACCGAACTGCCGTGGGTCAGGTGGCCACCATGGGAAAGGTCAAGGCCCATGATGCAGTCGCCGGGCTTGAGAACCGAAAAGAGCACAGCCATATTCGCGCTTGAACCGGAGTGCGGCTGAACATTGACATATTCGCATCCGAAAAGTTTTTTTGCACGGTCGCGCGCAAGGTCCTCGGCAATATCGACGAACTCACAACCGCCATAGTAGCGTTTTCCGGGATAACCCTCCGCATATTTGTTGGTCATCACCGAACCGCAGGCCTGCATGACCGCGCGACTGGTAAAATTCTCCGAGGCAATGAGCTCAAGGGTTTCCATCTGACGGCCCGTCTCAAGAGCTATCGCGTCAAAAACCTCTCTGTCCTGCATCTTCAGAATATCGGTCTCCATCGTCTCTTGTTCCTTTTTCCTCTTTAGGGAAGTTTAAGTGTTTATGCTGTCACTGCTGTTCACTGGAAAACTCATTCCGGCCAGCCCTGATCAATGGCTTCCGCTGCTGCATGAGCAGCTGATCATATGGCCCATCTTGTCCCGTTTGGTTTCAAGGTAGGTTTTATTGATGCAATTGGGCTCGATTTCAAGAGGTACCCGCTCCACTATTTCAAGACCGTATCCTTCAAGCCCGACAACCTTTTTCGGGTTGTTTGTCATGAGGCGCATCTTTCGGACGCCGAGGTCCTGAAGAATCTGGGCACCGATGCCGTAGTCGCGCAGATCAGCCTTGAATCCCAGCTTTTCATTGGCCTCAACGGTATCAAGCCCATCGTCCTGAAGATTATAAGCCTTGAGCTTATTGATAAGCCCAATCCCCCGACCCTCCTGCATCAGGTAGACAAGCACACCACGCCCCTCAGCCTCAATCATTCTGAGGGCTCCGGCCAACTGGTTGCCGCAGTCGCACCGCAGCGACGCAAAGGTGTCGCCGGTGGCGCACTGAGAATGCACACGAACCAGCACCGGTTCGTCGGTCTCCACATCCCCCTTTACAAAGGCCATGTGGTTCTGGCTGTCGGTAAACGACTCATATGCCATCAGGCGGAACTCTCCGTATGCGGTAGGAAGCTTTGATTCCACAGCCCTCTGTACCAGCTTGCTGCGTTGCATCTGATAGGCAACAAGGTCCTTGATGGTAATCAGCTTCAGACCAAATTTCTCCTTTATGGTCATGAGATCGGGCAGGCGGGCCATGCTTCCATCCTCATGGAGAATTTCACAAAGCAACCCCACCGGACTGCACCCGGCAAGCCGTGCCAGATCAACAGCCGCCTCAGTATGGCCTACCCGGCGAAGCACACCGCCATCCATCGCCCGCAGGGGGAAAATATGTCCCGGGCGAGAAAAACTGTCGGCGTGAGTCGCTTCATCGCCAAGCATTTTTATGGTCATCGCCCTATCATATGCGGAAATGCCGGTTGTCACCCCCTCGGCAATGGCGTCAACCGATACGGTGAAGTTGGTCTCATGCTGCGAGGTATTTCGCTGCACCATCGGGTCGAGCTGCAGCTCTTTGGCCCGCTCCATGGTTACGGCCACGCAGAGCAGCCCCCGGGCCTCTCTGGTAATAAAATTGACCATTTCTGTCGTCACCTTGTCGGCGGCGGCAATAAAATCACCTTCATCCTCTCGGTCCTCGTCATCAATGACGATGACCAGCTTCCCCAGCCTGATATCCTCAAGAGCCGATTCTATAGTATCAAAACGCTTGTTTTCCATATTTGAGTAGTACCTTTATTGCAGAACTTTGTGACCGCGAATTCAAATGTAATCAAAAAAAAATCTCCGCCCATTTTCCAGAAGGCTTTTCCCCCCTGCCGCTACCATGCGACGATCCCTCTTTGTATAGAGATAGACATTTTTGTATACTCTTCGGGCTTATGATATCATGAGGTGAATCATTACCTTTATGAAGCCACGACACTCAATTGATTTAAACCTGTCAAGACTGCATGAGCACACAAGTTTCCGAACCGGCCGAAGAGGTTTTGGCCCTTTCCCGCCGCCTCCCTGCAGACCGTCTCATCACAGCAAAAGAGCACGGTTTTTCCGACTGCCAGATCGCTCATATTTTCAGCACAACCGAGAGCGCCGTCCAGGGCCTCAGGAAACATTACGGCATCAACTCAGTCTTCAAGACTGTTGATACCTGCGCTGCTGAATTCGACGCGAAAACCCCCTACCACTACTCCACCTACGACGAGGAAAACGAATCGATATCCTCCGACAGGAAAAAAGTCATCATTCTCGGCGGAGGGCCTAACCGCATTGGACAGGGAATAGAGTTTGACTACTGCTGCGTCCAGGCCGTTTTCGCCCTTCGTGAAGCGGGCTACGAAACCATCATGGTCAACTGCAACCCCGAAACCGTCTCGACCGACTACGACATTGCCGACAAGCTCTATTTCGAACCGCTGACCTTTGAAGACACCATTCGAATCATTGAGCACGAAAACCCTCTCGGCGTCATTGTCAGCTTCGGCGGCCAGACCCCGCTGAAACTTTCCGCCAGACTCCATGAAGCCGGAGTCACCATACTCGGGACCTCATCAGAAGGGATAGATCTTGCTGAAGACCGGAAAAAATTCGGAGCGCTGCTCGACCGCCTCAACATTCCCCACCCCGATTACGGAACGGCGGTCTGCCTCGAGGAGGCCCGCCAGATCACAAAAAGAATCGGCTATCCTGTTCTGGTAAGGCCCAGCTATGTTCTTGGCGGGCGGGCAATGAAAATCATCTACAGCGACGACTCCCTGAAAGAGTATGTCGATCAGGCCCTGTTCATTACCGAAAAATACCCGCTCCTCATTGACCGCTTTCTTGAAACAGCCGTTGAGTTCGACATCGACGCCCTGGCCGACACCACCGACTGTGTCATCAGCGGCATCATGCAGCATGTGGAGGCTGCAGGTATCCACAGCGGCGACTCGACATCCATTCTCCCCTACCACAACATCAGCCCCGAAGTCATCGCCAAGATGAAGGAGTACACCCGCATCATGGCGGAAAACCTCAAGGTGGTGGGCCTGATGAATGTGCAGTACGCAGTGCAGAACAACAGTGTCTATGTGATTGAGGTGAACCCCAGAGCCAGCCGGACTGTTCCGTTCGTCGGGAAGGCAACGGCCATTCCCGTCGTCAAGATAGCCACCCGCATCATGCTCGGAGAAAAACTCAGCGACCTGCGCCGCGAGTTCGACCTGAAGGACTGCGATGAACTCGGCCTGAAGCACATGGCCATCAAAGAACCGGTATTCCCCTTCTCGAAATTTGTCAAGTCAGGCGTCTACCTTGGTCCTGAAATGCGCTCGACCGGAGAGGCAATGAGTCTTGCCGACAAGTTCCCTGAAGCTTTTGCAAAGGCCTATCAGGCAGCCAACATGCATCTCCCCCTGTCAGGGTCGGTGTTCATCAGCGTCAACAACCAGGACAAGAACCACCGGATTCTCGACATTGCCCGCTCGCTCTACCGCATGGACTTTGACCTTGTGGCCACCGAAGGGACACACCGGTTCCTCTGTGAAAACGGTATTGAGTGCAAAAAAGTATTCAAGGTCGGCGAAGAAGGGCGCCCGAACATTTTCGACATCATCAAGCACGGCAAAATAGACTTTGTCATCAACACCCCGCGGGGCGAACAGGCGCTGCATGACGAAGAGGCAATCGGTGCCGCCTCCGTCCTCAGCAATGTCCCCTTTGTCACCACAATAGAGGCTGCCGAAGCATCAGTTCAGGCAATCGACTGCATCCGCCACGAAGAGTTCGGCGTCAAAAGTCTTCAGGAATACGCCACTTACAGGCAGAACCCTTAACAGGAACAGGCGGCTATGACGGTATCACTCCAGCACCTCCTTGACGCATCAATACAGCTTGAATTGAATCTCGCAAAACTCTACACCCTCTTCAACGACCTGTTTGAAGAGGATGAAGAGTTCTGGTGGCAGCTTTCCATGGAAGAACGGGGGCATGCCGCTCTTCTGCAGCAGGAGAAAAAGGATCCGTCGGTTGTCTTTCCCGAAAACCTTCTCGCCAAAGACCTGGAGGCCCTCAATGAATCAAATGAGCGAATCGTCGGCCTTATCGCTCTGTTTGGAAAAGAGCCACCCGCACGCGCAGATGCTTTTGATATGGCTCTCGAGCTTGAACTCTCAGCAGGAGAATCCCATTACCAGGAATTTCTGGACAGCCCTTCAGAGTCAGCAACCGCAAACATTTTCAAGCAGCTGAACCAGGAAGACAGAGACCATGCCGAAAGAATCCGCAGCTATATGGTGGAAGCAGGCATCGGGAGCTGAGTGTCGCCCTACCCTTCATAAGTATCTCTCTGTAGTATGGTGAGCGCTGTGCGCTACACATAAAGAAATGATGCCCTCATGATGGCACATCAGCAAACTCCTGCGTAAAAGAACCATCTCCGGCTATCCTGAGCACACTGTACCGGGACGACGCATACCGAAAACTCCCGCCGTTGACAAACTCCACCCCCTCTGCCCGGTAGGTCTGGAACCGGTGAAAATGTCCGTGCAGCACAACCCTTGCCCCTATCTCCACCATGGCCTGCAGAAACTCATGCCGGTTTTTCAGCTCCATGGTCCAGTCAAACGCCTGATCAAGAAGCCGATCGGTACCATATACCTTGAGCGCATGGTGGCAGAGCCCTATGACAAAGGATCCGGCAAGAGCCTCCTGCACCTCGGGAGAAGTGATGGCGCGCAGCTCTGAAGGATCAATGTTGCCACGCGCCCCCAGCGGGTTATCGGTTGGTGACCATGCATGGACGGAGTTGCATGCCACAATGCCAATGGTTGCGGCCGGAAAATGCATCATCTTGATGAAGGGGAAGCGCGCATCGGCATCATCCCCGCCCGTCACCAACTCACGGAAAAACCGGCAGAATGATTCCGCTCGCTGGCGGCACGCCCTCGCCCGAAGCCCCTGTAAAGGATTCAGGGCATTGTAGAACCGCATCTCCTCCTCAAGCCTTATGAGATCGTGATTGCCCGCAACAACGGTTGTCTTTTCCCAATGATACCAGCCGTGACTCTCAAGCTTTGCCCTCACAATCTCCCAGTCCTCCGTGCGTCCTCGATCAGACAGATCCCCGGAAATGACCAGATGGTCAAACCCGGAAACATTCAGATGCTCAAGCATCCGGTCAAAATCCTGAAGCTGCCGCCCCTCACCCGAACCCGCAATATGCAGATCAGAAATCTGAGCAATGTGTACATCGTGTTTCATCTGGGAGAGAATTTTGCGGTTTTGAGCTCTAAAAGAGTAAATTGTGCAAACGCAATTCACCGGCGACAAAAAAGCCGTAATAAATCAGGAGCACCGGAAGACTGTAACAAGATACCTTCTTTCTCCCATTCATTTCAATCCGCTGCCCCTTGGGCATGCCAAAGAGACCTCTCCTTATCATGCAGAAAACAATAAGCGCTCTTAAAGACCTCTCCAATAACCTCTGGTGGTCATGGGACACTGAGGCCAAACAGATATTCGAAGACCTTTCTCCCCTCCTCTGGGAAAGAAACAACCACAATCCGGTAGAACTGCTTCGCCACATCTCCAATGAAGAGCTGGCGGCCCGCTGCCAGTGCGAGCTGGGCGAGAGAATCCTCAAAGTCCACAGCCGTTTTCAGGACTATCTGAACAGCAAAGAAACATGGGCGCTGAAAGATGCGCCGGAGCTCACCAAAAATCCTGTTGCATACTTCAGTGCCGAATTCGGCATTCATGAGAGTGTCAGAATCTATTCAGGCGGCCTTGGCGTGCTTGCCGGCGACCATATTAAATCTGCCAGTGACCTCGGCATCAACTTCATCGGCATCACGCTGTTCTATAAAGAGGGATACTTCCGCCAGTACCTCAACGAGGATGGGTGGCAGATGGAGGACTATCCTCTGCAGTATGCAGAAAGCCTTCCTATTGAAAAAGTGACCGGCCCCGACGGCAAAGACCTTGTGATTTCCGTCAACATTGCCCAAAGCGAAGTATTCGCCCAGGCATGGAAGCTCAAAGTCGGCCGTGCGACACTCTACCTGCTCGACACCAACATCCCCGCAAACGAATCGCACTACCGCGACATCTGCTGCAGGGTTTACGGCGGCGACCAGAACATGCGCATCAACCAGGAAATCGTGCTCGGCATAGGCGGAGCGAAGTTGCTCGACAAACTTGGGGTAAAACCTGCTGTCTACCATATGAATGAAGGCCACTCAGCCTTCCTCACCCTTGAACTTCTTGCAGGAGAACTTGCCGGTGGCGCATCGAAAGAAGCCGCCATGGAAGCAGTCAAAAAACGCTGTGTCTTTACCACACACACACCCGTTCCGGCAGGGCACGACCGCTTCTCACGAGACATGATGCATTACACCTTTGACAAATACCTCTCCAAAACGGGGATGGATTTTGAAGACCTGATGCTGCTTGGTTCCGAAGACCCGAAAAACACCCACGCACTCTTCACCATGACCGTGCTCTCGCTCAACCTGTCGAGGGCGGCCAACGGCGTATCGAAACTCCACGGCGAAGTATCGCGTGAAATGTGGCAGCATCTCTTCCCCGGCAAAAAGGTTGAAGAGGTCCCCATCGGCCACATCACCAATGGTGTTCACGCACCCAGCTGGGGTTGCGGCTACACCGATTCATTCTGGAAGAAATTCACCGAAGATCTTGAAGCGATGACCCTCTCGCGCGAAGCCGCAGAGGCCGCCCTGTCAAAAGTTTCTGACGAAGAGCTCTGGTCACTGCGCTACACACTGAAACGCAACCTGATGGACTTCATCCATCGCTATATCGACAACCAGCTTTTCCACCAGCACAGCCCGTCGCGCTCAAACGAATATGACGCCATGCGCTCGGAAAAGAACACTCTCTCCCCCGACATCCTGACCATCGGCTTTGCCCGTCGCTTTGCAACTTACAAGCGGGCACCGATGATTTTCAGCGACCTTGAGCGGCTCAACCGGATCATGAACAATCCGAAAATGCCGATGCAGATTATTTTTGCAGGCAAAGCCCACCCGCATGATGATGCAGGCAAAGACTTCATCCGCCAGATTGTACAGCACTCCCGCCGTCCCGAGTTCACGGGTCGGGTCATTTTCCTGGAGAACTACAACCTTGGCGTTGCAAAACGCATGGTATCGGGCGTGGACATCTGGCTGAACAACCCTGTCCGTCCCATGGAGGCCAGCGGTACTTCCGGAGAAAAAACCGTCCTGCACGGCGGCCTGAACTTCAGCGTTCTTGACGGATGGTGGCCCGAAGCCTACAATGGCGAAAACGGCTGGTCTATCGGCAACGGAGAAACCTTCGACAACCACGAAGAGCAGGACCGCTTTGACGCTGAACAGATTTACTCCGTTCTGGAAAACCAGATTCTGCCGACATTCTACGAACGCAACGAGCACAACATCCCTACACGGTGGATCAAAAAAATCCGGAACGCAATTGCAACCATTGCACCCGAATACAACACCCACCGGATGGTTCGCGACTACGCAACCAAATACTACCTCACCGGCGGAGGAAAGTAAGGGGACACTGAAAGGCAGTGAACGAAAAAGAGCACAAGGGGCTGCCGGCAGAAAATCCGGCAGCCCCTTTCTGCATTGAAACCGCAAAACGACCAGCATGAAGAGCACCAAAACACAAGCCTCGGCAGTCGACCTCGGCAGGGGGCTGTTACTGAAGTCACCGGTCCTTCTGGCTTCGGGAACCGTATCCTACGGCGAAGAACTCAGCCGCCTTAGCGACCTTTCAACCATCGGCGGTCTGGTAACCAAGGCCATTTCACTTGAACCCCGAACCGGCAACCCCCCGCAACGAATTGCCGAAACCCCATCCGGCATGGTCAATGCAATCGGACTCGCCAATGTAGGAATCGAGCGCTTCATTGCAGACAAAGTCCCTTTCCTCAGAACCCTTGGGACCTCAATCATCGTCAATATTGCCGGACGCTCTATTGACGACTACCTCGAAGTGGTCTCACGCCTTGACGCGGTTGCGGGTCTCGACGCCTATGAAATCAACCTCTCCTGCCCCAATGTGAAAGGTGAGTGCATGATTATGGGGGTAAGTCCCGAATCCACCCGAGAGATCGTCAGGGAACTGCGAGCCATTACCCCCCGCCACCTGATGATCAAGCTTACACCCAATGTAACCTCCATCAGCTCAATCGCCCTTGCCGCCCAAGCAGCCGGAGCCGACTCCCTGTCGCTCATCAACACAGTGGTCGGCATGGCAGTTGACTGGAAAAAACGCCGCCCTCTCCTCAAAAATGTGACCGGAGGCCTTTCAGGTCCGGCAATCAAGCCGATAGCGCTGGCAAAAGTATGGGAAGTGTACAACGCTGTCTCCATCCCTGTTGTGGGCATGGGCGGCATCGCATCCTTCGACGACGCCATGGAGTTTCTCGTTACAGGAGCCAGCGCCATTCAGATAGGGACCATGAACTTCGTCCAGCCCGATATCGGTGAAAAGGTTGCCAAAGCGATGGAGGAATTCTTCTCAGCGCCCGGAGCCCCCACGCCCCGCGAGTTCAAGGGAAGCCTTATAACGGGCTGAAAGCTGAAAACCTAAAGCCCGCGCCTGTTACCAATGCCCGTATACTTACTGTGCTCGGTAGGATATTTTTCAATAATGGCAACCGGCGTACCGGAATAAAAACCATCAGCCAACCTCAATTCATATATTCACCGATTTATCATATCTTGGATACCTGCTGAACAACCAACAAAACCAGCTCCTGCCATGCGTATCGGTATAGGTATTGATGTCCACCCCTTCAAAGAGGGAAGAAAACTTATCGTCGGCGGTGTCGACATTCCCTCAGCAAAAGGGCTTGATGGCCACAGCGACGCCGATGTCCTGCTGCACGCCGTCAGCGACGCCCTCCTCGGAGCCGCTGCCCTTGGCGACATCGGCCTCCACTTCCCCAACACCAGCGCGGAATTCAAAGACATTGACAGCATGATTCTCTTGAAACATGTGGGGAAACTGCTCGAGAAAAACGGCTGGCGTACCGTCAATGTCGATGCTATGCTCCTGCTTGAGGCACCCAAAATCGCCCCCTTCGTCTTTGACATGCGGAAAAACATCGCCCGCTGTCTCCAGATAGAAACAGATCTGGTGTCGGTCAAAGCCACAACCAACGAAAAGCTTGGCTATATCGGCCGTGAAGAAGGTGCTGCCGCCCACGCGGTCTGCATCATAGAAAAAGCCTGAGAGGAGAGCTACACTTCGCCGCGAAGAATACTGACCGGCATATAGGAAGTCGCCTTGCGCGCCGGACTGATGGAGGAGACCACAGCAATGATAATGCCGAACAGGGCGACAATCAGGTGCACATCCGGCGATTCAAGAATGTTGATGCGGTCTGCTTTCAGCACACCGGCCGTCGTCGCCTCGAAACGGATGGTGGAAATAGCGTGACAGATGACATGGCCTATCGGACTGCCGAACAGGACACCGAGAATGCCTATCATCAAACCCTCCAGCATGAAAATCCGGGTAATGCTCGAAGCCCGGACACCCATGGAACGAAGAATTGCAATATCCTTCACCTTCTGCAGCACCACCGTCGTCATGACTGAAGAAACCCCCAGGCCGGCAACCACAAACACAAACCCCACCAGCACCAGCGTTATGGCAGCATTGCGGTTGTAGAAATCAATCACATTGCGGTTGGTCTCGTCCCAGCTCTCGCTTTTGTAACCGGTAGCCGACTGCACCAGCGCCGCCGTCCCGGCAGCCCGGTCCACACGGTTTGTGCGCAGCCCGATACCGCTTACCGAACTTGACGCAATCCCCTCCATCCGCTGGGCAAGGGGAAGGTTCACAATTGCCTCCCGTTCGTCCTTGGCATTGAATCCGCTTGCGAAACGGCCAACAAGGGTTGCCGTGAACTCCTCCCCGTTTTTGGTCACAAGAACCACACGGTCCCTATAGCGGAGATGAAGCTTCTCAGCCAGAAGATACCCGGCAATCATCCCGTTGGGAGTAGCACCAAGCTCCACAATAGCATCCGGGTCCAGCAGGTTTTTGCGCAGTCCCGCAATATCAGCCTCAAGCTCCGGCACAACCCCCTTCAAAACACACGGGGTGAACCGGGTTTTATTCCTTGCAATCACCCGGCTCTCCACAAAAGGCGAAACGCGGCTCACCCCGACGATCCCGGCAATGGTTTCAACCACCCCTGTATAGCTTTTGATTACCATTTCATCATCAGGCGTAACATTCTTCACCACCATCGACACCCGTCCGCCATCGGCAAGCAGGATATTGTCGGGCACGAGCGGCGTAACCCGGTCAGCCTGAACCATCACATGAGGGCTGGTATCAATAACCTTTGAAATCACATTGGCCGATGAACCCCGTGCCACCGAAATGGTAGTAATCAGCATGGCCGACCCTACAGCTACACCGAGTGCAGTCAGCAGCGTCTGGCGGCGGCGCTCCCTGAGATGCACAAAAGCAAATCGGAGATGATCGAACCAGTCCATGACAATGGGTGTTAAATTACGGGAACCCTTCGTTGAAAAATGACACAAAAAATCTATCTTGACAGCAGAACATCAGGAAAGCAATTTCCTGACAAATAAATAAATTCGGGGCTCATAATCCAACCCGTTTAAAAAGAGAAGGAGAAGGGACACAGTGAAAAAAATCGGCATCCTCACCAGCGGTGGCGACTGCGGCGGTCTCAATGCAGTCCTCAAAGGCGCCGCGCTCATGGCGCAGGCAAAAGAACTTGAGCTCTTCGTCATACCCAACGGCTACGCAGGGCTCTATAACCTCATCGACCAGGAAAAGCTTGTTCGTCTTGACCAGCGGAGGCTCGACCGTTTTGACGCAACATTCGCCGGGTCGGAAGCAGGCCACTCCCGTGTAAAAATCAAGGCCATCAGCAATCCGGAAAAATACAACCGGATCAAGGACGGGATGAAAAAGTTTGAACTTGACGCCCTCGTCATCAGCGGCGGTGACGACTCAGGAAGCGTCATGGTTGACCTCAACCAGAACGGAATCCAGTGCATCCACGCACCCAAAACAATGGACCTCGACCTGCAGACCTACTCGGTCGGTGGCGACTCCACAATCAACCGCATTGCTGAATTTGTTCATGACCTCAAAACAACCGGCAAAACCCACAACCGGGTTCTGGTCACCGAGGTCTTCGGCCGTTATGCCGGGCATACTGCCTTCCGCAGTGGCGTTGCCGCTGAGGCCGACTGCGTTCTCATCCCTGAAATCCCTGCTGACTGGGATGTGGTATATGAGCACCTTGCAGAACGCTTCACACGCCGAATCCGCCAGAACGATGTTCACAGCGGAACCTACACCATCGTTGTTGCCGAAGGGCTCAAAAATGCAGACGGCAGCGATATTGTCGATGAAAGTGCCGGCATTGACGCATTCGGCCACAAGAAACTTGCCGGTGCAGGGAAATTCACCTGCCAGCAGATACAGAAAAGAATGAAGGCCGACCCCGCCATGCCGCTCTTCATGAAAGAGACTGGAATGTTTGTTGAAGGCATCTATGAAATCCCCGAGGTTCGTGAAATCCATCCCGGCCACCTCGTACGCTGCGGCAGTTCATCAGCCTACGACACCAACTTCGGCTTTGAAGCCGGAGCAGCAGCAGTACTGCTTCTCCTTGAAGGCAAAACAGGCGTGACGGTATCAAAGGTCAAAGGACGCAAGGTTGAGTACATCGAATCGGAAAAAGCCATTGTCCAGCGCCATGTCGACCTTGAACAGGTATCCATGTACGAGTCGCTCGGCATCTGCTTTGGCCGGAAACCGGTTCCCTACGAGCCAATCCTTCGTGAAGTTGACGGTGTCTACGAAAGGATCTACTGAACGCGTCAACCCGGAAAATCCATACCCGCAAAAAGCCCCGCACACTCCTGCGGGGCTTTTTGTCGTCGGCGGTTTTTCAAATCACCAAAAACAACACTATCTTGATCTGACTGTAGCCCACAAGCCATAACACACCAATATCTCTCACTATGAACAAGTCTCTCAAAATCTGGATGAACGGCGAACTCATCGACTGGAACGACGCCAAAATCCATATTCTTTCGCATGTCGTCCACTACGGTTCGTCCATTTTTGAAGGGATCCGCTGCTATGAAACCGCAAAAGGCTCAGCCATTCTTTTTCTGGATGAACATATCCGCCGTCTCAGGGACTCAGCAAAAATCTACCGCATTGAAATTCCATACTCAGAAAAAGAGCTGAAGGATGCCGTCATCAGCACGATACAGGCCAACAACCATAAATCCTGCTATGTACGCCCGCTGGTATACCGCGGCCAGGGAGCGCTGGGAGTCAACCCTCACCGGGCATCGATAGAGGTTGCCATTGCCACATGGGAATGGGGAACCTACCTTGGAGAAGATGTGCTTGAAACCGGTGTTGATGTCAGGGTTTCCTCATGGAACCGCTTGGCACCCAACACCCTTCCCTCATGGGCGAAAGCCGGAGGAAACTACCTGAACTCGCAGCTTATCAAAATGGAAGCCCTGACAGACGACTACGCCGAAGGGATAGCGCTCGATGTCAACGGCTATGTCTCCGAAGGCAGTGGTGAGAACATTTTCATTGTCCGCGACAATATCATCCACACACCCATGTCGGCCCAGTCGATACTTCCCGGATTCACCCGTGGCGCCGTCATGCACATTGCCCGGGAGCTTGGCTATGAAGTCAAGGAAACAATGATTCCCCGCGAAGCTCTCTATGTTGCCGACGAGGTTTTCCTGACCGGAACAGCAGCAGAAATCACCCCTGTCAGAAGCATTGACAAATACCCCATCGGCAACGAAAAACGCGGCCCCATCACCGAAGCACTCCAGCACCAGTATCTGCATATTCTGCAGACAGGCGAAGACCCATACGGCTGGCTCACATTCATCTGAATGAAAAACGCCGCAGAAAAATGAGTTGGAACAGCGTCATAGGCCAAGAGCAGCAGGTCCGTGTGCTCAGAAGCGCCCTCCTCGGAGGGCGTCTTGCTCATGCGTACCTGTTCAGCGGCCCCGAAGGGACGGGAAAAGAGATGGTTGCATTTGAACTCGCAAAGGCCCTTTCCTGCACCATATCGGGCAGTTCGCCCGAAGGAGCCTGTGGAAATTGCGCCGACTGCAGGGAGATGGACAAACTGCTTCACCCGAATGTGGAGTATCTCTTTCCTGTTGAGTCCGCGCTGCTTGAGGGGAGCGACTCACCAAAAAAGGACAACAGGAAATTCACCGAAACCAAAGAGCGATACGACACACTTCTGGAGCAAAAAAAAGCAAACCCCTACTTCACCCCATGCATGGACCGCTCCATGGGAATTCTTACCGAACAGGTCATTCAATTGCAGCAGAAGGCCTCATTCATGCCCCGTGAAGGGAGCCGGAAAGTATTCATCATCTCTCAGGCCGACCGGCTGCACCCCTCTGCAGCCAACAAGCTTCTGAAGCTGCTGGAAGAGCCTCCTCCGCATGTCCTTTTCGTCCTTGTCTCCTCCAGACCCGAATCGCTCCTCGCCACAATCCGCTCCCGATGTCAGGAAATCGTATTTCAGCGCATACCTGAAAAAGAGCTCCGATCATGGATGGAAGAGCATAAAGCCGACATTCCGCCAGACGAAAGGGAAAGCATTGTCAAAGCATCACGGGGAAGTCTGTGCCGAGCATGGGAACTTATGCTGAACCGAATGGAAGCGGGGTTTGAACCCGCAGAAAAGGCCATCCGGACCAAAGCCCTCGACTACCTGCGCAGTATCCTGATGGCCGGCCACTTCCACAAGGCGATACTCAGCGCCGAAGAACAGACAAAAAACCTTTCACGACAGGAGCTTATCCTTTTCATCTCCTCAATTCTCCTCTTTCTGCAGGACGCCATGCACCGGCGCATTGACCCTGGCTTTTCGAACCTCAACAACCCCGACATAGCCGATGCTGTCGACCGGTTCGCCCGAAACTTCCCGAACCCCGATCTGATGGAAATATCAACGATTGCAGAAGAATCCATCCGCTCGCTCGAACGCAACGCCGGCAGCCTGCTCGTCATGGCCGCATTCACCACCCAGCTCCGCCCACTCATCACCCGCCCAGTAAAACCAGAAAACTAGGGGACGAAACTAGAAACTAGGGGACGTTGTTGATTAACGCAAATAAAAAAGAAGGGGCACAGAGGCCTCCTCTCAACGCATCAAATTGATAGTTATTCACGATATTCAACAACGTCCCCTACTTTTACAGCTCTGTCAGCTCTCGTGAGTATCGTTGCAGAGAGCGGGCACGACCTGCCTCCATTACTACTGTGTCTTCAATGCGTACCCCGAATTTTCCCTCAAGGTAGATACCCGGCTCAATGGTGAACACCATCCCCTCCTGAAGCACTGTCTCGCCTTTTGGGCTTATGTGCAGCCCTTCATGCACCTCAAGACCTATGCCATGACCCAGGCCATGGCCAAAAGCCTCCCCGTAGCCATGGCCGGCAATAAAGGACCGAACAATGCCGTCAAGCTCCCGCGCCCGCATGCCGCATCGGGCAGAGCAAACACCCAGCTGCTGAGCCTCACGCACAATCCCATAGACCTCTTTCGCCTCAGCGCAAACCGGACCCAAACCAACCGTGCGGGTCTGGTCGGAGGCATATCCATCCACCATGCAGCCCATGTCAATCACAATAAGCGAACCCGGCTCAAAACGAGCATCGGCAGGTTGTGCATGCGGCATTGCCCCCCGTGCTCCGGAAGCCACGATAGGATCGAACGAATCCTTCTGAGCGCCAAGCTTCCTGTGACGACATGTTATTTCAGCCGCAATGTCGCACTCCCGCATGGCGGGCGAAATCATCGGAATAACCTCGTCAAGTACCTGACCGCTGATATCTGCCGCCCGCTGCATCAGCAGAAGCTCCCCGGGGCTCTTTACCATCCTGAACGCATCAAAAAAACCATCAACAGGTACCACCCTGCACCGCTCATCCACTGCGGCAATAATCCGGGAAGCCTCATGCCAGCTAACCCTGTCGGACTGAAGGGCCACACACCTCCCGAGAGGATATCGGCCGGAGCGAAGTGCTGCAACAAACCCCTCGCCCGTAATAACCGGTTCAGCCACCTTCACTTCCGCTGCAGCCTGCAGCCGATACCGTGAATCGGTAAAAAGCCAGCTGCCGCCAGGAGTCAGAAGCAAACGGGCACTCGAACCACTGAACCCTGTCAGCCAGCGGATGGAGGGCAGATCGGTCACAACAAAAGCGTCAAAACCCATAGAATCCATTTTCAAAAGAACCTGCTCAAGCGAGGCTCTCTGCCATGCATTTTCTTGAAAGCTATCCATAAAAAACACTCTGGTGAGTAAAAAAACAGAATCCTACACCTCTGAGGCCTTGCAAGCCGAAAGATTCTTGTTATTATTAACGATTTACGAATATTTCCTCTCATTTACCAAAAAATCAGATGCATGCCGCATTCGGAACTTCTTGACACCCTCCAGCATGGAGCGCAGCTCTCAAAAACTGAGATGAGACGCTGCATGGACGCCATCATGGACGGAAGCATTCCTGATGAAGCCATTGCACGAATCCTCACGCTCCTGCAGGAGAACGGCATCACAGCCGATGAAATTGCCGGCGCCCGGGAAAGCCTCATAGAAAGAGCAACCCCCATAACGCTTGATGAAAGGGCTGTTGATACCTGCGGCACAGGAGGAGACAGTGCAGGAACCTTCAATATTTCCACAGCTGCGGCCCTCATTGCCAATGCCGCCGGTGTCAGCATTGCCAAACATGGCAACCGCTCTGTTACCAGCCAATGCGGCAGCGCTGATGTACTTGAAGCGCTCGGCCTGCCAATAGAGCTCCATCCGGAAGCAACCACAGCCCTCTATCGGCAGACCGGATTTGCCTTTCTCTACGCGCCGCTCTATCACCCCGCCATGAAAAAGGTTGCCCCCATACGCCGGAGTCTGGGTACGAGAACCATCTTCAACATTCTGGGCCCCCTGCTTAACCCCGCACGAGTCAAACGGCAACTTGTAGGGGTTTTTGAAACCTCCCTCATGGAGCTTTATGCAGAAGTTCTGCTCCAGTCAGACTGCACTCATGCCCTCATTGTTCATGGTGAAACAGAGAGCGGTTTTCCGCTTGATGAAGCAAGCGTCTCAGGCAGAACCCAGATCATTGAGCTGCAAAACAAAGTAACCTGCCGGCACACAACCCAACCCACCGACTTTCACCTCCAGAAGTGGCCGATAGCCGACCTTGCAGGAGGAACCCGCGAGGAGAACGCCCTCCTCATCACCCGGCTGCTTGAGGGCAAAGCCACTCAGGCACAACGGGAAGCCACGCTCTTCGCGGCTGCCATAGCATGCTATGTATCAGGAAACGCCAACTGCATCGACGAAGGGATCTGCATGGCAAAAGAGTCACTTGAAGGAAAACGCGCACTCAGGAACCTTGAGGCAATCATTGAAATCAGCCGTGATCTGGAAAAGAGATACAGCTCCGGAAAGAACTAAAGGCTTACATTTTTTTCAAAAAACTTGTATACTGCTTGACACATTTTCGAATGCCCCGAACCCCTTAAGCAGAAGCGGGAAGAATTCGCCCATGAACGGACAGATCAGGCAAAACGCCGACATATCACAAAACATCGGCGACACACTCCGCCGGTCGGGCGTTGATGACTCCCGCCGGAAAGCGATAGCAGCAGCGCTTGAGAATGTGAACCGTCCGGGGTTCCGCATTGAACCCTCCGCAATCCTCCCTCTGATGAAACCGGTCACCTGGTTTCCCCCGATGTGGGCATTTGCCTGCGGGGTGGTTTCGACAGGCGAACCCGTTCTGGAGAACTGGTCAGTGCTGCTCGGGGGGGTCATTCTTGCCGGACCGCTCATGTGCGCCATGTCGCAGACCATGAACGACTATTTCGACCGCGAAGTCGATGCCATCAATGAGCCCGAACGCCCCATTCCCTCCGGAAGAATATCCAAATCAGCCAGCTGGCTAATCACCTTCAGCCTCATTGTCACCGGATTTCTGGTTGCCCTCTCCATTCACCCCTATGTCGTGGTCATTGCCTTTGTAGGGGTTCTCATGTCGCACGCATACTCCGGCCCTCCACTCAGAGCAAAACGCAACGGCTGGTTCGGCAACCTCATTGTCGGTCTGGCTTATGAAGGGGTCGCATGGCTGACAGGCAGTTTTGCTATCACCCAGGGGGTTCCCTCCACCGAAACCATAGCGCTTGCAATCATCTTCTCGCTCGGCGCTCACGGAATCATGACCCTGAACGACTTCAAATCTGTGGTGGGCGACAGAATCCGTAAAGTCGCATCAATACCGGTGCAGCTTGGTGAAAAAAATGCAGCCATACTGGCATCTGTCATCATGAACGCCGCCCAGCTCGGTGCCATTGCCATCCTGTTTTTAAAAGGGTCCTCCCTGATGGCCATTCTGGCGTCGCTTCTGCTTCTGGCACAACTTCCCATGCAGAAAATCCTCATTGACAATCCCCGCGAAAAGGCGGTCTGGTATAATGCCTTCGGTACCCTGCTCTATGTCCTCTCCATGATGGTAGCGGCAGTCGGCATCCGGCCCTGAAAAACATTGCATTTCTCCTTTAGAAAACTATTTGTATATTCAGGTTCATTTTTTTAACACCCAAGAGCCCGAATCATGTCCAAAGTCTGTGTACTGACCGGTAAAAGACCTAAGTACGGAAATACAGTATCGCACGCCAACAACCATCGCCGTACCCGTTTTGAGCCTAACCTCCACACCAAGAGGATCTGGATCGAAGAAGAAAAGCGCTGGGCGAAGGTGAAGCTTTCTGCAAAAGCCATGAGAATCATCGCCAAAACCGGAACAGGCGAACTCGCCAAGCTGCTGAAGTAATCAGGCGGCCCGGAAGAGAACCATTCATTGTCACAACAGTACAGCAAAGGCTCAATCACAAACGGTTGGGCCTTTTTTTTCGATGGAGAAAAAAGTCACAATATATACCGACGGAGCCTGCAGCGGCAATCCCGGTCCCGGAGGATGGGGTGCGATGCTCATGTACGGGAAAACCGTTCGTGAAATTTCCGGAGGCGCTCCGGCCACCACAAATAACCGGATGGAGCTCTCGGCTGCAATAGAGGCGCTTGCCGCGCTCAAAGAGCCCTGCACTGTAGACCTTTACAGCGACTCAAGCTATCTGGTCAACGCCATCAATGAAGGGTGGTTGAAGCGATGGACTGCCAACAGATGGAAAACCGCAGCAAAGAAGAGCGTTGAAAACATCGACCTCTGGAAAAGAATCCTTGAATTGACCGACCGCCACCGAGTGAGGTTCCATAAAGTCAAAGGGCACAGCGACAACCCCTACAATAACCGCTGCGACGAACTGGCGCGACTGGCTGTCAGAAAGAAACCCTAAAACAGGATCGGGCACATGATGGGCAAAAAGACAGAAGAAGAGCTGAGGGTGACGGGCGGCTCACTGAAAAAAGGATCAGGACTCCTGATGATGATCAGTGTCATCGGATTTGTTTTTTTCCTCGCTGTTGTCGCTTGGATCAACTGGCCCAAAACCCGCATCGCCCCTGAACCGCTTTCAGCCGAACAGCACAGCCTTATCGACCGGATTCCCGGCAACTCAGACGCCATCATCTACCTCGGCATGAAAGAGATCCGCAAGAGCCGCTTCTGGCAGGAAGTGCTGCCGGACTCACTGAAAACCATCCCGCTCTTCCAGCCACCAGGAAAGCTCAACCTGCTCCTAAAGGCCGCATCAGTAAACCCCTCGACCGACATTGATGCCCTTCTCATGAGTTTTCGCCGCCAGGGCTATAGAGACCAGAACTTTCTTGCCGTCGCCAGCGGCCCGCTTGCGGCAAAAATCAGCGACCGGCTGCTCAACAGAACAGGCACCGCCACCACTCTGAAAGGGCACACCTGCTACAGGCTCGACAGCGCCCTCTGGCTCAGCCGTTCTGCACCCGATGAAATTGCCATTGCCGGCAGTCAGGCAATGCTGGAAGGATTTCTGGCCCCAACCGGAAGTTTTTTCCAGCGCGACAGTCTTGCTGTTGCCATGATGCAGAAAGCGGTCTACAAATCACACCTCTGGTTTGCCCTGCCCTCAGCAGCCTGGACCTCAAGCGCCCTTGAAAGTCTGACATCGCAGAACAGCGATGTCAATACCCTTGGCAATCTGAACAGGATTCAGAACCTTGCGCTTTCAGTCAGATTCAATGAAGGCATTGAGGCTGAGAGCGAATGGGTCTACGGCACCCGACGGGCCGCATGGTTCGCATCAACATTCCTTTGGGGGGCACTGAAGCTCTCGGGGCTCTCAGAGGAACGGAGCTCGCCGGAAATCCGCAATCTGCTTGAGAGAATCCGGATTCAGCAGAACCTTGAATCGGTGATCATCCATACGAAGCTACCTCTGGAAATCTTCACGCGCCAGGACGAAGAGAAGTAAGGAAACAGAACCGCCCATCCTTCCATACAACCTCTCCGCCATTCTCAAGCATAACTTTTCTGCCCGGCTGTGTAGAGAGCAGGTCAACCAGTCGCTGGAGAAGTACAGCATCGACAGCGTATCCATGTTCACGCAGAGCCCGCTTCAGCACCTCCTTCTGCTCAAACACGGTCAGTCTTTTCAGGGCGGCAACATCCAGCCACCCCTGCTCCGGCTTCAGGCCCGGTTCCCGCTCAATCAGGCTGTCCATGGCCAACTCCAGAAACTCTTCAAGCTCCCCTGACTGCTCCGAAAGCCTTTGCAGTGAAGGCATCAGTTTGTCGGGAAAGCGTTGGAGAAGCAATGGAATGACCCTGTTCCGGATGAAGTTACGGTCATGAGAGTCGCTCTCGTTGCTTCGGTCAATCCGGTATTCAATCCCCTTCTCCCCGAGATAACCCATGATATCTGCCTTATGAAGAAGCAGCATTGGCCTGATTATGGCACCATGGCGCGAACGGATGCCCCGCAGGGAGGGCATTGTCGTCCCACGGAAGAGGTTGAAGAGAAGGGTTTCAGCATTATCGGCCACATGATGGCCGGTTGCAACCCTCGTAAAACCCTCCATCTTCATCAGACGCTCGAAATAGTCATACCGCAGCACTCTGGCGCTCTCCTCAACTGAGAGGTGATTGCTGCGCCGATGGCGCTCAGTGTCAAACCGCTCAACAAAACACTCAAGCCCCAATCTCAGGCACCAGTCCCTGACAAACTGCTCATCAGCAAGACTATCGGCACCCCGAAGTCCAAAATTGCAGTGCGCAACCGCCAACCGGCAATGCAGAACCGGCTGGACAGCAAGAAAAAGCGAGAGCAACGCCATGGAGTCCGGCCCCCCTGATACGGCAACCAGAAGCTGCTCGCCATCCCTTACAAGGTCGCGAATCCTTATCTGCTCCAGAAACTGTTTTTCAAGCCTGTTCACACTACAATAATTTTTATACGATTTTTCCCTCTGAATGCCTGCCGGGCATCCTGCCAATACGGAAGCCATTCCGCTACCCTGAACCACAATATACACAATGCCCCCCTGAACCCTCTTTGCCCCCTCCCCAGCACGCCACCGGTTTTTTCCCTAAGGGATTAATCACTATCATTGCTTCAGAACCCGATTATGACACCTTATTCTTCAGGGCTTATATGTTCACACCCTACGGCAAGAGCACGCTTGTGAAACTGGTTGCAGTTTCAGTCGGCGTCCTGCTTTTCTCTCTGCTCCTTCCTCTTCAGGCAGCCATACCGGTTGGTTCCGCTGCTGCGATCTTCCTCCTCTTCTCTCTCTGGTTCTTCCGCGACCCCAGCCGTTCCCTTCCCCCGGGAAAAGGCCTCATCATTGCTCCGGCCGACGGCACCGTTATGAGCATCAAAGCATGCACCCACCCGTTCACAGGCCCAGGTTCCACCATCATCAGCATTTTCATGTCTCCCCTTAATGTGCATGTCAACCGCATACCCGTCACCGGAACAGTCACACTCTTGCAGCACCATCCCGGCTCTTTTAGCATGGCATTCGACGAGAAGAGCGGAGAGGAAAACGAACGGATGGACATTGGCATTGAATCAAACGAGATGAAACTCCACTTTACGCAGGTGGCCGGATTTCTTGCACGGCGCATCGTCTGCCCGCTCCAGAGTAACGAACGGGTGAGTGCCGGCAAACGGTTCGGCATGATCAAATTCGGCTCACGCGTTGACATCGTTATCCCTGCCGGAGCGGTGCCCGAAGTGCTGCCGGGAACAAAAACCCGGGCGGGAGAGACTATTGTTGCACGCATGAAGAGCCCTGCTGAAGGAGGCTGAGGGAAATATTCTTGCTTTAAGCACCCCTATTGATTATATAAGTATCAGGCAATAGAGTGCAATCATATTTTCAACTTATGGAGGAGGAACATCGATGTTTGGATTAGGAGGACAGGAACTTATTCTCATTCTGCTGATTATTCTCCTGCTGTTTGGAGCCAAGAAACTCCCCGAACTTGCAAAAGGTCTCGGACGGGGAATGAAAGAGTTCAAAAAAGCACAGACAGAGATTGAAGAGGAGTTCAACAGCGCCATTGACGATACTCCGACACAAAAAAAAGAGCCCGTCAAGGATAAGGAATAACGCCCCGAAACCTCAAAAAGCCCGACACCGGGCTTTTTGAGAGAATGCGCCATTCACTCCCACTGCTGCCAGCCACATGCTATCAAGCCTTTACATCAGAAACTTCGCACTGATTGAAGAGCTGACCATTGCGTTTCAGCCTGGACTCACAGTCATAACAGGCGAAACCGGTGCCGGCAAATCCATCATCATAGGAGCTCTCGGTCTTGTTCTCGGCGACCGTTCCAGCAGCGAAATGGTCCGTACAGACACCACGAAAGCGGTGATTGAGGCAATCTTCCGGAATAACATCCCTTTTTCCACTGAAGCGCTTCTCCGGTCTGCAGAGATAGACCCCGGAGCGGAGCTCATCATACGCAGGGAGCTTTCGGCAACAGGACAGTCGCGATGCTTCATCAACGATACCCCCTGCACCGTCGCCCTCCTCAAACAGGTTGGCGAACTACTCATCGACCTGCACGGCCAGCACGAACACCAGCTGTTGCTCCAGCCGAGAACCCATGAAACTCTGCTTGATGCATTTGCCGGAACAGCTGCTGATGCCGAAACCTGCAGAGCACAGAAAGAGGAAATCCAGCTGCTCCGGAAGAAACTCAACTCCCAGAGAAACAATGCGGAAGCCCTCGCCGAAAAGCGCGATCTTCTTGATTTTCAGTATCGGGAACTCAGCGAAACAGGAGTGCAGGAAGAAGAATATGAGGAACTGCAACAGCAGATTTCGCTCCTCGAAAATGCCGAAACTCTTGCTGAACTCTGCTCATCACTGAACTCACTTCTCTACGACGCCGACAACGCCATCTACCCGGCACTCGGCTCTGCATCAAAAATTACTGAAAAACTTGCCGCCATAGACCCCCGGTTCAATGAAATGACTGAACTGGCACGAGTTGCAACCGACAGCGTTGACGAGCTCTACCGCTTCAGCCGAAGCTACAGTGCGGGCATTGACCACAACCCGGTTCTGCTCGACTCCCTTCGCCAACGACACCACCTCATCGGTCGCACCGCAAAAAAATATGCCGTAGCTCCTGACGAAATCCCCCGTCTGGCCCTTGAACTTGAAGGGCAGCTGAACGCCGATGAAGGGGGGGAAGAGGCGCTCCTGAGAACAGAAGCCTCACTTGCCTCCCTGCGCTCCGAACTGTCTCATACAGCGCTTCAGCTCTCGCAAAAACGGAAGGAGGCGGCAAAACGGCTTGAAACTTCGGTAAAGGAGCAACTCTCTGAGCTCGGCATACCCAGAGCGATCTTCATTGTCAGCCTCACCCACACACCCGACCCGGAAGGAGACATCACAATAGAGGGAATCACTTACGATACTCAGGGCGCCGGCTACGACAGCATTGAATTTCTCATATCGGCAAACCCCGGTGAAAAGCCCCGTCCACTCGTCAAAGTGGCCTCGGGCGGTGAAATTTCGCGCGTCATGCTCGCCATGAAAAGCGCACTGGCAACCAATACCGACCTTCCCATACTCATTTTCGACGAAATTGACACCGGCATAAGCGGCCGTATTGCCGATGCCGTGGGAAGAAACATCAAAAGCCTTTCAAGCCTTCACCAGATCATCGCCATCACCCACCTTCCGCAGATTGCCGCCATGGGCAACAGCCACCTATGCGTCCACAAGGTGGTGGAAAACAGCCGGACCCTCACCAGGGTAAGTGAAATTGAGGGGACCGAAAGACTTGAAGCGATCGCCGCCCTCATCAGCGGTGAACACCGCTCGGCCTCATCGCTCAGCCTTGCCGGGGAACTGGTAGAGGCTGCAGCAACAATTAAGCCCCCTTCCGTTTAGAAAATCCGGAAGATTGCCTTATTATGCCTACAAATAACCGACTACCTTTAAACCGGAAACACAAAGCATGTCCAATCGATACCTCAAAGGCAGCGCTGTTGCCCTGGTAACCCCTTTCAGAGAAGATTTTTCCATTGATACCGACGCCCTGAAACAACTGGTACAGTTTCATGCCGAGGCCGGCACAGACATCATCATCCCCTGCGGTACAACAGGCGAATCACCCACCCTCAACCCCGAGGAGCAGGCAGAAATCATACGCATCGTAAGAGATGAGGCAAATGGGAAAATGCTCGTTGCAGCTGGCGCAGGGACTAACTCAACCCGTTCAGCAGTCACGCTTGCCAAAAACGCCGAGGATGCCGGAGCCGAGGCAATTCTCTCCGTTGCCCCTTACTACAGCAAACCCTCACAGGAGGGCATCTACCAGCACTACCGCCACATAGCCGAAGCAGTATCGGTACCCATCATCATCTACAATGTTCCAGGACGGACGGGATGCAATGTAAGCGCAGAGACCATCCTCCGGCTCGCTGGCAACTTCAGCAACATCGCAGCGGTGAAAGAGGCCTCCGACAATTTTACCCAGATTGCCGACCTTCTTGATGGACGCCCCGACAACTTTTCGGTACTCACCGGTGAAGATACGCTTATTCTGCCATTCATGGCTATGGGGGGAGACGGGGTCATTTCAGTAGCCGCCAACCAGGTTCCTGCCGCCGTAAAGCAGCTGGTTGACAGCGTTGCAGAAGGAAATCTTGAAGAAGCGCGCCGGATAAGCAAAACTTACCGTAACCTTTTCAGGCTCAATTTCATCGAGAGCAATCCGGTGCCAATCAAATGCGCCCTTGCCATGATGGGTATGATCAAAGAGGTCTACCGGCTTCCTCTGACACCGGTGTCAGAGGAGAGCCGCAGACTGCTCTCCGAAGAGATGCTCTCTCTGGGACTTATCTAAAACGATCTGAGGATATCGGTATAACGGTCCATCTCCTCCCGGGTCCTCTTCTCCGTCACCGACACAAGCAGTCCCTCATCGCCAAAGGCGGAGAGATCGATGCCGGCAAAAATGCCCTCTTCAAGCATACGCTCCACAATTACCGACGGCTGAACCGGCGTGGTGAGCACGAATTCCCTGAAAAACGAGGCACTGAAACGAAGTGAATATCCAGGAATCTCCACAATTCTGGCTGCAAGATAGTGGGCCTTCTCCAAAGACTGACCGGCAACCTCCCGCATCCCCTCCCGTCCGAGAAGAGAAAGATAGACTGCCGCCTGCAATGCATTGAGCGCCTGATTGGTGCAGATGTTTGAAGTCGCCTTTTCCCTGCGGATATGCTGTTCTCTCGTCTGAAGCGTCAGAATGAATCCATCACGCCCGTCGCAGTCTTTCGTCATACCGACCAGACGCCCCGGAATTTTGCGCACAAACTTTTCGCGAACGGCAAAGATGCCGAGATAGGGTCCGCCGAAACTCTGCGCACTTCCAAGAGGCTGACCTTCACCCACCGCAATGTCGGCCCCGTATGTGCCGGGCGCTTCAAGCACGCCGAGAGAATGCGGATCGGCAGAAACAATGAACAGCGCTCCTGCTTCACGGGCAATAGCGCCTATTTCCTCAACATCCTCAAGGCAGCCGTAAAAGTTTGGCTGCTGCACAATCACGGCAGCAACGGAGCCGTCAACCATGCCGCGAAGGCTGGCAATGGAACCTACGCCATCGTCAACACTGTTCTGAATCACCGCAGAGTGCCCTGCCGCACCAAGATAGGTGGAAAGCACCGAACTGTTCCAAGGATGCAGCTGCCCGGCAACCACAATCCGCTCCCGTCCGGTCACATTCATCGCCATCAGGGCGGCTTCAGCAAGAGCGGTTGCACCGTCATACATGGAAGCATTGGCCACATCCATGCCGTAGAGGCGGCAGATAAGACTCTGATACTCGTAAATGGCCTGCAGGGTGCCCTGGGACACCTCCGCCTGATAGGGTGTGTAGGCGGTGTAGAACTCGCTTCTTGAAACAATAGTCCTGATGGCCGAAGGGATGAAATGGTCATAGGCCCCGCCACCGAGAAAACTGACATAACCGGCAGTGCTGCGGTTACGGGCGGCCAGCGACTCCAACTGGCGTCGCACCGCCATTTCATCGAGGGCGGGAGCCAGCTCAAGTGCTTTTTTCAGACGGATCTCTTCGGGAATATCGGTAATAAGATCATTGAACGACTCCGCGCCGGCAGCAGTAAGCATCTCAGCTCTGTCGGCGGCTGTATTGATTATGAATGGCATTCCGCGCTACCCCCCTATCATCTCGGTGTAGGCGGCAGCGTCCATGAGGGCATCGAGCGCCGAAGGGTCATCCACCCTCAGCTTCACCATCCACCCCTCGCCATAGGGGTCCTGGTTCACCGTCTCGGCCGAATCAAGCGCCGGATTGACTTCGAGAACTGCTCCTGCCACCGGAGCGAACAGGTCGGCAACGGTCTTGACTGCCTCAACAGTACCAAAAATCTCCTGTTCCTTAAGAACGGTTCCTTCCGCTTTCAGCTCAACAAACACAATGTCGCCAAGCTCCGACTGGGCAAAATCGGTAATGCCTACAAGCGCTGTCTTGCCGTCTGCAAGCAGTTTGACCCATTCATGGTCTTTAGTGTAGCGAAGATCTCCGGGGACATTCATGGCAGGTAAAAGAAAAAGTGTTCAAAAGAGAGGAAAATTCTCTATCCGTTGGCTGTAACAGAAGGTACTATTTTTCTGATTTTTTGAAAAAGCCGAAACACCGGCCAGCGGCAATCCGCCCCATCGCCCTACAGCAGACGCTGCCGCATCGCCTCATAAAGCACCACCCCGGCAGTCACGCTCACATTGAGCGACTCTACACAGCCAGCCATGGGAATGCGGAGGGTTTCATCACAATATTCCATGGCCTCTGGAGCAAGCCCCGAACCCTCGGCGCCGAGCACAATGGCGGTCGGCAGCCGGAAATCGGCATCGGTATAATTGGTCTCCGCCTCCATGTCGGTAGCAATTACCCTGAACCCGCTCGCATGAAGAAACTCAAGACACCGCACCAGACTTTTCACCTTCGCAACTCTCATATGAGAAAGCGCACCGGCAGAAGCCTTGTGGACAACCGCATTGACGGGAGCACCCTTCCCCTCCACAAGAACAACGCCGTCCGCAGCCACAGCCTCTGCAGTCCGGATGATGGCGCCGATATTATGCGGATCATCAAGCCCCTGAAGAACAACAAGAAGAGGCGCGGTATTGCGGGGAACTGAAAGCAACTCTTCAATGGTATAATATGTAACCGTGCTGATGAGGGCACAGACTCCCTGATGCTTTGTTGTGCCGGCTATGAGTGAGAGCTTTTCCAGACGGGCTTTTCCCGTGATCAGCTTTTGGCGGCGCGCAGTAATGAGAATCTCTTTCAGTTTTGGATGAGTGGTGTTGAACTGAAAATAAATTTTCTCGATGCTCTCGGGTTTTTCACGGAGAAGCTCAAGAACGGCATTGCGTCCGTAAACAATGTTTTCCTGATCAACAGCACCTTCCATCCAATCCCCCTGTACCAAAATGTTTAAAAAAATAGCCCCATTGATGCCAGCTCCCGCATAAAGTGAACCCACTGCGGCCCTCGGGTACATGAATGTAATTAAATTGAGCGATATGGATTTTTTTTTCTATCTTTCCAGTCGCCTCGACTCTCTTTTGATGCAGGTTTTCCGTGATTTTTTACATGCGGCGTACCAACAATCTGCATCATGACTTTGCATTTGCACATACCTCTTCATTAACACCAATCCAGTGACTGCCAGTATGAGCCGGACTTATAAAACTATGGAGGGAAATGAAGCTCTCGCGCACATTTCCTACCGCACCAGTGAAGTAATCTGCATCTACCCAATCACACCGGCATCACCCATGGGTGAATATTCGGACGCCTGGGCGTCCGAAGGTGTCAAGAATCTTTGGGGAACCGTTCCCAAAATTGATGAACTGCAGAGTGAGGCCGGCGCAGCAGCGGCGGTTCACGGAGCCCTTCAGACCGGTGCCCTGACCACCACCTTCACGGCATCACAGGGACTGCTCCTGATGATTCCAAACATGTACAAGATAGCAGGCGAACTCTCTCCCTGTGTCCTCCATGTTTCAGCCCGTTCACTGGCCGCACAGGGACTCTCCATTTTCGGAGACCACAGCGATGTCATGTCTGTACGGGGCACGGGCTTCTCACTGCTCGCCTCAAGCTCGGTTCAGGAGGTCATGGACATGGCCCTTATTTCTGCCGCAGCCACTCTTGAGTCGCGGGTTCCCATCATGCACTTTTTCGACGGATTCAGAACCTCCCATGAAATCGCCAAAATCGAGGTTGTTCCCGATGAAGTCATCCGTGAAATGATCAGCGACGACCTTGTCATCGCCCACCGCAAGCGGGCAATGACCCCCGACGCCCCAACCATCCGCGGCACTTCCCAAAACCCTGACACCTATTTCCAGGGACGCGAGACCGTCAACACATATTATAACGAATGCCCGGCCATCACCCAGAAGATGATGGACAAATTCGGCCAGCTGACCGGCCGCAACTATAAAGTCTATCAGTACTACGGGGCACCCGACGCTGAACGGGTTGTGGTTCTCATGGGATCGGGCGTTGAAACCGTCCGCGAAACTGTTGAATACCTGAACAAAACCGGCGAAAAGGTTGGCGTTGTCAATGTCCGCCTCTATCGTCCTTTCGACATCGAACGCTTTCTGGCTGCCTTCCCGGCCTCAGTCAAATCAGTTTCCGTACTTGACCGGGTCAAGGAGCCCGGAAGTGCCGGTGAACCCCTCTATCTCGACACCGTCAACGCATTCACGGAAGGCGTGGCCAGCGGCTCGATCAAAACAATGCCCAAAGTCACAGGCGGCCGTTACGGACTCTCTTCAAAAGAGTTCACCCCTGCAATGGTCAAAGCGGTACTGGACAACATGTCGCTGTCCTCTCCGAAAAACCATTTCACCGTCGGCATTACAGACGATGTCACAAACCTCAGCCTTGAGTTCGACCGGAACTTCTCCATCGAACCCGACGAGATGTTCCGGGCCCTTTTCTACGGCCTCGGTTCTGACGGTACGGTTGGCGCCAACAAAAACAGCATCAAGATCATCGGCGAAAACACTCCGAACTACGCACAGGGCTACTTTGTCTACGACTCGAAAAAGGCCGGTTCCATCACCACTTCGCACCTCCGGTTCGGACCAAAGGAGATCCACTCGACCTACCTGATCACTGAAGCCCAGTTCATCGGCTGTCACCACTGGATCTTCCTGGAAATGATCAATCTGGTGAAAAATCTGAAAAAAGGCGGCACTCTGCTCCTCAACTCTCACTATGCGACCGAAGAGATTTGGGAAAACCTGCCCCGCGTCGTTCAGGAACAGCTGATCCGCAAAGAGGCGAAGCTCTTTACCATTGATGCCTATAAGGTTGCTCAGGAAAGTGGCATGGGTCAGCGAATCAACACCATCATGCAGGCCTGCTTCTTTGCCATATCGGGGGTACTCCCCCGCCAGGAGGCTATTGAAAAGATCAAGGATGCAATCAGGACCACCTACGGAAAGAAGGGTGATGAGGTTGTTCGCCAGAACATCCAGGCCGTTGACGACACGCTGGCAAACCTGCACGAAGTAGCCATCGGCACCGTGGCAGACAGCACAAAAAAGATGCGCGACCCGATTGTAGGCGAAGCGCCCGAGTTTGTCTGCAATGTGCTTGCCCGCATCATTTCCGGAGAGGGTGACGACATTCCTGTCAGCGATCTTCCCGCAGATGGCGTCTACCCCATTGGAACCGCCAAATTTGAAAAGCGGAACCTCGCCTCGGAAATTCCCGTATGGGAGTCGGACCTCTGCATAGAATGCGGTAAATGCGCCTTGGTGTGCCCTCACGCGGCAATCCGTGCAAAAGTGTACGATCCGAAATATCTTGAAAATGCCCCCCGCACTTTCAAGTCCATAGAGGCTAAAGGAACCAGCTGGGCGGGAATGAAGTACACTATTCAGGTTGCCCCGGAAGACTGCACAGGTTGCAGAATATGCGCAAACATCTGCCCTGCTAAAGACAAAGCGAACCCCGAGCGCAAGGCGCTTGTCATGCAGCCGCAGGAACCGCTCCGTGAAAGCGAGGTCGACAACTGGAACTTCTACCTTAACATTCCCGAATTCGACCGGACAAAAATCAACCCCCGCCTTATCAAGGAGCAGCAGCTTCAGGAACCCCTTTTCGAGTTCTCAGGAGCATGCTCCGGCTGCGGCGAAACGCCCTATGTTAAAATGATGACGCAGCTCTTCGGAGATCGCCTCGTCATCGGCAACGCCACCGGCTGCTCATCAATTTACGGAGGCAACCTCCCGACCACCCCCTACACCTGCAATGCGCAGGGGCTTGGACCAACATGGTCAAACTCGCTCTTTGAAGACACGGCCGAGTTTGCGCTCGGATTCCGCCTCTCGATCGACAAACAGCAGGAGTTCGCACAGGAACTGCTTCAGCGCCTCTCCTCCTCGATCGGCGACACGCTTGTCGGAGAGATTCTGGGAGCTCAGCAGACCACCGAACCCGAAATTTACGAACAGCGTAAACGGGTGGCGACCCTGAAAGAGAAGCTTGCCACAGATGATTCGGCCGATGCTAAAAACCTCCTCTCAGTGGCCGACATGCTGGTCAAAAAGAGCGTCTGGGGTGTAGGTGGAGACGGCTGGGCATACGACATTGGATACGGTGGTGTCGACCATGTCACTGCAAGCGACAAGAATGTCAATCTGCTGGTTCTGGATACAGAGGTATACTCAAATACCGGTGGACAGGCATCAAAGGCCACCCCGAAAGCCGCAATTGCGAAATTCGCAGCAGCCGGACGACCGGTAACCAAGAAAGATCTCGGGCTGATTTCCATGAGCTACGGCAACGCCTATGTCGCCTCGGTTGCTTTTGGTGCACGAGATGAACAGACGCTCAAGGCGTTCCTTGAAGCAGAGGCCTACGACGGGCCCTCTATCATCATTGCCTACTCGCACTGCATTGCTCATGGCATCGTCATGGAACACGGGCTCACCAACCAGAAAGCCGCAGTTGATTCCGGCCACTGGCTCCTGTACCGGTACAACCCCGATCGTCTTAAAGAGGGGAAAAACCCGCTACAGCTTGATTCTAAAAAGCCGAAAATTCCGGTAGCGGACTTCCTGAACATGGAAAACCGATTCCGCATGCTCAAGAAAAGCCATCCTGAGGTGGCCGAAGCGTACTTTGCGGCAATCCAGAAAGATGTTGACGCCCGCTGGTCTCACTACGAGTACCTGGCGGCAAGAACCTTCAGCTAAGAGGGGATGCTTTCTCAGGAAAAAGAAACGGCGGGGTGACCCGCCGTTTTTCTTTTCACTTTTTCACTCAGGGAGCCTTCTTCATAATCAGCTCTGCCTTCCTGCGCATTTCCTTTGCTTTTTCAGGATCACCGAGCTTCAGATAGAGATTGCCGAGATGGCTAAATATCTCCGCCTCTTGAGGCTCGAGAGCCGCGGCTTTTTCAAGCACAGAAAGAGCAGACCGATACTCTGCCTGCAGGTACATAATCCATCCGAGAGTATCAAGATACACACCGCTTTCAGGCTCCAATGCAACCGCCTTTTCAGCCAGTTCACGAGCCCGCGGCAGTTCTTCAGGCTGAGAGGCAAGGGTATAGGCAAGATTGTTCATCACAAGCGCATTCGAAGAATCCAGCTTCAGCATCAGCTGATAGAGAGGAATGCTCTTTCGGGGCGTCCCTAACCGGTCGTAACAGAAGGCCAGCGTACCGAGCGCTCTCTGGCGAAGCTCCCGCTGCGCCTCCTTCCTGATAGCCGGCTTCAGCAGCGCACGCCGGAGCAGTTGAGCCGCATCCTTGATACGGTCGGCCTGAAACAGTACAAACCCCTCAAGCACACTGAAGCGGAGCGCGCTCTCCGGCAGACGACGCTGAGCCAGACGAACCTCACGCAATGCTTCCTCATACTGTTTCCCTGCCAGCAGTGCACCAACAAGGTACTCGCGAAACTCCTCCTTGTCGGGCTTGATTGCGATCGCCCGCCTGAAATCCTCAGCTGCACCCAAAGCCGCACCCCTTGAAAGTTTTGAAAATCCGGAGAGCGCCATAGGCTCCGGGCTTTCCGGATGGCGGCGGGCGAGAACATCAAGCATGAGGGCCGCCGGCTCCAGATAGAGCGGCTCTGTTGCCGCCTTTGCAAGATAATAGCGTGCAAGCTCCAGCTGCTTCTCTAATCCACGGAGACTGATATCATAGTAACTGTTGAGATCAGAGAGAAAGGCACTCTGTTCACCAGTACGAACCGACACATTGAGAAGAGCAAGCCATCCGGGAACAAATCCGGGAGACACCGACACCGCAAACCTGAATGTTTCTGCCGCCTTAGGGTAGTCACCGGTACGAAGATAGAGCTCACCGAGTGTAAGGCGGAGCCTGTCGCTGCCTCCATCCTCCCCCATCATCTTCTTGAGTGATGCAATAGCCTCCGCATAGCGTTCCATCCTGATTTGAAGCAGAAGCGAATGGAAATGCGCCATCTCGTTCCGGGGATCAAGAACCAGAATCTCTCCGAACACTTTCAGCGCTTCAGCGTGCTGCTCGGCCGCAAGATACTCCAATGCCAGATAGCCCAGCAGTTCCGTATTTCCGCGGTCAAGATTGCTCAGCTCGCGGTGCACCGCTATGGCCCGGGGGTAATCCTCCTCTTGATGAGCAATGGTGGCAAGCAGACCGAGATAGTAGCGGTTCCGGGAGTTCAGGGCAACGCTCCGCTCACTGTATACCCTCGCTGAATCAAGTGAGCCAAGTGCATGAAAGGCTCGTGCAGCGGAAAACCAGAGGGCGGCATTGTCGGGCTGCTCGGCAAGCAGCTTCCTGTATCCTTGAAGAGCTCCGATGTAATCCCCTTCAGCTGAAAGAAAAAGAGCTGCGGCAAACGCCCTCTCCGATATCTGGCCCGGAGAATCCGCCCTTGCCAGAGAGAGGGCCCGATCCTCACGCTGCTGTCCAGTGCTTGCGCAAGCCGAAAGCAGCAGACAGGCAAGGACACAGCCCGCTCCAAGCAGCCTCCGGAGCCCTTCAGAGGTTCCCATCGGCATCGAACAGTCCTCCGGTCTGCCGTGCAGCACTTCCATCAGAAAAACGGAGCAATGCCAGACGGGTGGCAACCCTGCCACGAGGGGTTCGGCTGAGGTAACCAGCCTGAATAAGGTAGGGTTCATACACCTCCTCAATGGTATCCTGCTCCTCTCCCACCGAAACGGCAAGGGAAGCAACCCCTACCGGTCCGCCGCTGAACCGGTTGACTATGGCATCCATAATTTTTTTATCCATATCGTCCAGCCCCTCTTCGTCAATATCGAGGCACTCCAGAGTCTTCATAGCAATGGAGCGGGAAATGACGGAAGCCGTCTCCACCTGGGCAAAATCCCGTGCCCGCCTGAGCAGGCGGTTGGCAATCCTGGGAGTACCTCGTGAACGACCGGCGATTTCAGCCGCCGCATCAGGTTCAATGCCGATGGAGAGAATCCCGGAAGCCCTCATAACAATGCTCTCAAGGAGATCGGGAGAATAGTAGTCGAAACGACTGTTGATGCCGAACCGGGCACGGAGCGGCGAGGTCAGAAGCCCCGAGCGGGTGGTTGCCCCCACAAGGGTGAATGGTTCGATTTTCAGCTGCACTGCCCGTGCAGAAGGACCGCTATCGAGCATAATGTCAATACGGTAATCCTCCATGGCCGAATACAAATATTCCTCCACAGCGGGCGGCATCCTGTGGATTTCATCGATAAACAGCACATCTCCCCGCTTCAGTCCCGTAAGAAGTCCCGCAAGGTTGCCTGCCTTGTCGAGAAGAGGTCCCGAGGTAGCCCTGATGCTGCTGCCCATTTCGGCAGCTATAATATGGGCAAGCGTGGTCTTCCCGAGTCCCGGAGGGCCGGAAAGCAACACATGGTCAAGGGCCTCTTCGCGCATTCTGGCCGCTGAAATGAATACCTTGAGATTGTCGGTCAACCGCTGCTGCCCGGTAAAATCCTCCATCCGGGCGGGACGAATCTGTTCCTCAATTCGGACTTCAGCAGCATCAGCCGGAGTTGTGAGAAGTTCAATTTTCAAGGGCCTTAGGGGTTCAGAGCTTGATTCTGGGATCCACGACAGCATAGAGCACATCGGCAAGAAGGTTGCCGAAAACGATCAGCGTCCCGGAAATAAAGGTATTGGCAATAATCAGAGGGTAGTCCCGTGCAAAGATGGCCTCCACCGTCACCCGGCCCATACCGGGAAAGGCAAAAATCACCTCAATGAATAACGCCCCGCTGAAAATGAAGGGAAGGGAACTGCCCATAAGGGTAATGACCGGGAGAAGAGCGTTGCGCAGGGCGTGGCGCATGATGACAACCCTCTCCGGCAACCCCTTTGCTCTTGCCGTACGGATATAGTCCTGCCTGATGACTTCAAGCATGCTGCCCCGTACATAGCGGGCAATACCGGCGGCACCGTTGATGGACAGCACAGTCACCGGAAGCACCAGATGCCAGAGCCGGTCCATGGCAAAACCGAAGGGACCGAATCCCTCAGCTCCGATTTCATTCAGCCCCGAAGCAGGGAAAATCGGAATTTTCAGGGCGAAAAGGATGATCATCATCAGGGCGAACCAGAACTCCGGCATGGAATAGAAAAACAGGGCGCCCACCGTCATGAACCGGTCAAGAAAAGTGTTCTGGCGAACCGCGGAGACAACCCCGATGATTATGCCGAGCACAAAATTGGCAATCAGCGTCAGAACCGCAATGGTCACGGTAATGGGCAGGGCTCCTGCAATCACCTCAATCACCGGCTGCTGGGCGCGACTGAAACTGCGGCCAAAATCACCCTGGAGAACATTCATCAGCCACTTTAGGTACTGTACCGGAAGCGCTTCATTCAGGCCGTACTGCTCACGGATCTGCATGGCTACATTAGGGCTGACTCCCGGCTGGATGAAAAAAGCCGCAGGGTCGCCCGGAGCAAGCCTGATGATGAAAAAAGTAAGGGTCAGCACCCCGAATATCAGCGGCACGGCAATCAGCAGCCGCTTGAAAATATAGGTCAGCATTGCAATCTATGGAGCAAGAGTGGCTGAAGGACGGAGCGTCCAGTCATCAATATTGTAAAATACTCCGGAAATATTGAGTTCCTCACCCTGAATTCTGCCGCTGAAACCCTGGGTTTCACGAATCCAGTAGAGAAAGGTTACCGGCTGGTCGCGATGGAGCAACTCCTGATACTCCATCCAGTAAGGCCTGGCCTGAAGAGGGTCCATTTTCTCCTTGGCAAGCATACAGAGCCGGTCAAGCCGGGGGTTCCGGTATCCGGTAAAATTGAAGCGACATTTCTCAAGGTCCGACCCCCATACATCCATCGGGTCAATCTCCAGCCCGATCGACCACCCCGCCATCCAGGCATCAAGCCGGCGTGACTGAAGGTTTTCAAAAAACACATTCGACTCCTGCACTTCCAATCGACACAGAATACCGATGGCTCGGAGGTTCTGCTGGATAATGACACTGGCGTAGTTGCGCCGCTCATTGCCGGCATTGGTATAGAGGGAGAAGCTGAACTTCCGGCCATCTTTCTGAAGAATACCGTCAGGTCCGGGCACCCATCCCTCCTCCCTGAGCATGTCAGAAGCTTTGCGCGCATTGAAAGCATAGGGAACAATAGTGCTGTTGTATGCCCACTTGAGTGAAGGGGAAATATCGCTGCTTGAGAGCTCGCCATACTCCTTGAGATAACCATCCAGAATTGACTGGCGGTCTATGGCCATGGTAAGCGCCCTGCGTACCTTCGCTGAACCAAACAGCGGGTGGGGGCTGATGCGGCCACTCTTGAGGTAGAGATCACGGTCAATGTTCGACCATCCGATATAGTCATACACACGCAAACCGACCGTCTTGATCTCCACAGGAACTGCCGCTCTATGAAGCCCCTCAAAATCCTGCGGCTTGATGTTTTCAACAACATCCACAGCACCTGTCTGCAGCTGGGCGAGACGGACCGTATAATCGGGCACCACCCTGAAAGAGATCAAGGGAATATTTCCCGGTTTAGGAAGATTGGAGCGGGAACTTGACTCCAGAACCAGTTCCTGCTGTTGCTTCCAGCTCTTCAGCCGGTAGGGTCCGGCGCCCAGAGGGTTCTGGTTGAGCCTCGACTGGCGAAACTCTTCAGGCTTAACATCTTTCCAGAAATGTGCCGGTAACGGTGTCAGGGAGGTATGGAACAGGGCGAGATACTCGGGCACCGGCTTATGGAAACGGAAGACCAGCGTGGAGTCGTTTGGGGCAGTGATTGCCCGCTGAAAATCCACAGCACCTGTCTCGGCTCCCGCCAGTTCAGCAAGATACTGCTGTCGTGGACTGGCAATGACCGGGTTGGCGTAAAGCATATAGGAAAAACGGAAATCGTCAGCTACAATCGGCATGCCATCATCCCAGAAGGCATCGCTACGGAGCCGGTAGGTCAGCGTTCTGTGGTCAGGCGAAAAGGTCCAGCTTCTTGCAAGGGCGGCCTCGGGCTTTTTTGACGCCCCCGAAACCTCTCGGAGCTGCTTTTCCAGCGCCATATAATTGAGAAGACCTGTCGAGGTATCAAAGGAACTCTGAAGAAGCGAAGGATAGATCAGTCCGAAAATATTGGACGATGTGACAGTCGCACCGATGACCGGGTTGAGATAGTCGGCATCGCCGAGAGAGGTGATGACCAGCGTTGAATCCATGGCAGAGGGTCCAGAAGCCCCCCCCCGTCTCCCTCCGCATCCGATGACAGAGAACAGAAGAAAACAAAACGCAAGTATCCGCACCGAAACACGGTACCCCTCAGAGAACAATCTCCCCCTCAGTTCGTTCATCATTGTTGATTACCTGTTTTATACGGTCGGTCAGCGCTTCAGCGGCCACATAATTGGAATATCGTTTCAGGAGAACATTCAGGGCAACAACCTCAATGATCACCGTAATATTTTTACCGGGGAAAATTGGAAGCTGAACCAAAGGAACATCAACACCAAGAACCTTTGTCGACTTGGTATCCAGCCCGAGCCGTTCATACTCCATCTCCTTGTTCCACTCAAGGAGCTCGGCCACAACCAGCACCTCTTTGACATCACGGATGGCCCGGATGCCGAAATTGGCCTTCACATCAACAACACCAAGCCCCCTGATCTCCATAAAATGGTCAATAATGTTGTTGCGCGATGCGGACAGCTGCATCGACTCGCCTTTCCGGCGGATAACAACCACATCATCGGCAACCAGCCCGTGCCCCCGTTCCACAAGATCAAGGGCAATCTCGGACTTTCCGAGGCCGCTCTTGCCTATAAGCAAAACACCTACCCCGTACACATCAACCATTGAGCCATGGTACTGCTGGTAGAGAGAAAACTGGTCATCCAGAAAATCCGTCACCTGGTAAATCGCCTTGGTCGATGAATGGCGGGTCACAAACACGGGAATGCCCTGCCCGGTAGCCATCTCAAGAAGTTCCGGCTGCAACTTGTTGTTGCTGGTGAGAATAATGCAGGGGACCTTGAAGCGAACCAGATTGTCGAATGCCTGACGACGCTCCTCCTCACCAAGATGGTTGAGAAAACGGGTCTCGGTATTGCCCAGAATCTGTACCCGCTTGTATGTAAAGAGGTTGGTGAAACCCGAAAGAGCCAGACCCGGACGATGCAGGTCGCGCTCAAAAATTCTTCGTTTCTGCTCGTCAACGCTGTTGAGGCGCCGAAGCTTGATGTCATGTGTCGTGCCGATATTCTCAAAAAAATATGCGACCGTCACCGATCGCTTTTTCAGCCCTTTCTGGTCAAGACTCATGAGATCGGCATTTCAGGATGAAAAAAAATCCGGCGCATCAGCTTATCCGGTTCAGTGCATTTTTTCCTTATGCTTCTGCAGCTGGCGGCCAAGAGCTGCCACACAAGCGTCAATACAGGCCTCATATGCCAGCCCGGCATCTTTAGCCACAAAATCATGCTGCGGCACATGCACCGTTATTTCTGCAATCTTGTTCTTTTCATAATCATTCTTCTGATGGTCAAGAATAACATGACTGCTCGTCATATCGGGATAGAGCCGTGCCAGCTCCCCAACAGCATTGCGGGCATATTCCTCAATGGTGCTGTGGTTGTTTGAATGACGCAGGGTAACATTTACAGTAAGCGTTTCGCCGGTAACATCTTTTGTCATGGAACCTCCGTTGATGAATGATGAGAATGAAGGAACACGGCCGGAGACAATTGCACCTCCAGCCTCCAGTAAACGCTATGCCTTCGGATGTGCCTTCAGGTATACCTCCTTCAGGCGTTCAAACGAGACATGCGTATAAATTTCCGTTGTTGACAGATTGCTGTGTCCAAGCATTTCACTGACACTCTGAAGGTCAGCGCCGCCGTTAAGGAGATGTGTCGCGAAACTGTGACGCAGGATGTGCGGATTTTTCTTTTTCTGCTCGGTCACCGGAAGAAGGTATTTTCGGGTCATCCTCTGAACAAGCATAGGATAAATCTTTTTGCCTTTGTTGGTCAGAAACACATACCCGCCCTCCGCCAACTCTCCGCCTCTTTTCATTCTAAAGAAGTTTCGACGGACTTCAAAATATTTTTTGAGCGCTGTAACCGCAGCAAGGCCGAGCGGAACAATCCGCTGTTTGCGACCCTTGCCGGTCAGCTTCACAAACCCGCCGGCAAGCTCAAGGTCATTGTCATGAAGCGCCGTCAGCTCAGATACCCGAAGCCCGCATCCATAGAGCAGTTCAAGTGCGGCGGCATCACGGCGAAGCACAAAAGAGTCCAGAAGGCCCCCCTCTCCCGCATTTCCTTGGCGATAACGCGCCGCAGGCACCACCGTCTCGAACAGCTCCCGGGTCTCCGACACGCTCAGAAATGCGGGGACGCTTCGCTGATACCGGGGCATTGAGAGCGTCTGCAGCACAGAATGCTCCAAACGGCCCGTCTCCTGAAGATAATGGAAAAAGCTCCTGACCGATGCCAGCTTTCTGGCTATGGAGCGGGGTTGCAAACCGCGTCGGATAAGTTCAGCCATAAAAAACCGTATATCGGCTGCCGTCAGTCGCTGCAGGTCGCCGGGCGAGGAAAGAATGGAAAAAAACTGCCGGATATCAGTCCGATAAGCCAGAATAGTATGCTCCGACAGGTTCCCTCGTCCTCTTCTGGCAGAAAGGAACTCCTCAAGAAAAGGAGGCGTTTCAAGGGGGGCCGGGTTGGCCGATAGGGTTCGGGCATCGTTCATCGCAGTGGAACGCAGACAAGTTCCCGTTTATTTCTAATATAATACAAATCTCCCCCTCGCACGAGAAAGTTGTTCCACAGAGGCTTCGACGAGTCGCTCTCCATGGAATCCTCATACGAGAGTGTTCCGTTTTCAACTATTTTGAGCGATGAATGCCACCCTCCAGCCGCATCCTTCCGATGCAGACCCTCAACAGAGATTCCCTCCAACAGAAGCCACTCCCGTTCACCTCCGCTGTTCTGATCCATCTCGGGAAGCTCTACCCTCTGGCGCCGCTCCTCCGTTTCTGCCCCGCGCTGCAGTGACAAGACCTCTTCTGCATCAATCTCAGAGCTCTCAATCAGTGTGCCTGTCAGCGGATTGAGCAGTGCGTAGTGCCTCTCGGGAAGCCCGGCAAAAAAGACAATCCTGTAGACAAGCAATCCGACCACCGTATTGGCGCTGAATACAAGGTCCGGCCTCCCCCACCGAACCTCACCATTCACAGGGTCAAAAGCCCAGATGCCACGGTGCTCAGGGCTTGCGTCCTGCCAGGAATGAATGTAGACAAGGTGCTCATGCACGGTTTCAATACCGGTAAACCACCCCTCACCGATAAGAGCCTCCTGCACAGGATCAACCGCCATCCACCCGGCGGCATACACCAATCCCGATAGAGGATCAATCGAAAAAAACAGCGATTGGCGCTCATTGGCAAACCGCTTCTGCCCAACAAGCGTACCAGAAGGGGTAAAGGCAAGACGCCAGATCACAGCCCCCTCGCCGCAGTCATGAATCCAACGGGGATAGAGGCTCTCGCTCTTCAAAGTACGGGTCATGCTCATCTCCTCAACCTGTAGATATTGACCGATACCGGCTTGCCGCTTCCACGGTGCTCCCGGGTATAGGCCTTAACCGAAAATCCGTTTTCAGCCGCCAGCTCAAGAAACTGCTCAGCCATCCTGCGGCGGGGATCGGCTATGTAAGCACTGCCACCAGGCTCAAGCAGCTGGTCGATGGCAGTAATGATAGGCAGCAGATTGACCCGCTCGTAAAGCACATCGGCAGCCAGCAGCATCTCAAATTTCCCTGGTTGCATAACATTGCGCCAGTCAAGCCTCTGCACACGAACCCCAACAGCATTAGCAAGGGCGTTGCAGTGAATGAACCGTAGCGCTTCAGGCGAGTAATCCGTTGCAAGTACCGCCGCCCCCAGAGCAGCGGCAACAATGGAAACCACCCCGACGCCCGCGCCAAGCTCAACGACACGAACCCCCTGCATTTGCGCCTCCTCACAAAGAAAAGAGGCAAGAGCGAGTGATGATGGCCATATTTCCGCCCAGTAGGGCATCTGCTCATCGCGGAGAAACTCTTCCGGCGTTATTCTGTCGAGCAGGGCGTAACTGTCGCTGACGCTGGTAAAGAGGAACGATCGGTCACCAAAGGAGAACGGGCTCTCGGCCAGGTCATATTCTCTGGCGAGAACCTCCCTCAGGGAGTGAAAATCATTAGATTCCGGTCTTGAGCACAACGGCATTGAAGCGAGGAGTTTCATGAACAAAGCGGCAGAAGGAATTGGGACTGCCGGTAAAAAAACAAACAGAAAGTACTGAAAATCGCGGGGTATTTCTATTTTTGACATGCTGGCAACAACCCGTAACAACCAACCATACAATTCAGGTTCTGATGAAAAAAGAGATTCTCGAGGTCTTCGACAACACCTATCCCGACCGCGACTATACCATTGAAATCGTCAATCCGGAGTTCACCTCCGTCTGCCCGAAAACAGGTCTGCCCGACTTCGGAACAATCACCATCCGCTATGTTCCCGATCGCACCTGCGTTGAGCTCAAATCACTCAAATACTATTTTCTTGAGTTCCGCAATGCCGGCATTTTCTATGAAAATGTCACCAATCGGATCCTCGACGACCTTGTAGCCGCAATGCAGCCCCGTTCCATAACTGTCACCACCGAGTGGAAAGCCAGGGGCGGCATCACCGAAACCGTTACAGCAAGCCACACGACCCGCGGCTAACACCTCCTCCAGCCCCCAACAAAAAAAGCCCCGAAGTGAAGCTTCGGGGCTTTTCCTGTGGAACTGTTTCAACCTGCCAAAGAAAGAATCCGTAAATCAGTATTTCTCTGTCAGGAACATCATGATATCAAGAGCCTCTTCATCGTTAATGCCAGAACCGGGATAGTCCTGCATCCTCTTGACAATAAGGTCAATTTTACCAGTTTTCTTGAACTTGATCCTGAGAGCATCTTCAACCGAACCAAGGGTGTGGCACTTATTGCAACGGGCTGTGGTCAGGTCGCTTGCGGCTGCGAAATCGAAGCCCTCAGGAGCGGGAGGCACATTGGAAGTTGCTGCCGGCTGTGAAAGAAAAGCTGAAAGCTCGTCAACCGTACGGATGTACTTGCCATCCTCAAGAGTGGTGCGGCCTGTTGTGGAAAGAAGAATGCCTGAAGGACGGAGCCAGAGAAGCGCAAACATAACCGCTACAATAGCAATAATGGAAAGAGGGAAACTGAGGAACCAGCGGTCACTGATGCGGGACGACATTTTGCCGAACCCCATAATGATGAGTGACGCGCAGAAAATAAGCATAAACCAGCCGGTAAAGGAGCTGAGCGGCGTCAGCACTGCAGAGATGTTCTCTGCCGGAACCTTGAACCCTGTCAGAAACGACACCCCGAAAAACAGAATCCCCATCGCGGCTGCCCCGCCAATGGCCAGGGCGATCAGCTTGCCATTTTTTTTGTTGTCCATGACTGGTAATTAATTAGGTGTTAACGGCTTACCATAAAGTTATAAGGTAAGATACGCATAAATAGTAAAGCCGGCAAACATTAACAGCAAAAAGGAAACCGCTTGCAAGTCACCGTTTTTTTTCAAATACTCCAGCAAGAAGCCTCACATTCATCGAACTCTCTCCCCCCAATGATTACGACCACAAGCAGTATTATAGATTTTGAAAAGGCTGAACGGGATGCCGACTTTCTCGTCCTCTGCTTCCGGGAAGTGCTCTGCAGTCTCGGCGAAGAAGAGCTTGCCGCGCATCTGCCACATGGCGGCCGTGGCCGGGCAATCGCCGACTACCCCGACAGCGGACGGGCCCTGCAGGCATTCTCCATTTTCTTCCAGCTTCTCAATATGGCCGAAGAGAACTCAGCGGCCCAGAACCGCAGAACACTGGAAGCACAGCAAGGAGCCGCATCCCTTGAAGGGCTCTGGGGAAGAACGCTTCTCTTCCTTCAGGAGCAGGGGCTTGACGAAGAGGCTTCCCGCCAGCTGCTTTCATCGGTTGCAATCCACCCCGTCCTAACCGCCCACCCGACCGAGGCAAAACGGAAAACAGTGCTCGACCTCCATCGGCAGATATACCTGCTGCTTGTGAAAAAGGAGAACCAGATGTGGACCCCTGGAGAACAGCAGGACATCCAATGCGAAATTGAGGTTGCCATGGAAACACTCTGGCGAACAGGAGAAATCCTCTTCCAAAAACCCGCCATTGCCGACGAGCGGACCAATGTCATCCACTACCTGCACAACATCTTTCCCGACACCCTCACCATGATCGACAAGCGCCTTCAGCATGCGTGGAGGGCCGCAGGGTTCAGCGCTGATGTCATGCGGGATCCCGAAACCCTTCCCTCAGTCTCCTTCAGCAGCTGGGTGGGAGGCGACCGCGACGGGCACCCCCTGGTCACCGCAGCCGTCACCCGTGAAACCCTTGAAGACATGCGCACCCACGCTCTCTCACTCACGAAAGGGCGTCTTACTGAACTCGCCTCAACACTCAGCCTTTCCGACCGGCTCCAGCCACCAGGCGGCGCCCTGCTCCGCCGCATTGAAACTCTCCGGAAAAAACACGGCAGAACCGGCATGCAGGCCGTGCAGCGCAACCCGCGCGAACCGTGGCGGCAGTTCATCAACCTGATGATCGCCTCACTCCCCGACAGCAGGCCCGAGCCTCGGAACGCCTCCCCGAGGCGTTTCCGCTACCAGAGCGCGGTTCAGCTCCTCGAAGACCTCACACTGCTCCGTCTGTCGCTTGAAGCAATAGGAGCCGGCACCCTTGCCAGAGCCATGGTTTTTCCCATTGCCAGGACTGTGCAGTCGTTCGGCTTCCACCTCGCATCACTCGACATCCGCCAGAACAGCCGCATCCACGACCTTGCGCTCACCTCGCTCATCCGCGCCGCCGGCGTGGAAGGCAAAGAGCCCTTTATCGCCTTGAGCGAAGGTGAGCGGCAGTCGTTTCTCGAGGGCGAACTCCGCTCTCCCCGCCCCTTCACCCATCCCGACATGCACGCCGGCCCAGAAGCTGAAGCGGTACTCGACTGCTTCCGGGTCTTGAGTGAGCACATCCGGACATTCGGAAGCGAAGGCATCGGCTCCATTATTGTGAGCATGACCCGCAGCGTGTCTGATCTGCTCGCCGTCTACCTTTTTGCCCGCGAAACCGGCCTCATGAAGGGGGCAGGAACACAAAGCGCCTGCATCGTACCCGTAGTACCGCTCTTTGAAACCATTGACGATCTGAAAAAAAGCCCCGACATCCTCGACAGATTTCTCCGCCACCCGCTGACAGGAAAAAGCCTTGAATACCGAAAGAAAAAAGAGGGCACCCGGCTTCGGACTATGGAGGTGATGATAGGCTACAGCGACAGCAACAAAGACGGCGGCATCCTTACCAGTGCATGGACGCTCTATCGGGCGCAGGAGGCGATGCTTGAAGTCGGACGGCGCCACAACACCCTAATCCTTTTCTTCCACGGCAGAGGGGGAAGCATCAGCAGAGGAGCCGGCCCCACGCATCGCTTCATCCGGGCACAGCCATACGGCTCCTTCGCGGCCGGCATGCGATTCACCGAACAGGGAGAGACCATTGCCCAGAAATATGCAAACCGCATCAGTGCAGTCTACAATCTCGAGCTTTTCATGGCCGGCGTTGCCGGTTCGCTCATCCGCGAAAGCCGCCAGGAACAGACCACACACCATCTTGAACCGGCGATGGACATGCTCTCCCGTGAAGCCGAAAGTGCCTACAGGAGGTTGATTGAATCAGCCGGATTCGTCACCTTTTTCCGCCAGGCCACGCCAATCGACATCATTGAAGCCAACCGTATCGGCTCAAGGCCATCACGACGAAGCGGGGGCGACTCCCTCAACGACCTCCGCGCCATCCCCTGGGTGTTCAGCTGGAATCAGGCCCGCTTCTCCCTCTCCGGATGGTATGGGGTGGGTTCAGCCCTTGAGGCGCTCCAGGCGAACGACCCCGACACCTTTGAAGAGATCCGGCTCCGCTCTCACGAATGGCCGCCGCTACGCTACATCATCAGCAATGCCGATACCGGTCTCTCAGCAGCCGACCCCGAAATCATGCGCAGTTACGCAGAACTGGTAGAGGACGGAGAGCTTCGCGGGCGCATCATGGCTATGATTGAAGAGGAGTACCGGAAAACAAAACACTACATCGACCTGCTCTACAGCGAACCTCTCGCCACACAGCGTCTCAATGTGAACCGGTTCGTTGCTCTCCGGCGCGAAGGGCTTGCCCTCCTGCACCGCTGGCAGATTGTCCGGCTCAGGGAGTGGAGAACAATGCAGAACGAAGGGCGACATGAAGAGGCTGAAGCGATGCTTCCGGAGCTCTTCCTTACCCTCAACGCTATATCGGGCGGCCTCAGGACAACCGGATGAATTTTTCCAGTCGCATCGGAAGGGAAATACGGCAGAAATAATGTAGATTCCCTCTCACCCCCCAGAATCCAGCACCATGCTCACAACACTCTCCGCCGCAGCACTCATTGGCATTGACGCCATGAAGGTGACGGTTGAAATCAATGTGGCTGCCGGTCTTCCCTCGTTCACCGTCGTCGGCCTTCCCGACAGTGCCATCAGGGAAAGCCGTGAGAGAATCCTTACTTCCATCCGCAACTCCGGGTTCCGGCTGAAGCCAAAAAAAGTCACCATCAACCTCGCCCCCGCCGACATCAGAAAAGAGGGCACCGCATTCGATCTTCCTATCGCAATGGGGATGCTCGGCTCACATGAACTTCTTGATGCCGACTTTGCCGGGACCCTCATTATGGGGGAACTCGCCCTTGACGGCACCGTTCGCAGAATCAACGGAGCACTGCCCGTCGGCGTCATGGCAGGAAAAGAGGGCGTACAAAGACTCATCCTTCCCCGCCAGAATGCCGAAGAGGCTGCTGTGGCGGTTGCAGCCGCCGGCTCCTCCCTGCCGGTATACGGCGTCGACACCCTCCTCGACACTATTGCAATCATCAACGGCTTGCCCGGCCCCCAGCCCGTGGAAGTCGACATTGCCTCGCTCTTCAGCGATGAAGCGCGCTCTGCAGTTGACTTCGCCGACATCAAAGGGCAGACATCGGCAAAAAAAGCCCTTGAAATTGCAGCGGCCGGAAATCACAATCTTCTGATGATAGGCCCGCCCGGTAGCGGCAAAACCATGCTGGCAAAGGCCCTCCCCGGCATTTTGCCGCCGCTCGGGCTCGAAGAATCGCTTGAAACCACGAAAATCTACTCCGTAGCCGGCCTGCTTGACAGAGACAAACCCCTCATGACCATCAGGCCCCTTCGCAACCCGCACCACACCACCAGCACGGTCGCACTTGTCGGAGGCGGAACCAATGCAAAGCCGGGAGAGGTCAGTCTTGCCCATAACGGCATTCTCTTTCTTGATGAACTTCCGGAATTCTCCCGCGGCGCCCTTGAGGTTCTGCGCCAGCCGATTGAAGACCGGGAGGTAAGCGTTTCAAGGATATCGGCCACCACCCGTTACCCCGCAGGGTTCATGCTGGTAGCCGCAATGAACCCAAGCCCCGCCGGAGCTCTGAAAGATGCCGATGGCAACCTCACCGCCCCGCCCCAGCAGATCCAGCGTTATCTCGCCAAAATTTCAGGCCCCCTGCTCGACCGCATCGACATTCACATTGATGTGCCGAAAGTCGAAACCGTCGAACTCTTCAACACCACGCCCGGAGAAAGCTCCGCCGTTATTCGGCTACGGGTTGAGCGGGCCCGTGCCATTCAGCTTGCCCGGTTCGCAGGAACCGGCATGTACACCAACGCACAGATGAATGCTCCCATGATCCGCCGCCACTGCCGCATAGGGGAGGAGTCTTCACGAAAACTCATGGAGGCAATGGAGCGGCTGAACCTTTCGGCACGGGCACACGACCGCATCCTCAAAGTCAGCAGAACCATTGCAGACCTTGAGGGAAGTGAGTCCATAGAAATGGCGCACCTTGTGCAGGCAATACACTATCGGAATCTGGACCGCGATTTCTGGAATTTTTGAGAAGCGACTGTTCAGCGAATATCCACATCAAAAGGCATAAGGGTGAGCATCATCAGCCTGCCGGAGCGTGCTGCTTCAAGACCGAAAACCTGAAACGCACCCATACCTTCCGGAAAAAGAAGTCTGCCTGCAAGATGCGTCACAAGCACTCTTTCACTCCGCTGCATGAGACTGGCGCCATCCCCATGAAGGAGCATGGCAATCCACCCCCGTTCCCTGGGCAGAGAGACAATCTCCGGCTGGCGGGTACTGTCAATGCCCGCAAGCCTCTGCGCCTCCCGGAGGGCGTCGAACAGGCCCCCACTGCGGTCAACCAGCCCAACCTCAAGCGCCCGTCGTCCCGTCCATACCCGTCCGCCGGAAAGGGAATCGGCACCCGCAAACGACATTTTTCTTGATGCTGCAACCTTCTCCACAAAATCCCGGTAGATTTCACCCGAAGCCATCATGAACATTCTGTACTCCTCGCCGTCAAGAGGCTTGAAAAGGGAATTGGCGTCGGCATATCGCCCTCTCCTCACAACGGAGCGCCCGAGTCCCGTCTTTTCGGCAAGTCCGCTGATTTCCGGCTTGAGGGCATAGACACCAATGGAACCAGTAATGGTGAGGGGTGAGGCATAGATGGTTTTTCCCGCAAGAGCCGCCATATATCCACCCGAAGCGGCAACCCCCGACATGGAAACGACAAGGGGCTTTTTCACCCCGACCGAGTCAAGCATCTCCAGCATTGAAGCCGATGCCACAGCGTCCCCTCCCGGGCTGTCAATGCGCAACACGACCGCCCGAATAGTATTGTCGGAAAGGGCCCTGCCAAGAGAACGATGCAGCTGATTCTCACCCGCACCCCCTCCTATACTCTCAACTCCATCAGAACCAGCTGGAACTATCGGCCCCGAAATCGTCAACAGAGCGATCTTCTCCCGTCCCTCATGCTGAAGCGGACTGTCGAACGACGAGCTGTAACGGCGAGCGTCAACAAAAAAATCACTCTCCTCCTCCAGCAAGCGGCCGGTCATTTTTTTCTCCAACGACGGCTGGAGCTGCCACGCCGACACCGTCCCGTCAACCAGCTTGAGGCCGGTAGCCTCTTCAGCGGTCATAAGCGGACGGGTATTGACAATCCTCTCCAGAGCCTCCCTTGAGATGCC
>JABMPC010000074.1 GCA_013203905.1 Chlorobium sp. | reverse complement strand
GATTGCCATGCAGAAGGCGGGTATTGTTGAAAAAGGGATGGAGCTTGACGCCCCGTTCCACCATAGCTGGTCGTGTTATAAAAGTGAAGGAAAGGCCTGCGGGGTGTGTGACAGCTGTGCCCGCCGCCTCAGGGCTTTTGAGCTTGCAGGGGTTCGTGACCCGATTGACTATGAGGTCCGTCCACAGTATATTCATTCATAGCAGCCCAACTGTCCGCTTATCCATCAGGAAGTAAACAGTCCATTCTCATGAACTCTCCCACTCTTTCCTCATCGTCCTCAGCGCCATTGACCCTCCGTTTGTTGCTCTCGTTTGCTCTTGTGGGGCTGATCTGGCTCTCAGGCCTGGTCGGTCATTTTACCCCCTGGCAGGAATGGCCTGCGCTGTTTGTGTATGTTGCCGGTTCCTTAGCTCTGGTGCTGTTTCTTGGCAGGACCGGTACTGGCCGTCAACAGATATGGCTCGCGGGAGGCAATGCCGGCCGCTCCCTTTTCTGGGGTGCGCTTGCAGGTGCTGTACTTTTCCTTATGGACATTACCAACACCATCCTCTACTACAAAAGCGGCGGGGCTCCGATGGTGGAGATGCAAACACTTCTCGTGCACCGCTCTCTGCTCTATCTTTTCCCGATTCTTATTCTCGCTGAAGAGCTTCTGTGGCGCGGGGTACTATTTTCGTCGCTGATTGAAAAGGGCTTCAATCCCCATCTGACTGTTCTGTTGACCACCGTGCTCTACGCACTGAACCATTTTGCCCGTTGCGCCGGTGGGTATTACAGAGCGCGCGCTCATGGCCATGATGGCTGTTCCCATTGGTGTTCTTGGTGGCTACCTTGTGCTTAAAACCCGAAATGTATGGGGAAGCGTTGTTGTGCATATGATAACAATGGTCTCCATGGTACTTGATATTTTCGTGATTCCGCAACTTCTTTTCAGACCCTGATCGGGCTCTTGTTATGACTGAAAACAGAATTACCGCACTGCTCCGTCAGGATAAAAAGCTGCTGCTTGCCTATTATATGCCCGAGTTTCCTGTTGCGGGCGCAACGCTGCCGGTGCTTGAGGCACTTCAGGAGAGCGGGGCTGATATTATTGAACTGGGTATCCCTTTTTCGGATCCTGTTGGCGACGGACCGGTAATACAGGAAGCGGCCCACAGGTCGATAGCCAACGGGGTAACGCTTCACCGGCTGCTGGATATTGTTGGACGGGCACGCAGGGGAGAGGGGTGCCGGAAAATAACCATCCCCATTCTTCTGATGGGGTACTGTAATCCCCTGATTGCCTATGGCGGAGACTGTTTTCTCACCGATTCCACCGAGGCAGGTGTTGACGGACTGCTTCTGCCAGACCTTCCACCCGAGGAGGCGGGCGAGTTTCTGGAGCGGGCCAAAGCGTTCAATATGGCTGTGGTGTTCCTGATTTCACCCGTCACGCCGCCGGAACGAATCGAGATGATCGATGCAATGTCCACTGATTTTTCTTACTGTCTTGCCGTCAACGCCACCACAGGAACCGCCAAGCTTTCCCAGGGCGACACTGAAGCTTCGGTTGACGACTACCTGAAACGGGTTCGGCTGCATGCGAAAAAGAAGTTTGTTGTCGGGTTCGGCATCAAAGACCGCGAGAGGGTGGAGCATATGTGGAGGCTTGCCGATGGAGCCGTTGTTGGAACCGCCCTTCTGCAGAACATTGCTTCGGCCGGAACGCCTCAGGAGGCCGCCCGTCTTGCCGGAGAGTTCTGGCGCACATTGCGCTGAGGGGGCTGCCATTTCAATGGACACAACCACTGCCGTCTTGCCGACTGTTGACATCATCATTCCCCACTATCTGAGGCGCGACATGCTGGAGCGCTGTTTGAAGGCGCTTGCCGACACCAGCTACCCTTCAATGCACATTATTGTGGTTGACAATGGCGGGAGCCTTCCCGGCCTCGCGCTTCTGCTTGACGAGTATCCCAATGCAACTCTCTTCAGACTGCCCGAAAACCGAGGGTATGCCGGAGGCTGCAATGAAGGGCTGAAGCACTCCTCAGCGGACTTTGTCGTCTTTTTGAACGATGACACGCTTCCCCGCCGAGACTGGCTCAATCCTCTGGTTGAAGCGGCCCTTGCCGATCCGTCCGTGGTGGCCCTGCAACCGAAAATTCTTTCCACCAAAAGGGTGGCCGGACCAAAACGGATGTTTGACTATGCCGGTGCAGCCGGCGGCATGCTTGACCGTCTCGGCTATCCATACTGTCTTGGACGCACAATGACGGGAGCTGAAGCAGACCGCGGCCAGTATGACGAGCCGCAGGATATTTTCTGGGCATCGGGAGCTGCAATGTTTGTGCGCCGTGCGGCCGTGGAGGAAGTTGGCGGTTTTGATGAAGACTTTTTCATGCACATGGAGGAGATTGACCTTGCCTGGCGGCTGCAGCTTGCAGGGTACAGGGTCCGCTCGGCTCCCGATTCAGTTGTGTTGCATGAGGGTGGTGCATCGCTTGGCGAGGGGTCACCGGAAAAAGTGTTTTTCAACCATCGCAACAACCTGCTGATGCTCCTGAAAAATCGGGGTGGCGGCGCACTGCCGGTCATTCTTTCTCTTCGTTTTTTTATGGAACTGGCAGCAGCTGCCTATTATCTCACCCGCTATCCGGGAGGGCTCGCCAAAGCCGGCGCCGTTTTCAGGGCGATGGGGGAAGCGATTCTCCTGATTCCTGAAACGCTCCAAAAGCGGCGCCGAGTCCAGCGTATGAGAACAGTCGGAGAACATGCCATTTTTTCCCGCATGCCATTCTTTCAGCTCTTCCGCCGCTGAAGGGAAGCCTTATCTCTTGTCGGGGAGATGACGGTGCCGTATCAGGTCTTCTACTGCCTCAACAATGCTCTCCTCCACCGGCTTGAAGGTCAACCCGAGTTCCCGCTGAATTCTGGCATTGCTGTAATGGACGCTGCGCCCTATATGCGTCCGGATAAATGTCCCCGTATTTTTCGGCTGTGTCCATGAGAGCACCTTCATGAGTGCAGTTCCTGAGCGCCCCGACAAGTCAAGTTTCGGAAGCCGGTAGCGGCTAAATCCCGAGGAGCGGAGCAGGTGGACGAGGTCGCGCATGTGCAGCTCTTTAGCAGAACAGATATAGCGGCCGGAGGCTTCGGGGGTCTCCATGGCAAGCATATGGGCTTCGGCCGTATCGCGAACATCAACAAAGCCCCAGTTGAGGTCCATGATGCCGGGATAGACCCCGCTCATGATGTCGCCAATCATGCCGTTGGTGGTGTTCAGGCCGGGACCGAGTGAGGGGCCTGTGACCATGGAGGGGTTGATGCACACAAGGCTGAACCCCGGCTTTTGCTTTTCCATGAACTCCCATGCAGCCCTTTCGGCCATTGTTTTTGCGAAATGGTAGGGGTTTCTGTTGAGGGAGGAACGGGTGTTCCAGTCCTCTTCAGATAAAACCCTTGAACTGTCGGGTTCATCGGTAATTGCAGCGACTGATGAGGTCAGCACGACTCTCTTGACAGACGGAGTCTTCATTGCCGATGAAAGCACCTGCAGTGTTCCTTTGATAGCCGGATCCAAGAGATCCCTTTGCGGGTTTTTCACATTAATGACATAGGGGCTGGCCGTATGCATCACGGTGCTGCAGCCTTGCATGGCCTTACTGAAAGAGCCCTCAGTGAGCAAATCGGCCCTAAAAAGCTGAAGGTGCGTGCCAGCGCCCGGCAGGGAGGAAAGAAAAGGATATGCATCCGGGCTTTTTCGGACGGTGCCCCGAACAGGAAACTCTTTTGCGAGCAGTTTTTCAGTGATGTGGGCGGCAATATAGCCTGATGCGCCGGTGACGCAAACAGTGTGTGGCATGGTGGTGGTCTTGTAAGTTGGTTTTTAATTCAGATGCGTCTACCTTGCTTCACTCAAAGAATTTTTCATCATCCTCACCCTCTTCCTCACTATGCTTCTTTTTTCTCTGGCAATCATCTGCGGACTGGCTATTCTTATGTGGAGTGCCGAAAAGTTCATAGAGGGTTCGGCTGCGCTTGCCGACCATTTCGGGATGCCCTCACTGCTTATCGGTATGCTGGTTGTGGGCTTTGGTACCTCGGCTCCTGAAATTGCCGTGTCGGTGCTTGCCTCGCTTGAGGGGAACCCCGATCTGGCTCTGGGCAACGCCTATGGCTCAAACATCACCAATATAGCGCTTGTTCTGGGACTCACGGCACTCATCAGCCCGATTGTCGTTGAGTCCGGCATTCTGCGAAAAGAACTTCCCATTCTTGCCGCCATTGCAGCTGTTTCTGCCCTCCAGCTCTCGGATGGAGAACTCTCCATGATTGACGCTCTTCTTCTCCTTGCTCTCTTCTGCTGCATGCTGGGGTGGACCTTCGTGGTCGGATTGCGGAAAAAACGGGACGCACTGAGTGAGGAGATTGAGCAGGACCTTCAGGAGCGCTGCATGCCGCTCAGAAAGTCGCTCCTGCTGGTCGGCAGCGGTCTGGTGCTTCTTATTGCAAGCTCTCGAATGCTTGTATGGGGTGCGGTCGGGATTGCCGACATGCTTGGCGTGAGCAATCTGGTTATCGGCCTCACTGTTGTGGCAATTGGCACCTCGCTGCCGGAGCTGGTCACTTCCATCATTGCAGCACGAAAAGGCCAGCACGACATCGCTCTTGGCAATGTCTTGGGTTCCAATATGTTCAACCTGCTGATTGTGGTGGGTGTTGCCGGAGTCATCCATCCCTTTCCTGTCAATCCGGAAGTCTTTACCCGTGATTTGCCGGTGATGGGACTACTGACAATTTCGCTGTTTCTCTTTGGTTTCGGCTTTCGCGGCCCCGGGACAGGGAGAATCAACCGTCTTGAGGGAGCGGTGCTTCTTTCCGTTTACATAGCCTACTTATCCTATCTTGTGGTGACAGCGTTTTAGATTCTCAGCGGTTCAGCATGGATGATAACCCTGCACGCCAGAGGAATGGCCTGGTATATCGCCCCCTCAAGACGGCTGGTCAGCTCATGGACATCTTCAATAAGAACATCTTCCTGAAACGAACAGTGCAGGGTGACGAACCGTTTCTCTTTTTCCGTTTTCAGAATCGTGATGTCGTGCACATCGGCAATGGCCGGTATGGTGGCTGCCGCGTCTGTGATGATTTTTTTCAGGGCCCTCTCTTCCTCTTCCGGCAGCAACGAGGTGCGCCGCTCTTCACAGCGTAGGGGGTCCAGATGAATGCAGATTTCAGGGTTGCCATCAAACTCCCTCTGCAGTTCATCTTCAAGGGCGGTGACCGCCTTATGCGCCTCTTTTATTCTCAGACGCTGGTCAACTTCCACATCAAAGGTTATAAGTCGTGCACCATCGCTGAAGTTTGTGGCAATGTTGTGGGCATGCAGCCCATGGTTGAGACCGATGACATGCACCCGTTCAGCAATGGATTCTCCCGTCAGGGCAACCGGATGGGTATGGATGGTCATATCAGCCACAGGGAATGCACCGTGTACCTTCTCTTCAATGGCAGTGCAGATGTCCCGGACCTTTTCAACCGAAAGGGTCCTGTTGACGGCAATGCTCATTTCAATGAATACCTGCGGGCCTGTAGGCTTAACGCGGATTTTTTCAATGCTGATGACGCCCGGCACCAGCCTGGCAAGCTCTTCGGCCCGGTCTGCAATGCCCTCAGGTGCAGCATCGGTCAGAATGTCGATGGTTTTTTTCCCGAGCTGGAATGCAGCCCGGGCGACTACAACGGCCACAACGATGCCGGCTGCAGCATCAGCCCAGAATATTCCCTTCGAAACAAAGAACAGGCCGATGAGAACCACCGCAGAACTGAGAATGTCGGAGCTGAAGTGGAGTGCATCCGCCTCGAGTGCCGTGCTGTTGGTTTCCTTTGCCACTTTACTGAGTGCCCGCGCCCTTGAAAAGTCGACAATGATGGAGATGAGCATGACGGCTATGGCATACCAGGTCACCTCAACTTCCGCCTCTCCGCCAAGCAGCCGCTCTGTTGCCGCGAAAATGATCCAGACGCTTGTGACAAGGAGCAGCCCTGTTTCAATAAGCGCTGTGATGCTTTCCACTTTAGCATGGCCGTAATGGTGTTTGCGGTCGGCCGGCTTGCTGCTCATGCCAACGGCAAACCAGGTCATTGCCGCAGACCCGAAATCAAGCAGGGAGTGAGCGGCTTCCGAGAGAATGCCGATGCTGCCCGTCATAAGACCTGCCACCAGCTTCATGATAGTGAGCAGTGCGCTGGCCAGAACCGAGGTGAATGCGACCCGCTTTTTTTTCTTGTTTGCGTCCATGGTGATCCATAATACTATTATTCCCTCACCTGTCATAATCTGCCGGGGAGCTTCAGTTGCGGAGCTTTCATGAGGGGTGGGAGAGGATGTTTTTTTGCTATTTTGAAGCATGATGCCGCCTTAGTGGCCATTAATTTTTACCCCACGCAGATGAAAATCGGAATATCGTGCCAGCATACCTACGGAGGAAGCGGCGCTGTTGCAACAGAGCTGGGCAAGGCTCTGGCCTTAAAAGGACATACGGTACATTTTTTCAGTCAGTCGGCACCGTTCCGGCTCGGAGCTTTTTCCTCCAACATCCACTACCATGAGGTGGAGGCGATGCATTATCCGCTTTTTGAGTGCCCCTTTCATTCACTGGCACTTGCCTCTAAAATTGCGGAAGTT